>NZ_JBFTOB010000020.1:0-125578 GCF_056397765.1 Caulobacter sp. 05L422 | reverse complement strand
ACGCGCTTTGTCCCCGTTCGACGCCGACGGCGGGCGGGCTCCCCAACGACAGGAGTCCCCGGACACGCTGAAGTAACCCCCTCCAGCCCAGTCCCGCTCGATCGCCCCCCGCCGCCGCATCGGTCGCTGGCCTTGCGCCCTTTCCCTGCRRCGAGGTGGGTCAAGGATACGGGTGGTTTGGAGGGTGAGGACCAAATCGGGTCGAGAAAGTTCAGGGCGTTGAAATCGTGGGGGTTTGTTCGCTGAGCGCCGGGGATAGGCGGCCTCGAAACCCTCTCCCAGAGGGAGAGGGAGGGGCCCAAGCGAAGCTTGGGAGGGTGAGGGGTTAAAACGTCAGACGGCGCGCCGGCAGGGCGTCAGTGTGAAACCGGACAGGGTGAAACCTCTCACCCTCCCACCGCTGCGCGGCGGGCCCCTCCCTCTCTCTAAGAGAGAGGGTTCAAAAAGAACGCCCCTTCCGAAATCGCCCTAGACGTCATCCGCCAGCGGCGAGGCAGCGCCTAGACACGGCCAGACGCCAGAGCTCCGATCCACCAAGGCTCTAGGGCGCGGCCCATCCGGGGCGGATAACTATCCCACGCTCCAAGAACCTTTAGATCAATGGATTGTCCCCTGCAGTGATCCAAGTGCGGAGAAGAGGCCGGCGGCGAATTCCCACACTCCCCTTACAGTCGCCAGGATGACAAGCAATTGAGCTAGCCATTCAAGTATGGGCAAAGCCAGCGTCTGAAATCGATTTCGGTCGAAGTACCGACTTTGAGCATCGCTCGCGAAGTATCTTAGCCACAGAAATAACGGGATCGAACCGGATGCCAACATACCTTGCGTAAAATGAACCATTGCAGGCGCAACCAGACCCGCAATTTTTCCAACATCGTCCGCCTGCAATACCCCGCTGGCCAGAGCGGCAAATGCACCAGCATTAGCGATGCCAAGGGTGGTGAAAAAACGTTTGAACCAAAACGTCGCCCCCTCAACTGCGGCTTTCGAACGCTCTATTCGCTGGCTTTCCAAGGCGGCATTTTCTTGCCTATCCAGCGCGATTAGTTCGCGTCGGACGTTGCTGATTTGTGCGTTTAAGCTGTTAACAGTCGCCTGCTTTTCAAGGAAGAGAGCCGCTTTGGTCATTGCACGCTTCTCAGCAGCCGCCGCGTCTCGCCTTTCAGTCAGTAGGCGGAGTTGTTCTTCGAGCGTGACCCGGGAGGCATCCATAGGTGCAGCTAAGCATAACCATGACGGTAATCAAACGGCCTCAAGCCGGCACCATCTAGCCTCCGCCCCCCACACCCCCTATACCGCCCCGCATGTTTGAAGGCCTCTCCCCCCTCGCCCGCGACGCTCGCTCCTGGCCGTTCGAGCAGGCGCGCGCCCTGCTCGCCCGCATCCTGCGCCTGCGTCTGTCCGACGCCGAACGCGATCTCGCCTCCACGCTGATCAACGGCGGCAAGGCCGACGAGGCCGTGAAGACCTTCCCGGCCCTGGCCAAACCGGTGATCCTGGAGACCGGCTACGGCCCGTCGGGCCTGCCGCACCTGGGCACCTTCGGCGAGGTGGCGCGCACGACGATGGTCCGCAGCGCCTTCCGCGCCCTGACCGACKACGCCATCCCCACGCGCCTGATCGCCTTCAGCGACGACATGGACGGCCTGCGCAAGGTTCCCGACAACATCGAGAACAAGCAGCCGCTGATCGAGGACCTGGGCAAGCCGCTGACCGTGGTCCGCGACCCGTTCGGCACCCACGACAGCTTCGGGGCTCACAACAACGCCCGCCTGCGCGCCTTCCTCGACGGCTTCGGCTTCGACTACGAGTTCGTGTCGTCGACCGAGTGCTACAAGGGCGGGATGTTCGACGAGACCCTGCTGACGGCCCTGGCCCGTTTCGACGCCATCCAGAAGGTCATGCTGCCGACCCTGGGCGAGGAGCGCCGCGCCTCGTACTCGCCGTTCCTGCCGATCAGCCCCAGCACCGGCAAGGTGCTGCAGGTGCCGACGCTGGAGCGCAACGTCGACAAGGGCACGATCGTCTTCCAGGACGAGGACGGCCAGAAGGTCGAGGTCCCGGTGACCGGCGGCCACGTGAAGATGCAGTGGAAGCCCGACTGGGCCATGCGCTGGACCGCCCTGGGCGTCGACTACGAGATGAGCGGCAAGGACCTGATCGACTCGGTCAAGGCCTCGGCCCAGATCTGCAAGGCGCTGGGCGGCGTTCCGCCCGAGGGCTTCAACTACGAACTGTTCCTCGACGAGAACTCGCAGAAGATCTCCAAGTCCAAGGGCAACGGCCTGTCGATGGAGGACTGGCTGCGCTACGGCGCGCCGGAAAGCCTGTCGTACTACATGTTCCAGAGCCCCAAGTCGGCCAAGAAGCTGTATTTCGACGTCATCCCCAAGGCGACGGACGAGTACCTGCAGCAGCTGGACGCCTACCCCCGGCAGGAGCCGACCAAGCAGCTGGACAACCCGGTGTGGCACGTCCATTCGGGCCGCCCGCCGCAGTACGGCTCGCCGGTGTCGTTCAGCCTGATGCTGAACCTGGTCTCGGCCGCCAACGCCTCGGACAAGGCGATCCTCTGGGGCTTCCTGTCGCGCTACATCCCGGGCGCCACGCCCGAGAGCCAGCCGCTGCTGGACCGCCTGGCCGGCTACGCGATCAACTACTACGACGACTTCGTGAAGCCGACGAAGGCGTTCCGCGCGCCGGACGACAAGGAACGCGCCGCGATCCTCGACCTGCTGGGCCGGCTGAAGGCCCTGCCTTCGGACTGCCAGGACGCCGAGCTGATCCAGAACGAGGTGTTCGCGGTCGGCAAGGACCATGAGTTCGAGCCGCTGCGCGCCTGGTTCCAGGCGTTGTACGAGGTCCTGCTGGGCCAGAGCCAGGGCCCGCGCTTCGGCTCGTTCGCCGCGATCTTCGGCCTGGACCGCACGACCGCGCTGATCGAGGAAAAACTGGGCTAGGTCCCAGTCGAAATCCTGTCACCAAGTCACGGTACGGACTTCCGCGCCGCCCGCCGTCGCGGGGCCGGTTCTCGCGGCTGGCAGCCCAAGATTGAAGCACCCTGCGGTTTGGGCGCGGCCTGTCGTTGGACCGAGTTCCAACGCGCGGGAACACGCTCTATACCGAGCCATCATTTAGAGACGAGGCGCCGCCGAGATGAGTTCCCACACTGAAGTTGGCGCGGACAAGGCTTTCTCTGGCCAGCGTGTACTGATCACCGGGGCGTCGGGCTTCATCGGAACCCACCTGGCGGAGCGGCTTCACGGCATGGGCGCCGCACTGGTCTGCCTGGACCTGCGCCCGCCGCGCAAGACCATCCCCGGCGCCGAGTACATCACCCACGACGTGCGCGACATCGGCGCGCTGGACCTGGGCCGGATCGACCGGATCTTCAACCTGGCCGCCGTGCACACCACGCCCGGGCACGAGGATCACGAGTACTACGACACCAACGTCAACGGCGCCCTGGAGGTCACGCGGCTGGCCGAGCGCGCCGACGTCAAGCACGTGACGTTCACCAGCTCGATCTCGATCTACGGCCCTTCGGAAGAGCGCAAGACCGAGGACAGCAAGCCGTCGCCGGTGTCGGCCTACGGCAAATCCAAGCTGATGGCCGAGAAGATCCACGAGGCCTGGCTGAAGGCCGGGTCGGGTCGCAAGCTGACCGTCGTCAGGCCCGCCGTCGTGTTCGGCGCGGGCGAAGGCGGCAACTTCGCGCGCATGGCGGCGCTGCTGAAGCGCGGCTTCTTCGTCTTCCCCGGCCGGCGCGACACCATCAAGTCGTGCATCTATGTCGAGGACCTGATCGACCTGATCCTGGCCGCGGGCCAGACGGACCAGCCGCAGGAGACCCTGAACGCCAGCTATCCGGAATGCCCGACCCTGGAGAACATCGTCAGCACGCTGAAGAGCGGCTACTTCCCCCAGGCGCGGCTGATCGACGTGCCGCTGGGCATGGTGATGGCGGTGGCCAAGTCGCTTTCGGCCCTCAACGGGTTCGGCGTCGGGGTTCACCCCGATCGCGTGACCAAGCTGGTGCGCTCGACCCACGTCTATCCGGAATGGGCGGTCCGCCACGGCCTGCTCAAGGATCGCGCCCTGGCCGCGGGGATCGAAAATTGGGCGGAAGCGACCCGGAAATCGTTCGTTTAACAGGCGCCGATAAAACCTGAAGCTGTACAGGGGAACGTTTCCGGGCCTGACCGCTTGGTCAGGTCGATCGCATCCGTGCGCTCGCACGGTTTTCGGCTGATCGTTCAAGGAGGCTCCCGCAATGCTCCTAGCCATGGCTCTCGCCGCCGCCGCCAATCCCGCCGTGGCCGTCTGGACCGAGGACTTCTCCGGCGCGCCGATCGACCTGGGCGACCGGCCGCTGGCGTTCTCCGAGGAGTTCGACGGCGACGTCAGCCTGACCGGTCCCAAGCTGTTCGCGCCGGTGCACGCGCCCTACGGCGCGGGGAAGTTCGACCCCCCGACCGGCCCCGCCTACCAGATCGCCGACGGGGTGCTGTCGCTCCGCGCCTACAAGACCCCCGAAGGGACCTGGCGCTCGGGAACCGTGCAGACCGTCGACAAGGCGGGCCAGGGCTTCACCTGCGCCGACTGCTATTTCGAGGCCCGCATCAAGCTGCCGTCGGTCAAGACCTCCGCCTTCTGGGGCGGGCTGTGGCTGCTCTCCAACGATGATCCGGTGACGGGCCACGCCGAGATCGACGTCCTGGAATGGTATGGCGGCGACCCGAAGGGGCATCACCAGGCCGTGCACCTCTGGCAGAAGGCCCCGCTGGGACATTCGGGATCGTCCAACTACACGGGCATGGGCACGCGGCTGCTCGACGGCGAGTGGCACACCTACGGCGCCCAGAGGCGCGGCGACACGGTGACCTTCTACATGGACCGGCAGGAGGTTTCGCGCGCCGTCGTCGGGCCGGGCTTCAGCGTGAGCTACTATCCGCTGGTCTCCCTGACGATCAATCCGGGCGAACTGGCCGACGCCGTCGACGGAATGACCCTCCAGGTCGACTACATCAGGGCCTACGCCGCCGAATAGGACCTAGACGACGGCGAGCCGGCTTCGGCGCGGCCTCAGGGACTTGAGCGCGTTGGTCATCGGAAGCTCGAGCAGCCTGTAGGACAGCAACCCGGCCGCGAGCGTGGACGCCATGCCGATGGCCAGGAACGCCACCAGGCCCGCGGTGTCGAAGGCGCCGACCTTCTTCCAGACGGCCGCGAGCATGGCCAGGACGATGACGTGGGTCAGGTAGAGGCTGTACGAGGCGTTGCCCAGCGTCACCATGGCCCGGCTGACGACGGTGTTGGCGTTCGGGGCGGCCAGGAGGGTCGCCGAACCGACGATCAGGACGGCGAGAAGCCAGTTGCTCCACTTCCAGGGGCTCAGGCCGTCGCCGGCGTTGGGCAGCAGGGCCTGGATCACCAGGAACACCGCCGCCAGCAGCATGGGCCACTTGAAGGCTGGAAGGGCGCGCCGGTCGTCCAGCCAGCAATAGGCGCCGGCCAGCAGGCCGCCCGCCAGGAATTCCAGGATGATCGGACGGGTCCAGGCCATCAGGACCGCGCCCGGCGGCGACAGCAGGCCCACCAGCGCCAGGCCCACGAAGACGACGGCCAGCGCGACGAGGGCGCGCCTCATGGTCAGGAAAAGCGTGGCGGCGAAGACAATATAGAAGAACATCTCGTAGTTCAGGGACCAGCCGGGGCCGAGCAAGGGCCTGAACTTGTCGTCATGCCATTCGTAGGGAATGAACAGGAACGACAAGGCCAGCTGCTTCAGAGTGATCTGGTGGCCCGGATTGTCGAGGCGACTGATAAAGAGAATGCCGGCCTCGACGATGGTCATCAGCCAATAGATCGGCGCGATGCGGACAACTCTTCGCCACAAGAACGGGCCGGCGGCGCCCGGAGCGCCGAAGCTGTTGCGGCAGGTGTAGACCATGATGAAGCCGCTGATCACGAAGAAGATGTCGACGCCAAATGTACCGTTGAAGGCGGAACATATCGTTGCGACGATTTCATGGTCGACGAAAGGTTTAGTGACGCCGTCCAAGTGACTCAGGAGCACGAGGAGCGCAGCAATACCTCGCAGATACTGTATGCGCTGCAGCCGCTCCACCGCTCTCTCCTAACGTCCACGTGTCGGAAAAATACGCACAAATGGTCAAGATTAAGTCCGGGCAGCATACAACGGCTAAGCTGGGGAATTCAGTCCAAAAACGCGTGGACACAAAAAGATCACGAGGGATGGTTGAAAATAGTCCATCAGCGCCCGGAGACGGTCATGGACGAGCTTTCATCCGCGCTGGACGCTCCGCCTCAGCTCTCCCTCGCGAGCGGTCTTCTCTCAACAGGCGAAAATGGAGCAGGGGTCATTCGAGCGTCACATTAAGATCAATTATGGGTCTCGACCGTCGAGCCGACTATTCACGCCTTGGCGTGCAATTCGATTAAATCGCATCGCGACAAGGCTTTCATCTGGCCACCGTGAACGCGGTGTGCAATGCAGCATTTGTGCTTTCCAGCGGGGATAGAGCGTGACGCTAACCAACCTGACAGACTTGGCGGCGCCGTCCGATCCCCTCCCGATGCGCGCCCCGCCCCGCCGTCGCCCCCGCCGTCGCATGCGACGCCCCGCCGCCTTCATGCAGGGCGCCTTCATGCAGGGATCGATCGCGTAGCATGGCCGCCACGAAGAGAATCGCCAAAGGTCTGGCCTGGCTGGTCGGGGGCCGCTTCGCCAACGCCGCCATCAGCATGGTGTCCACCGCCGTGCTCGCGCGCCTGCTCGGCCCCGAGGACTTCGGGGTCATGGCGGCGGCGTTCGTCGTCCTCGCCCTGGCCAACGTGCTGTTCGACGGCGCGTTCGGCGTCAATCTGATCCGCAAGGCGGCGCTGACCGAGGAGGACGTCCGCACGACCCTGACGGTCGCCGTGCTGGTCGGCGCGTCGTTGGCCGCTCTCGTCGCCCTGGCCTCGCCGGCCGCGGAAGCCTTCTTCAAGTTCAAGCTGCTGGCGCCGACCCTCGCCATCTCCTCGCTGACCATTCCCCTGAAGGCCGTCTTCTCGGTGGCCAGCGCCCAGCTGCAGCGCAACGGACGCTTCCGGGTGTTGGCGATCGCCAGCATCCTCGCCCAGTTCGTGGGCTACATCTTCGTCGCGGTGCCGATGGCGCTGATGGGCTTCGGCGTCTGGGCCCTGATCGCCGCCCTGGTCGTGTCGGGCTTCACCGAAGCCGTCACGGTGGGCGTCATGGCGCGCCTGCCGCTGAAGCCGGCCTTCCACCGCGAGGCGCTGAAGGACATCCGCGGATCGGGCCTGTTCGGCCTGTCCTACGCGTTCAACTGGGTCGCCAACACCGGCGCCAACGCGGTCATCGGCCGGATGCTGGGCGCCGCGCCGCTGGGCCTCTATTCGCGAGGCTGGAAACTCCTCGACCTGGTGGTCGCCGCGACCGCGACCCCGCTGCAGCGCGTGCTGATGCCCGCGTTCGCGAACATCCAGGCCCATCCGGAACGGCTGAGGCGCGCGTTCATATCGGCCCTGGAAGTCAGCCTGCCGATCTACGCCCTGGCGTCCGTCCTGCTGGCGCTTCAGGCGCCCGCGATCGTGGCGATCACGCTGGGCGCGAAGTGGGGCGACACCGTGCCCGTCGCCCAGATCCTGTTCGCCACCCTGGTGCCGCGCTGCGTCTTCAAGATCTCGGAGAGCTTCGCCGTGGCGGTGGGCAAGTCCGGCGCGGCCGCCATGCGGCAAGGCTTTTATGCCGCAATGATGGTCACGTCCTCGATCATTGGCAGCCGATATGGAATCTATGGCGTCGCAATCGGCGTTTCGCTGTCGATCACCATTTTCTACGTCACATCAATGTCCTATGCGACGAGGATATCTGGATCCAGCTTCTGGGACGTGATCGTCGTGCATCTTCGCTCACTGGTACTGGCGATCGCCGTGGGCGTCGTGGACGCCGGCGCCCTGCGCCTCCTGCATGACTTCCACCTGGTGATCCAACACTTCATCGCCGGCGCCGCCGGCGTGACGGTGGCCGGCGCTCTGGTGGCGACGAGCCCCACGTTCTGGCTTGGCCAGGAAGCCGGCGGCCGCGTACTCAGCATCAAGACCCGGTTGATGGCGCGCATCGCGACCCGCTTCACCGCCGCCCACTAACCGACAACGCCACGCGCGAACAAATTTAGCTGCGAGATTGCTCCCAATGGATCGAAACTTCCTGCCTCGTGACGCCGGTATGCGCGAGCTGCAAGCCATGCATTCCGTGATCGCCGACTTGATCCCCCAAGGCAGGCGGGTGGCGTACCTGGACTATGCCCTGACGACCAATCTCGGCGACCTGCTGATCGTCCTGGGCACCCTGAAGTTCTTCGACCGCTACAACATCAAGCGGAAGTTCTCGCGGAACGTCGGCAACTCCGAGAGCGACGATCGCCTGCCGATCGGCAAGGACGACGTCATCGTCCTGCACGGCGGCGGGAACTTCGGCGACATCTACCCGCACTTCCAATCCTACCGTGAACGCATCATCGAGAAGTTCACCGACAACCAGATCGTCGTCATGCCGCAGACGGTGCACTTCAGCAGCCCCGAGAAGCTCGCGCGCGCCTGCGAGAAGATGAACAAGCACCCGAACATCACCTTCTTCGTGCGCGACGAGGTGAGCCTGGGCCTGACCAAACCCTATTTCGGCGAGCGCGTGAAGCTGATGCCGGACATGGCGCACCAGCTGTGGCCGTCCCTGCTGGAAGAGGTCCGCGCGCCGTCCGTCGACAAGGGGACCCTGATGCTGATGCGCACGGACGTCGAGAAGACGACCGTCCCCGGCGTGATCGGCGAGCGCACCAGCGAGTTCACCGACTGGGACAACTATCTGTCCGTCCGCTACCGCGCGGAGCGGCGGCTGGTGAACAAGATCTCGGCCGCCCGCCCGCTGAGCAACATCATCGGCGACGTGGACGAGCACTATTTCAAGGCCCTGCACCGCGAGATCGTCAAGGTCGGCAGCACCCTCAACGACAACCCGGTCTGGATCACGTCCCGGCTGCACGGCGCCATCCTCGGCTTCCTGCTCGGCAAGCCGGTGATCGCCATCGACAACAGCTACGGAAAGCTGTCGTCCTACATCGGCGCCTGGAAAAAGCAGCTCGGCGCCTCCGTGGTCATTTCGGACGCCGACGGCGCGAAGGCCGCCATGGACTTCGCCACGTCTTCAAAGGGCTTCGAACCCACCGCCATCTGGGCGCGGTACGAAGAGCTCGCGCAGAGAGTCGGCTGATGCGACTGATCCTGGCGGCGCCGGCCTTCTATCCTGACAGCGCGGGCGGGGCGGCGCGTCAGGCTCGGATCCTGGCCGAAGCCCTGCATCGCGCCGGGGTCGACGTCACCCTGGCGACCCCGACCATTTCCAAGGCCAATCCCACGAGCGAGGAAACCTCGTTCGGACGCATCGAGCGGTTCTACACGCCGGCCTATCCGAACCTGGGCGGTCGTCATTTCATGTCGTTCCTGCGGTGGACCCTCTGGTTCCGCAACAAGTTCGGATCCGCGCGCTACAGCGGCATCCCGATCTATGTCTTCCACGCGAGGCTGCATGCCCTGGGCCCGGCGCTGGCCGCGATGTCCGGCCGCTCGCCGCTGCTCCTGAAGCTGGGCGGCGGCGGCGAGGCGTCCGATTTCGCCGCGCTGCGGGAAAAGAAGTTCTTCTACGGCCGCTTCGTGCAGCAGCTGCTGGTCAAGCGCGTCAACCGCTTCGTCGCCAACGGCAGCCAGATCGTCCAGGACCTGCACGACCTGGGCGTGCCGACGGAACGCGTCGCCGCCTTCTCCAACGGCGTGGTGCTGCCGCCGCGAGACGAGCTGGAAGCCTCCCTCGACAAGCGCACCGGCGATCGCTTCATCTTCACCGGCCGGATCGTGGCCGACAAACGGATCCACGTGCTGCTGGACGCCGCCTTGAAGCTGGCCCAGGGCGACAAGCCGGCGCGCATGGTGTTCCTCGGCGACGGTCCCGATCGCGAACGCCTGATGGGCCTGGCCGGCGCGGCGGACCCCGACCTGATCTCGTTCCCGGGCCACGCTTCCGACGTCTATCCGGAGCTGTCGAAGTCCGACTTCTTCGTCTCGGCCTCGATGCGCGAGGGTCAGTCGAACTCGCTGCTGGAAGCCATGTCCATGGGCGTGATCCCCATCGTCTACGCCGCGAGCGGCGTCGCCGACGTCGTCGACCACGGCAAGAACGGCTTCATCGTCCAGGCCTCCGAACCCGAAGCCTTCGCCGAGGCCATGCGGACGGCCATGGCGCTGTCGCCCGAGGCGCGGCGGAAGATGGCCGAGGCCGGCCGGGCCTTCGCCGAGCAGAACATCGGCATCGACGCGATCGCCGACAAGACGCGCCAGACCTTGCTGGAGGTCATCGAGGAGATGAAGGCGGCATGACCTCCCCAGCTTCGCCTCAAGGCGCGTCGCCCTCCGTCTCCGTCATCATGACGTGCTACAACGAGGGCCCGTATATCGGCGCGGCCGTCCGCAGCGTGCTGGACCAGACCCGCGCCGAGCTGATCGACGCCATCGTCATCGCCGACGACGGCTCCGCGCCCGACACCGTCGCGGTGCTGAAGACGATCGAGGGCTGGGACCCCCGGATCAAGGTGATCTACGGCCCCGGCGGCGCGGGCCTGCCCGCCCAGCGCAACCTGGCCCTGAAATCGGTGACGGCGCCGTTCTTCGCGATCCTGGACGGCGACGACCTCTGGACCCCGGACAAGCTGGAGCACCAGTTCCAGACGATCCTCGACGACGACGGCGTCGGCCTGGTCTACGGCGGCTACTTCACCTTCCCGGAAATGGACCTGACCAAGGCCCAGCGCGCCAGCGTGCTGGACCTGAGCCACGCGCGCGACCTGACCCGCGCCTATTTCCTCAGCGACCCGCCGATCATCCCGTCGACCACCCTCATACGCCGCAGCGCCTTCGATGCGTGCGGCGGCTTCGATGCGGCGGTCAGGATCTTCGAGGACACCGACTTCTACATCCGCCTGTCGCGTCACTGCCGCTTCGCGCTGGTCGAGGCCCCGGTGCTGTACAAGCGCAATCGCGGCGCCAGCATCACCGGCGGGCGCAAGGACCTGATGGCCCATCACGCCCTGGTGGCCCTGAAGGCCGCCGCCGACGAGCCCCGCCTGATGCCGCTGGTCACCCGCCGCCTGGCCGAGCGCGCCCGCAAGCTGGGCAACCACCGCTTCCTGTTCGGCGACAGCCAGGGCGCCGCGCGGCTGCTGCGCTTCGCCGTCCAGCTGGATCCGTTCAACCTGCGGGCCTGGGCGTCGCTGATCGTCGCCAGCGCCTTCGCGCCGCTGGTCTATCGACTGCTGGCTTCGAAGCTCAAGGGCCGCCGCGAAGCGATGGGGGTCGTCACCCAATGACCGTCTCGACGCCCGAGGGCGTGATCGTCCTCACCTGCGAGTATCCGCCCTTTCCCGGCGGCATCGGCACCTATGCCGGACGGCTGGTCGACGCCGTGCGCGAGGGGGGCTCAAAGGCCAAGGTCATCGCCCCGTCCTATCCGGACCTGCCCGAGCCGGCCGCCGACCCGGACGCGCTGCGCGTCCTGGGCCACCACCGCATTTCGCCAGGCGCGGCCCTGGAGACGCTGGGGCTCCTGCGCCGCACGCCGAAGAGCTGGCCGTTCCTGGCGGCCGACATCCGCACGGTCCTGCTGGCCTACGTGCTCTCGCCGCTGCATCGCCGTCCCTATCGCGCGATGATCCACGGCAGCGAGGTCAGCAAGTTCAAGGCCGGCTCGCCGCTGTTCGGCCTGGTCAAGCGCGCCTACGGCGCCGCCGAGATGATCACCTCCAACTCCCAGGCCACGCTGGATCTGTTCTCGGCCAATTTCGGCGCGCCGCGCCGGGGCGTGGTGACCTATCTGGGCGTCGAGTCCGCGTGGTTCGAACCGGCGACGGGCGGCTTCGAGCACCCCGCCCTGGCCGCGCTGCCGTCGGACGCCTCGGTGATCTGCGCCGTCGGCCGCATCGAGGCCCGCAAGGGTCAGCTGGAGACGGTGCAGGCCATCGCGCACGCCCGTGACGCCCACGGCCTGGAAAACCCGGTCTTCGTGATCGCCGGCCGCCCCGAGGACGACGCCTATGCCGCGGCGGTGCTCGAGGAAGCCAAGCGCCTGAACCTGACGGTGATCGCGACCGGCCGGCTGTCGGACGACGACCTGAAGCGCCTCTATCAGCGCGCGGCGTGCCACACGCTCTGCGCGCGCGACCTGCCCGGCAAGATCGAGGGCTTCGGCCTGGTCCTGCTCGAGGCCGCGGCCCAGAACTGCCCGACTGTCGCCACCGCCCTGGGCGGCATTCCCGAGGTGATGGCCGACACCGGCGTCCTGGTGGCGCACGACGACCTGGACGCCATGTCCCGGGCGATCACCGCCTATGCCCGCGACCCCGCGCTCAGCGCGCGGGACGGCCAGGCGGCGCGGCTGCGGGCCGAGACCTTCAACTGGGCCAGCTGCGCGCGCGGCACCTTCCCCGAACTCGCCTGGCCCTGAACTCGCCTGACGGTGAGGCGGCGAACGCGCCGCCCCGTCGCCTAGGACGTGGATCCGGCGGCGGCCGGCTCGGCGGCGGGCCGAGAGGCCTTGGCGCGGCCCTTGATGGGATTGGCGCGGGCGTAGTCGTAGGCGCCCTGGATCGCCCGGTGCATGCTGGCTGGCGACCAGGCGTCGACGTCGATCGCCGCCGCGCCGGCCGCCAGGCGTCCGCGCTCCTCGTCGTCGGCCAGCAGGCGGGCCACGACCGAGGCGGCCGCCGAGATGTCGGCGCTGGGCGTCACGACGGCGCTGACGCCGTCGGTGATCACGTCCTCCAGGCCCGGCAAGGCGCTGACCACGCTGGGCTTGCCGGCCGCCGCGTACTGCACCAGAACGCGCGGAAGGCCTTCGCGCAGCGAGGCCAGGACGCAGACGTCGGCCACGGCGATGATCGCTTCCGGATCCGTCCGATAGCCGGTGAACCGCACCTTGTCGGCCAGGCCCAGGGCGGCGACGGCGGCCTTGGCGGCCGGCATCTCGGCGCCCTCCCCGGCGAACACCACCCGCCAGTCCGGCAGGCCCGCGAACGCCTCGGGCAGGGCGTTGACGAACTCGACGTGCCGCTTGCGCGGTTCGAAGGCCGCCAGCATGACGACGGTGGGCGGCTTGTCCGCCCCGTCCGCCACGCCCAGCACCTCGCGCCAGTCGGCCGGCGGCTTGGGAGCCTTGAAACGCTCGACGTCCATGGCGCTGTAGGCCACGAAATGCCGGTTGGCCGCGCCGATGCCGTACTCCATCGAGGTGTCGCGGACCGACGGGCTGACATTGACGAAGGCGTCCGTGAACGTCGCGCACAGGCGCTCGGCGCCGACATAGATCGCCGTCTGGGCCAGGCCGACATTGACGAACGGCAGGATGTGGACGCCGTGGACGATCGTCGGCACGCCGGCCATGCGGGCGGCGATCCGACCCAGGATGCCGGCCTTGCTCTGGTGGGTATGGACGACGTCGGGCTTGATCTCGCGGAACAGGGCCGCCATCCGCCGCACGGCGCGGATGTCGCTCATCGGCGAGATGGGGTGGACCAGTTCGGTCGCCTCGACGACCGTGGCGACCTCGGCCGCGCGCCGGGCCACAGCGGGATCGGATTCATCGCCGTGAACCAGCCAGACCTGATGGCCCGCGTCGCGCTGCGAGCGGCAGGAGTGAAGGGTGTTTTCCTCGGATCCCGCACGCAGGAGGCGGGTCAGGACGTGCACGATCTTCAGGCTGTCCGCGTTCAAACTCTCGGCGCTCATGGAAACGATCGGGGCTCCAACGATGAAGTGGTTTATTGTTGGTGCTTACAGCAACAACGTCGCGACACCATGGGCATTTGACCCATTCGCACCACAGATCGCGATTTTTTGCGGCGGGAATAAGAACTGTGCGTTTTCGGCCTTTTTGTAGGGCTGATTAGCAATTGAGAATTCTTTGTGACGTCTCCGTCACGTGATCGCGCGCGACAGATGGTTTGCTCAATCTAGTAGGATTGTGTTAGGCGCCGAGGGCGAAGAGGGTGAGTATGGTCTCGATCTTGTCTGGCTTGAACGACCTGCCATCCCGTCTGCGTCGCGTCACGAACGCCGGAACCTACGTTCCCCAGATCGACGGCCTCCGCTTCCTGGCGATCATCCCGGTCCTGTTCTGGCACTCGGGCCTTCGGGGCTTCCGGAACTACGACCAGGCGGCGACGCCGAGCGGCGCCGAGAACCTCTTCATGCAGTGGCTGCCGCACGGCCACGTCGGCGTGGACCTGTTCTTCTTCATCAGCGGCTACATCATCGCCTTCCCGTTCCTGTCGGGACACCCGCCGCGGATCGGCAAGTTCTTCGGCCGCCGCCTGCTGCGGATCGAACCGCCCTATTTCCTGGTGCTGATCGGCTGCTTCCTGCTGCTGTTCCTGTCCGGATACGCGCCCAGCCACGCGCCCTCCTTCCACCGGACCGACGCACCGCTGTGGCAGAGCCTGGCGGCCAGCCTGGTCTATGCGCACGGCATGATCTTCAACGCCCCGCCGCGCCTCAACCCGCCCGCCTGGTCGCTGGAGGTGGAGGTGCAGTTCTACCTGATCAGCCCGATCATCCTGGGCCTGCTGCTGAAGCTGAAGCATCAAGTCCGGCGGGTCGCGATCCTGCTGGCCACCATCGTCGCCTGGCTGGCCTCGTCGGCGATCCTCGGGGCCGACCAGGAGTCCGTGCACCGCTGGACGCTGCTGGGACACGCCTGGCCGTTCCTGCTGGGCATGCTGATCTGCGATTTCGCGACCGAGGCCTCGCCCTTCGCCAAGCCGACCAAGTCGGTCTTCGATGTGGCCCTCCTCCTCGGCCTGGTCTGCATGGCCGCCAGCGGCCACTACGAGGAGCGCGTGCACGGCTTCCTCGAGCACGCCCTCCGGGACGGCGCGCGGGCGCTCTGCATTCTGGCGATCTACTACGGCGCGGCGCGCGGGACGATCGGACGACGCGTGACCGGCGCGCCCTGGCTCGCCTTGATCGGCGGCGCCTGCTATTCGATCTACCTGACGCACGTGCCGCTGATGCAGATGATGTCGGAGGTCGTCTTCAAGCTGGTTCAGCCGACCTCGTTGCTGCAGGCCTGGGCGATCGCCTTCGGCGTGCTGATCCCCGCGGCGATCGCGGCCGGCCTTGTCTTCTACGCGCTCATCGAGCGTCCGTGCACCTTCCCGGACTGGCCGCAAAGGCTCGCCCGGATGTTGCGCCGGCCGCGGAACGACGCGCCAAGCCTCGCCTCGGAGCTGGACGGGCCGTCGGCCGCCCATCTCGCGCCACAGAGAAAATCAGAGACGTGACCACGCTTTCCTACGGAACCGCCCCGCGCACGGCCCCGAACACAGCCTCGGCCTCGACCGCGACGTCGCGACGCGAAGCCCGGATGGACTTCCTGTTCGCCGTGACGCCGATCATGCTGTTCATCGGCGGGTTCGCCGGCGAAGGCCGCAAGGCCCTGCCCTATTTCGTCGTGGCGCTGCTGGTCGCGGTCACCCAGTGGCGGCTGATCCTCTCGCCCCGGGGCATGCAGATCGCGGGCTCGCCGGCGCTGCTGCTGTTCATGTGCGCCCACCTCGGACTGGCGTTCTACACCAGCGTCGGCCAGGGCATCTATCGCGTCGCCCAGATGGCGTCCGCCTACGTCTTCATCGTGCCGTTCGTCGTCTGCTACTCGCAGCGGTCGATGAAGCGGTTCTTCAAGTACTCGTCGATCCTGCTGGCCGTGCTGATGATCGGCACCATCGGCTGGCACGTCACCCACCGGCACTTGGTGACCTGGAAGTATCTCTGGGACACCAAGACGGCCTACAGCCTCCTGCCGTTCCTGGCCCTGGCGTTCGTGACGTCCAAGACCCACGCCGCGCGGCTGTACGGCCCGGCGCTGATGGGCGTCGTCGCGGTGATCATCCTGCTGTCGGGCGAGCGCAAGGCCTACATCCTGCTGGGCGTCGCCCTGCTGTTGATGGCCAACCTGCGCAACCCCCTGACCTATCTGGCGCCGATGGCGATCCTGATCATCGGCCCGCTCGCCGCCGCGATCGACACGTCCGGCTACGTGACGCGGCAGATCGGCACGCTCACCGGCTTCGCGCACGGCGACGTCGTCCAGACCCTCAGCAATCAGCAGCGCGAGTGGCAGCTCAACTACATCATGGAGCTGTCCCGCCAGCACCCGGTCATCGGCCTGGGCACGGGGTCCTACGTCACGACCATGGTCGGGACCTACGCCAGTTCGGAGTCGCCGATCATCCGTCCGGGGATCGGCGTCCACGGCGAATTCCTGCGCGTCCTCGTCGAGAACGGCGCGCTGGGCATGGTCGCGTGGATCATCCTGGTCGTCAGCAGCGCCGCGGCGGCGATGCTGTACGCACGCGAGCGTCCGCGAGGCCTTCAGGAGCGGAAGCTGGCGACGTTCCTGTTCATCAGCGTCGGGATGTACATGATGTTCGAGGCCTTCGACACGACGATGGCCGTGGTCTACTGCCTGCTGCCGCACATCTGGCGCCTGCGGCTGGTGACGCCCCAGGCGACGCCCGTAACGACGGCCCCAATGGCGTCCCCGATGACGCCTGGAGCGAGACCCGCCAACTAGAGCATTTCCCGACCTGATTGCATCAGGTCGGGGCCCTAGGTTTTTGCCTTAAAGCATTTTCTTCACGCGAACCGGTATCCACTTCGCTCAAAAATGCTCTAGGCGGCGGGCGAAAGCCCTAGCGGCCGTAGAATTCCGCGTACCACTTGGCGAACCGGTCCAGGCCCTGGGCGAGCTTCACCTTGGGCTTGTAGCCCGTCAGCGCGTGGAGCTTGTCGATGTCGGCGAAGGTCGCCGTCACGTCGCCGGGCTGCATGGGGCGCATGACCTTGACGGCTTCCTGGCCGATGGCGGTCTCGAGCGTCGTGATCATCTCCATCAGGCCGACGGGATCGTTGTCGCCGATGTTGTAGATCTCGTGGCCGCCCTGGGCCGGGGGATTGTCCAGCACGCCGACGATCCCATCGACGATGTCGTCGATATAGGTGAAGTCGCGGGCCATCCTGCCTTCGCCGTAGACCTCGATGGACTGGCCGCCGAGGATCTTCTGGGTGAAGCCGTAATAGGCCATGTCCGGCCGGCCCCAAGGGCCGTAGACGGTGAAGAACCGCAGGCCCGACATCGGGAAGCCGTAGAGCTTGGCGTAGCTGATGCTCATCAGCTCGTTGGCGCGCTTGGTGGCCGCGTAAAGCGACACCGGCGCATCGACGGGATCGGTTTCCTTGAAGCCCGCGCCCTCCAGGGGGCGGTCGCCGTACACGCTGCTCGACGACGCATAGACCAGGTGGGTCACGCCGTTGTGGCGCGCGGCTTCCAGCACCGACAGATGGCCGGCGAGGTTGGAGCGCTGGTAGGCGAAGGGGTTCTCGATCGAGTAGCGCACGCCGGCCTGGGCGGCCAGGTGGACGATCCGCTTGGCGCCGCTGTCGCGGACCAGGGCCATCACGGCCGCGTCGTCCGCGATGTCCATCCGGACCATGGTGAAGCCCGGCCGGCCGTCCAGGCGGGCGGCGCGGGCGGCCTTCAGGGCCGGGTCGTAATAGTCGTTGAACACGTCGACGCCGATCACCGTCTCGCCGCGGTCGAGCAGGCGCTCGGCCACGTGCATGCCGATGAAACCGGCGGCGCCGGTGACGATGACCGGCCCGTCGCTCATGCGCCGCGCCCGATCGAGGCGTAGGTGAAGCCGGCGCGGACCATTTCGGCGGGCTTGTAGACGTTGCGCAGGTCGACCACGACCGGGGCCTTGAGCAGGGTCTTGAGGCGCGCCAGGTCCAGCGCGCGGAACTGGTCCCACTCGGTGATGATCAGCAGCACGTCGGCGTCCTGGGCCGCTTCGTACGGGCCGGCGACGAAGGTCACGCCCGGCATCATGTGGGCGGCTTCCTTGGCGCCCTCCGGATCGAAGGCCTGGACCTTGGCTCCCTTGGCCAGCAGGGCCGGCAGGATGTCGAGGCTGGGGGCGTCGCGCATGTCGTCGGTGTTGGGCTTGAAGGTCACGCCCAGCACGCCGACGGTCTTGCCGGACAGGTCGTCCGTACCCAGTACGGCGGCGACCTTCTCGGCCATGGCCTTCTTGCGGGAATCGTTCACCGCGACGGTGGTCTCGATCAGCTTGACGGGCGCGCCGTACTGCTGGGCGGTGCGCACCAGGGCGATGGTGTCCTTGGGGAAGCACGAGCCGCCATAGCCGGGACCGGCGTTGAGGAACTTGCCGCCGATGCGCTTGTCCAGGCCGATGCCGCGGGCAACCTGCTGCACGTCTGCCCCGACCTTTTCGCACAGGTCGGCCATCTCGTTGATGAAGGTGATCTTCATGGCGAGGAAGGCGTTGGCCGCGTACTTGATCAGTTCGCTGGTGCGACGGCCGGTGAAGACGATCGGCGTCTCGTTCAGCGACAGCGGGCGGTAGAGCTCGCGCATCACCGCCTGGGCGCGTTCGTCCTCGGTGCCGACCACCACGCGGTCGGGACGCTTGAAGTCCTCGATCGCCGCGCCTTCGCGCAGGAACTCGGGATTGGAGACCACGGCGAACTGGGCGTCGGGGCGGGCCTTCTTGATGATCGCCTCGACCTCGTCGCCGGTGCCGACCGGCACGGTCGACTTGGTCACGATCACGGTGAAGTCCTCGATCAGGCCGGCGATCTCTTCAGCCGCCGCATAGACGTAGCTGAGGTCCGCGTGGCCGTCGCCGCGCCGGGTCGGGGTGCCCACGGCGATGAACACCGCGTCGGCTTCCTTGATCGCCTTGGCGCCTTCCAAGGTGAAGAACAGGCGGCCTTCGCGCACGTTGCGCGCCACCAGATCGTCCAGGCCCGGTTCGAAGATCGGGATTTCGCCCTTCTCCAGGCGCTCGATCTTGCTCGGATCCTTGTCGATGCAGGTCACCACGTGACCGAAGTCCGCAAAGCAAGCGCCAGAAACCAGGCCAACATAGCCCGTGCCGATCATCGCTACGCGCATACTATCCCCATCTTATTAAGGACCCCGCCCAATGCGGCGAGACAAAGTTAGCTGTCGGCTATCATTGTCCAACAGTCAGGCGCAATCGTGTTCGCGTGATATTTGACGCATTCGCCCATTTCGATGTGAGAAATGCAGTCACTCGACATGTCGGGCTCCCCGCGCGCAGCGCAAATATACAGCATCGGCCGGCAAGCGGGGCCACGCATGAAATGTCAGTTCTTGTTGCTCCGCCCGCAGAGGTTTCGAAACCGCCGGCGGAGCACCTGAAGCTTCACGCCGGCCTCCGCGTCCCAGGAACCGTGAACCCCTGGCGGCGAGCAGCTCGTGAAGCAGGCCCGCCAGACCAGAGGACGATGGGCGCCGCCTGCGACACCATGACCTGAAAGATGAACGGCAGCTAAATTGCCGGTTAAGGGTATGTCCGCAATTTGGAGTCTAGTCTGGTTTCATCAGAACCAAGGTTAGTCTCATGGCTTGCTTCACTCTCCGCCCTTCGGACCGCTCGGAATTCGACTCGTTGCTCGGCGAACTGGCCGCCCAGTTCCCCGCCGCGCACGTCGAGGCCGCCCACAACGACAACTGGGCGTCCTACCGTGTCGACATCTCGTGCGACGCCCCGTGGGAAGGCGACCTGACCGCCTGGCTGCAGAGCAAGCACGCCGACTGCCCGCGCACCTGATCCCCCTTCTTGATTCTAGGGATTATTGGCTCGCCCAAAGGATACGGGCGATCCACACCACCTCGGCCAGATCCAGCGTCCGGTCCTGGCCGTCGCCCTTGAGGCAAGCCAGTTCGACGCTGCGGGCCGTGACCCGCGCCAGCTCCTTGACCAGCAGTTCGCCGCTTGTGGTCCGCACCACCACCCGGTCGCCCCTGCGCGGCTCGACCGACGGCGAGACCAGAAGGCGGTCGCCGTCGCGGAAGATCGGCGCCAGGTCGTCGCCGGTGATCTCCAGGGCGTAGACGCCCTCTTCGCCCAATCCCGGAAAATCGATCTCGTCCCAGCTCGACCCGACCGGCGCGCCGGTCTCGTCGAACGCGCCCTCGGCCCCGGCCTGGGCGAAGCCGATCAGCGGCACGGCGCGCGGATTGGGCCTGGGCGCCCGTTCGGTCAGGGCCGCGAATTCCGAGAAGCCGACGCCCGTCGCCTCCAGCACCTTGGCCAGGCTTTCGGTCGACGGCCAGCGCGGACGGGAATCCCCCTCGCCGCGCTTTGAACGGTTGAAGGCGGTGGGATCCAGACCCGCCATCTTCGCCATCGCCGAGGGGCTCATGTCGAACCGCCTGGCCAGGGCGTCGATCGCGGTCCAGATTTCGGTGTGCGACAGAGGCGTCATGGCTGCATCCTGGCCGTGAGCCTGGAAAATATGCCTCTACCCTAGGAAAGTAAACCTATCCGGCCGCAGCCAAGTTGACGTTTACGTAAACGTTGACGGCAGAATGTCGCGGGCATATGGTGATCGACGATAACCAACCGGCTCGGCCGCAGAAGTCGGGCCTGCCCAGGGAGGGTTCGAATGTTGGCCGACCTGCGACGTCCAGAGCGCACCTTTACAATCCGTCAGCTGTGCAACGAGTTCAAAGCCACGCCTCGCGCGCTGCGCTTCTATGAGGACAAGGGCCTGCTGACCCCGGCCCGCGAGGGCCTCAACCGCGTCTATTCCCACAAGGACCGCGTCCGCCTGCAGCTGATCCTGCGCGGCAAGCGCGTGGGCCTTTCGCTGTCGGAAATCCGCGAACTGCTCGACCTCTATGACGAGAACGACGACGGCGCGGCCCAGATGGCCCGGTCGCTGAAGAAGTTCCGCGAGCGCGCCACCGCGCTGGAGCAGCAGCGCGAGGACATCGACGGCGCCCTGATCGAACTGCGCGAAGCCTGTTCCCGCCTCGAGCGGCGCCTGGCCGAGATCCGCCCCGACCTGCTGCCGCGCGCCGCCGACTACGACCAGGTGCTCCGCGCCCGGCTCGACGGTCACGGCGACGCAGCATTGGGCAAGTAGACCCGATTCCGCGTTGTTCCTCCAAGACCGAGGACGCGCGCGGGACCACCTTCCTTTTCCACGATCCTCCCCGATCCGACTGACCAGGACCGCTTCATGACCTACCAGCCGCCCGTTCGCGAACACGCCTTCATCCTGCGCGACGTGCTCAACATCGATCAGCACGGCGACCTGCCGGGCTTCGCCGACGCGCCGTTCGAGACCGTCGAGCAGATCCTCGAGGCCGCCGCCCAGTTCACCGGCGAGGTGCTGGCCCCGCTGAACCCCGTCGGCGACAAGCAGGGCTGCGTCTGGAGCAAGGACTTCACGGTCAAGACGCCGGACGGCTTCAAGGAAGCCTACAAGCAGCTGTGCGAAGGCGGCTGGACGGGCCTGGGTTCGGATCCGACCTACGGCGGCCAGGGCCTGCCCCACGTCGTCAACCTGGCCTTCAGCGAGATGTCGAGCTCGGCCAACATGGCCTTCTCGATGTATCCGGGCCTGGCCCACGGCGCCTATTCGGCCATCCACACCGGCGGCAGCGACGACCAGAAGAACACCTACCTGCCCAAGATGGTGTCCGGCGAATGGACCGGCACCATGAACCTGACCGAGCCGCAGTGCGGCACGGACCTGGGCCTGCTGCGCACCAAGGCCGTTCCGGAAGCCGACGGCGCCTATCGCATCAGCGGCCAGAAGATCTGGATCTCGGCCGGCGAGCACGACATGGCCGACAACATCGTCCACCTGGTGCTGGCCCGCATCGAGGGCGCCCCGGCCGGCGTGAAGGGCATCAGCCTGTTCATCGTGCCGAAGTTCCTGCCCAAGGCCGACGGCTCGGTCGGCGAACGCAACGAGGGCGTCAAGTGCGTCGGCCTCGAAGAGAAGATGGGCATCCACGGCAACGCCACCTGCGTGATGCAGTACGAGGACGCCAAGGGCTGGCTGATCGGTGAAGAGAACAGCGGCCTGAAGCTGATGTTCGTGATGATGAACGAGGCCCGCCTCGGCGTCGGCCTGCAGGGCGTCGCCCAGGCCGAGGCCGCCTACCAGGCCGCCGTCGCCTTCGCCAAGGACCGCCTGCAAGGCCGTTCGCTGACCGGCCCGAAGAACGCCGAAGGCCCCGCCGACCCGATCATCGTCCACCCGGACGTGCGTCGCATGCTGCTGGAGAGCAAGGCCCTGATCGAAGGCGGCCGCGCCTTCCTGTTCTGGACCGCCCTGCACGGCGACCTGGCCCATCACCACCCGGACGAGGCCGTGCGCGCCAAGGCCGAGGACTATATGGGCCTGATGACGCCGGTGCTGAAAGGCTACCTGACCGACAAGGGCTTCAAGATCTGCTCGGACGCCATGCAGGTGCACGGCGGCAGCGGCTTCACCGAGCACTTCCCGGCAAGCCAATACCTGCGCGACGTCCGCATCGCCCTGATCTACGAAGGCACCAACGGCATCCAGGCGCTGGACCTGGTCGGCCGCAAGCTGGCGGCCAAGGGCGGCCGCGGCGTGATGACCTTCTTCCAGGAAGTCGACCAGTTCATCGGCGAGAACGACGGCGACGCCGAGCTGAAGCCGTTCATCGAGGCCCTGGCCGGGGTGAAGGCCCAGCTGCAGGACGGCACCATGTGGCTGATGCAGAACGGCCTGCAGAACCCCGACAACGCCGGCGCGGCCTCGACCGACTACATGCACCTCTTTGGCCTCACCGGCCTGGCCTACATGTGGTGCCTGATGGTCAAGGCGGCCAACGCCAAGATCGCCGCCGGCTCGACCGACCCGTTCTTCACCACCAAGATCGTCACGGCGAAGTATTTCATCGAGCGCGTCCTGCCTGACGCCGGGGCGCATCTGGCCAAGCTGAAGACCGGCTCGGCCACCCTGATGGCCCTGCCCGCGGAGGCCTTCTGATCATGGGCGTGCTCAACCTCGAAAAGCCGGCCTTCATGGCCGAAGAGGACATCGCGATCTTCGAGGACGCGGTCGGCAAGTTCTTCGATGAGCACGCCCCCGAATCCGTGGTGGCGACGTGGCGCAAGAACCACGTCGTCGACCGCGAGATGTGGAACACCGCCGGGCGGGCGGGCCTGCTGGGCCTGACCGTTCCGGAGGAATACGGCGGGGCCGGCGGCGACTATCGCCACGAGGCCGTGCTGATGGAGCAGTTGGGCCTGAAGGGCGTCGACGGCTTCGGCATCAGCCTGCACAACGCCATCGTCGCCCCGTACATCGTCCACTACGGCACCGAGGAGCAGAAGCAGCGCTGGCTGCCGCGCCTGTGCACCGGCGAGCTGGTCGGCGCCATCGCCATGACCGAGCCGGGCGCGGGCTCGGACCTGCAGGGGATCAAGTCCACCGCCAAGGTCGTCGGCAACCAGTACGTCGTGAACGGGTCCAAGACCTTCATCACCAACGGCCAGACCGCCAACCTGATCATCGTGGTGGTCAAGACCGACCCGACCGCCGGCGCGCGCGGCACCAGCCTGATCGTGGTCGAGACCGACGGCGCGGAAGGTTTCGAGCGCGGCCGCAACCTCGACAAGCTGGGCCACGAGGCCCAGGACACGTCGGAGCTGTTCTTCAACGACGTGAAGGTCCCGACCGAGAACCTGCTGGGCTCGGACGAGGGCCAGGGCTTCTTCCAGCTGATGGGACAACTGCCCCAGGAGCGGCTGAACATCGCCGTCCAGGGCATGGCCACCATCGAACGGGCCCTGGAGCTGACCATCGACTACGTCAAGCAGCGCAAGGCGTTCGGCAAGGCGATCATCGACTTCCAGAACACCCAGTTCGTGCTGGCGGAATGCAAGACCGAGGCGACCGTCGCCAAGGTGTTCGTCAACCACTGCATCGAGCAGCACCTGGCCGGCAAGCTGGACGCCGCCACCGCCTCGATGGCCAAGTACTGGATCAGCGACCTGGAGAACAAGATCGTCGACCGCTGCCTGCAGCTGTTCGGCGGCTATGGCTTCATGAACGAATATCCGATCGCCCGGATGTATCGCGACAGCCGCGTGCAGCGCATCTATGGCGGCACCAACGAGATCATGAAGCTGCTGATCGCGAGGACGCTCTAGCATGCTGGTCGAAGCCGCCGTCGTCCTGTGCCTGACCAACGCGACCAACGTGGCCGTGTCCGGACTGGTGCGCGACGGCCGCTTCAAGACCACCTCGGCCAAGCTCGAGGGCAACAGCCTGACCTATCGCGAGCCCCTGGCCGAGACGCCGTTCCCGGCGGTGGAGGCCGGCCAGACCGGCTGCGCCAACGTCGACGGCGTAACCCTGGCCAAGCCGCAGCTGGTGGTTCGGCCGGGCCAGTCCCCCGCCGTGGTCGCCGCCGCCGGCGGCGAGCATCGCAGCGACACGCTTTGCCGTCCGACCAAGCCGCTCAAGGCCGGCGAACGCCTGACCTTCGTCTATCGCAAGAGCCTGTTTGGCCAGCTTACGTGCAAGGAGACCCGCTGATGCCGATCGCCGCCGCTCCGCCGCCCGCCCAGGTCGCTTCCGACAGCCGCTCGGCCGTCGTCTGCGTGCGCGCGGCCGGTCCGCGTCCGCTGTTCTTCACCGGCAAGCTGGTGGGCAAGAAGCCCGGCTCCAAGCCGCCGGGCGATTTCGAGCTGCCGCTGAAGGTCGGCGTCGACCAGTGCAACAACCTGCTGCGCTCGAAGGTGGCCGACTGGACCCTGTCGGTGACGACGCCGGGCTTCACCGCCTGCAAGCTGGCGGCGCCGGAGTTCGGCTATCGCGTCACCTACAGCGCCAAGGCCGGCGCCCGGGGCCTGGCCTGCGCGCCGATCGCCAAGTCTCCAATCGGAACTTGGAAATAATGAGCCTGGCCCTACGCCTTGTTGACGCTGTTGGCCTTGATCTGGGCCGCGCCGCGCGCGTCCAGGTCCTTGCGCGTGGCATCCAGGCTGAGCGGGCCCAGCAGGGTGGCGTTGACGGCGTCCATGCCGGGCGCGGCGACGCCCGGTTTGCGGGCGATCAGGTAGCGCAGGCTGAGCCGCTCGTTGTCGGCGGCGTCGGGCTGGGTGCCGTGCAGGGTGCAGGCGTGCCACATGGCCGCGTAGCCGGTCTTGCCGGTCAGCAGGTGCTGGCGGGTCTGGACCTCGTGGCCGCGCC
The DNA here is from genome assembly GCF_056397765.1 of Caulobacter sp. 05L422. NCBI lineage: Bacteria > Pseudomonadati > Pseudomonadota > Alphaproteobacteria > Caulobacterales > Caulobacteraceae > Caulobacter > Caulobacter sp. 05L422. The sequence goes on along the minus strand of NZ_JBFTOB010000020.1, from coordinate 100,372 downwards.
CGTCGCGATAGAGCCAGCCGGTCTCGTTCTTGGTGAGGTCATGCGGGAACAGCGTCCCGCCCAGCTTGTGGCTGTCCTCCAGCAGGAACAGCGGGGCGTCGTGCGTCCCAACGTCGTGCAGGTAGATGTACAGGGTGATGAAGTCGGCTTCCCGGTCCTTGTAGTCGATCAGGTCCTGGTGGAAGTCGATGCCGTAGAAATAGGTGATGTCCCGGAACGGGGCCTTCACATAGGCGCCCAGGTTGTTGACCGGGTTGCCGGCGATGCGGGTCTTCAGCCAGTCGGGCACGACGCTGGCCGGCACGCCGCAGATCAGCTTCTTGAGCAGGATCTCGTAGCCGTCGCCCAGCAGGGCGCTCAGAGCCGAGACGATCGCCGGGTCCTTCTCGACGAAGGCCAGGTCGTCCTCGAAACGCTCCAGCAGGTTCCTGCCGGGCGCGGGGTTGACCCCTATATATTGCGGGTCGGCGTCGAACTCGGCTTCCGACAGGAAGAGGTCCGCATCGAACGTCCGCAGCGCGCGGATCTTGGCCAGCAGGGCGCTCGCCGCCGCCGGGTCCACGCCGCCGCCGAACACATGATAGCCGCGCGCGATGAAGTCGCTCACCACCGGGGGGGCCGCGTCCGTCGAGCGCTCGGCTGCCGTCATCGTCCTGATCTCCAAATCACCGGAATCAGACGCCTTTTTGGTTAACGAACCATCCAAGCCTACGCAGGAAGGAGCCATACAATGGCCGACGCTTACATCTTTGACGCCGTGCGCACGCCGCGCGGCAAGGGCAAGAAGGACGGATCTCTGCACGAGATCACGGCCCTGTCCCTGGCCACCCAGGTCCTGGAAAGCCTGCGCGACCGCAACAACCTCGACACCTCGTACGTCGACGACGTCGTCCTGGGCTGCGTCGCCCCGGTGGGTGAACAGGGCAGCGACATCGCCCGCACCGCCGTCCTGACCGCCGACTACGCCGAAAGCGTCGCCGGCGTGCAGATCAACCGCTTCTGCGCCTCGGGCCTGGAAGCCGTGAACATGGCCGCGGCCAAGGTCGCCTCGGGCGAAGCCAACCTCGCCATCGGCGGCGGCGTCGAGAGCATGAGCCGCGTGCCCATGGGCAGCGACGGCGGCGCCTGGCCCACCGACCCGTCCTCGGCCTTCAAGACCTATTTCGCCCCGCAGGGCGTGTCGGCCGACCTGATCGCCTCGCTGTACGGCTTCAGCCGCGACGACGTCGACGCCTACGCCGTCGAGAGCCAGCGCCGCGCCGCCGCCTCGTGGGCCGACGGCCGCTTCAAGAAGTCGGTGATCGGCGTGAAGGACCAGTTGGGCCTGACCATCCTCGACCACGACGAGACCGTGCGCGGCTCGACCACCATGCAGACCCTGGCCTCGCTGAACCCCTCGTTCCAGGGCATGGGCGACATGGCCTTCGACGCCGTGGTCACCCAGCGCTATCCGCAAGTTGAAAAGGTAAGTCACGTCCACCACGCCGGCAACAGCTCGGGCATCGTCGACGGCGCCGCCGGCGTGCTGATCGGCACCAAGGAAATGGGCGAAGCGCTCGGCCTGAAGGCTCGCGCCCGCATCAAGGGCGCCGCCTCGATCGGTTCGGAGCCCTCGATCATGCTGACCGGCCCGTCGCTGGTCACCGAGAAGCTGCTCAAGAAGCTGAAGATGGAGGTCAAGGACATCGACCTCTACGAGCTGAACGAAGCCTTCGCCGCCGTCGTCCTGCGCATGATGCAGGCGCTGAACATCCCGCACGACAAGATGAACGTGAACGGCGGCGCCATCGCCATGGGCCACCCGCTGGGCGCCACCGGCGCGATGATCCTGGGCACCATGGTCGACGAGCTTGAGCGCTCGGACAAGGAAACCGCCCTGATCACCCTGTGCGTCGGCGCCGGCATGGGCACCGCCACCGTCATCGAACGCGTCTAGGATCCAAGGACTAGAGACATGGAAAACTTCAAGATCGAAGTCGACGCCGACGGCATCGCCCTGGTCACCTTCGACGTGCCCGGCCGCACGATGAACACCCTGACCGCCTCGGTGATCCGCGAGATCGGCGAGCTGGTCGAGCGCATCAAGACCGACGACGCCATCAAGGGCGCCGTGCTGACCTCGGGCAAGACCACCGGCTTCTGCGCCGGCGCCGACCTGGGCGAACTGGGCGGGGCCGAAGGCGGGATTGGCGGCGGCGACCTGAAGGCGGCGTTCGACGCCGGCTTCGCGCTGAACAAGGCCTTCCGGGCTCTCGAAACCGGCGGCAAGCCGATCGCCGCGGCGATCAACGGCTTGGCCATGGGCGGTGGTCTGGAAATGACCCTGGCCTGTCACTACCGCGTCGTGGGCGACAACCCGAAGATCCAGCTGTCCCTGCCGGAGGCCAAGGTCGGCCTGCTGCCGGGCGGCGGCGGCACCCAGCGCCTGACCCGCCTGATGGGCGTGATGGCCGCGGCCCCCTTCCTGCTGGAAGGCAAGTCTATGAAGCCGGCCGAGGCCCTGGGCTTCAAGGTCGTGCACGAGGTCGTTCCGGCCGGAACCGAGGTCGAGGCCGCCAAGACCTGGGTCAAGACCAAGGGCGACCCGGTCGCCCCGTGGGACAAGAAGGACTTCAAAATCCCCGGCGGCGGCCCCTACACGGCCAGCGGCAGCCAGGTGTTCATCATGGGTAACGCCATGCTGCGCAAGCAGACCTATGGCAACTATCCCGCCCAGCTGAACATCATGAAGGCGGTCTATGAGGGCCTGCAGGTGCCGTTCGACGCGGCCATCCGCATCGAGACCCGCTACTTCCTCAAGACCCTGATGTCGCCCCAGGCCAAGGGCATGATCCGCACCCTGTTCCTGTCTCTCCAGGAGCTGGGCAAGGGCTCGGGCCGTCCGGCCGGCGTGCCGCACTACGACGTCAAGAAGGTCGCCGTCCTGGGCGCCGGCATGATGGGCGCGGGCATCGCCTACGTCCAAGCCATGGCCGGCATCGAGACCGTGCTGATCGACCAGAGCCAAGAAGCCGCCGACAAGGGCAAGGGCTACGCCGAGGGCCTGGTCAAGAAGGCCGTCTCGCGCGGCAAGCTGACCCCGGAAAAGGGCGAGGCCATCCTGGCCCTGATCCACCCGACCGCCGACTACGCCAACGTCAAGGGCAGCGACCTGGTCGTCGAGGCCGTGTTCGAGAACCGCGACGTGAAGGCCGGCGTCACCAAGCTGGCGGAAGCCCAGCTGGCCGACACTGCGATCTTCGGCTCCAATACCTCGACCCTGCCGATCACCGGCCTGGCCAAGGCCTCGGTCCGTCCCGCCTCGTTCATCGGCATCCACTTCTTCTCGCCGGTCGACAAGATGGGCCTGGTCGAGATCATCATGGGCGAGGAGACCTCCCAGGAGGCCCTGGCCCAGTCGATCGACTACGTCCTGAAGATCAAGAAGACCCCGATCGTCGTCAACGACAGCCGCGGCTTCTACACCAGCCGCTGCTTCGGCACCTTCGTGCAGGAAGGCATGGAGCTGCTGGCCGACGGCTACGCCCCGGCCATCATCGACAATGTCGGCCGGGCCACCGGCATGCCGCGCGGTCCGCTGGAGATGCACGACGACGTCGCGCTGGACCTCTCCTACAAGATCGCCCAGCAGACCAAGAAGGACCTCGGCGACAAGTACGAGGAGCGCCCCTTCACCACGATCATCGAGAAGATGGTCGAGGGCGAGGGCCGCTACGGCCGCAAGAACGGCAAGGGCTTCTACGACTATCCGGAGAACGGCCCCAAGGTGCTGTGGAAGGGTCTGTCCGACCTGGCGCCGGTCAAGATCGCCGAGGTCGACAAGGCCGGCATCGAGGAGATCCGCACCCGGCTCCTCTACCGCCAGGCCGTGGAAGCCGCCCGCTGCTTCGAGGAAGGCGTGATCACCGACCCGCGTGAAGCCGACGTCGGCGCCATCCTGGGCTGGGGCTTCGCGCCCTGGACCGGCGGCCCGGTCAGCCTGATCGACGGCGTGGGCGTGGCCAAGTTCGTCGAGGCCTGCGACGCCCTGGCCCAGAAGTACGGCGCGCGCTTCGCCCCGCCGCAACTGCTGCGCGACATGGCCGCCAAGGGCGAGACCTTCTACAGCCGCTTCGGCGTCAAGGAGAAGGCCGCCGCCTAAGGGTGGTTCGCCGCTGAAAGACGGAGGGGCCCGGCGGCGACGCCGGGCCCTTCTCGTTTTCGGCCTCATTCGTTTCAGGCCCGACTTGTCGCGGCCATGCTCCCGCCGCACCCCGTCGCTAGAGCTTGGTTCGGTGAGATCGAGCCTATCTTTGACCCATCCCGCCAATGACGGCGCCCTAGCGGTCCGCCGGGAAGGTCGCCATGCGCCAGGTCCAGGATCGCGCTCCGTGAAATCGGCCCGACGGCGCTGGCTGGTGGTCGGCGGCATGTCTCTGGCCTTCCACGCCCTGCTGGGCTGGGCCCTGCTGATCGGCGTGCCCGCCCCGCCGACCCTGGTCGAGCCCCGCAGCGTCGAGGTCAGCCTGCTGGCTCCCGCGACGCCCGACCGCGCCGCGACTCCGGAAAGGGCGTCGACGGCGCCGGCGTTCCATCGCCCCGTCGCCGCCCCGCCGCCCAGCGTCCCGACGCTGCCCGTGCCGGGACCGACCCCGTCGCAGCGCGGCGAGGTCGTCGCCCCGCCCGGCTTCACCGCCCGAGGAACCCTGACAGGCGGCGGCGAGGCCCTGCGCGAAGCCGCCCGCAAGAGCGGTTGCACCGAGGCCGACATCGTCAAGTTGACCAAGGTCGAGCGCGAGGCCTGCGCCGAAGCCCTGGGCGCCAAGAACAAGAACGGCCCCGCCCTCTACGCGGCGATCGACCCCGACAAGAAGGCCGCCTTCGACGGCGACTGCAAGAAGGACGACGACTGGTGCCTCTACCGCACCGGAAAGGGCCCCTATCCCGGCCTGTTCGCCATCGGCAAGAAGAAGAAGATCAAGGGGTGGGACTAGGGCTCCGAGAAGAACGCGATGAGGACCGGCGCGATGGCGTCCGGGCGCGCGTTGTGGCCCTGCCCCTCGAGGGTGCGGCGCCTTGCGTTCGGAGCGGCCTGGGCGATCGTGTCGGCCGAGGCGCGCATGAACGGCATCGCCTCACGGCTCGCGCCGCCGTCCATCACCAGGACCTTGGCGCGGACCTTGGCGGCCCGCTCGACGGGAACCGAGCGATCGTCGCCGATCGCGGCCACGTCATAGGGCAACGTCGGCGCCATCGCCTCCATGCCCGCCCAGGCCGGCGTCGTCTTCATCTCGGCGACCGCGGCGTCGGGGATCCCGACGAACTTCATGTGATGCAGCACCGCCTCGCCACGACGCCCCGCGTCGAGCAGGCCGGCCTGCTCGGCCCTGTAGGTTCTCCACTTGTCCGCGGCGCCCGCCGACTCGTCATAGGGCGCTTCGTAGAGGGCCAGCTTGTCGACCTTCGGACCCAGCGCGCTGGCCGCTTCCAGCGCGAGCGCGGCGCCGGAAGAGAAGCCGGCCAGATAGACGGTTCCGCCGGCCGCCTCGATCAGCGCCGCGATATCCTCGATCTCGCGCTCGACGGCGAAGGGTGGGGTGTCGCCGCTGTCGCCTCGCCCCCGGCGGTCATAGCTGTAGACCGTGAAGCGTCCCGCCAGGCGCTTGGCGATGTCCGAACCGGCCTCCCGCCCCGCCAACGCGCCGTTCACCAGGATGACCGGGGGGCCGCTCCCCTGCTTGTCGTAGGCGATCTTGGTGCCGTCTCTCGAAGTGACCGTGTTCATCCTGGCTGCCTCGGCGGAGTAGGTCTGTGAATGATCCTGCTTTCGATCGTTTTCAGCGCCGCATCCGGCGAGCGCTCCGGTCGCCATGAGACAGCCGACCATCAGCGATCTTGTCGCCAAGCTGGGTAGTGTGCGCGGGTTCGGCGTCATGAAGGATCGCTTCCATCTTCGCCCCCTTGCCCCTTTAAGCCGCGGCCGCATCGATCGCTTGGGGGAAATTGCGCCTTCGTTCGATGCGGCGGACATTGAGCTGGCCGGACTCAACGGCAACGAAAAAGGGCCCCGTCTCGCGACGGGGCCCTTCTCGTTTCCAGTGAGCGCTAGACGCTTACCAGGCCTTGCTGAGGGTCACGAAGGCGCGACGCTCGACTTCCAGGCCCGACGTCTGGCGCTGGTGGCCGTCGGTCAGGTTCTGGCCGCTGACCGCCAGGGTCAGGCCGTGATCGAAGGTGCGGGCCACGCGGCCGCCCAGGGTGACGTAGTCCTCCACGCTGACCAGCGCGCCGGTCGACAGGTAGGCCTTGTGGTCGCCGGTGTAGTGGAAGAAGCCGTCGGCGGCCCACTGGGCGTTGGCCCAGCCGAACGAGACGTTGGCGCGGGTTTCCGGCGTCGTGGCCGAGAAGTTGGCCAGGCGGACTGTCGGCGAGAAGCCGGCGGTCGGTTCGTCGTCGACGTCGGTGAAGGTCCAGTCGCCGCTCCAGTGGTAGCCGCCCGAGATCTTGCCCGAAGCGCTCAGCTCCACGCCCCACATCTTGCTGTCGCCGATGTTGCGATAGCTGAGCAGCGGCAGGACGCCCGGCGCGGTCGGCAGGACGTCGATCTGGCCCGAGGTCGGCTGGCCCTTCACGTCTTCGGTCTTCTGGCTGAAGACGCTGACGCCGGCCTTGGCGTCCAGGCCCGGCAGGGCGCGCTCGTAACCGACTTCGTAGTTGGTGACGATCGAGGGCTCCAGGGTCGGATTGCCGATCACGCCGATGGTGAAGGGACCGGAGACGACCCGCAGTTGCACCGCGCCCAGGTCGACCAGGGTCGGAACCTGCACGCCGCGCGCGGCGGTGGCCTTGAAGGTGTCGGCCTGGGTCGGACGATAGACGGCGCCGAAGTTGTAGCTGGCCTTCTTGATCGAGCGATCCCAGTAGGCGTTGGTCACGGCCGGGTAGCCGGCCGGGAACGTGCCTTCACGCGACAGGCTCAAGTCGTCGTAGCGGCCGGCGGCGGTCACGGCCAGCTTGTCGCTGACGGCCCAGTTCCACATGCCCGAGACCGAAGCCACTTCGTAGCTCAGCTTGCCGCCGACCAGCGGGGCCGTGTTGACCTCGTTCTTGCGATACTCGCCGCCGATGCGGAACGTATGGTTCGCGCCGATCTTGAACAGGTCCTGGACGCTGACGACATCCAGCTTGTTCTCGAAGCGGGCCTTCTGGCCGACGATCAGTTGCTTGGCCGTCAGGTTGGTCTCGTAGGCCGAGACTTGCAGCAGGCCCAGCTTGGTGTCCGAAGCCAGGGTCGCCTTGACCGAGGTCGTGACGTATTTGCTGGGCGAGTAGCTGTAGTTCGAGACCGCCTCGCTGACCTGGACGTTCGACCACGAGCCTTCGACCCGCAGTTCGGTCTTCTCGGTCAGCTGGGTGATGGTGTCCAGGTTGGCCGAGACCCGGGCCGGGTCGGTCAGCAGGTTGGACGCCACGCCGGTGGTGTTCTTGTACTCGTCCATCTGGGCCGCGCCGGCCGACAGGCGGGCGAAGAAGCGCTCGCCCAGCTTCACCGACTTGACCACCGACAGTTCGCCGTAGCCGTTCGTGCCGCCCGTCAGGGTGACCGAGCCGGCGCTGTCGAACTTGGGGTTCTGGGTGATGATGTTGATCACGCCGCCCACGGCGTTGAAGCCGAACAGGGCGCTGTTGGGGCCCTTGACGACTTCGATCTGGCGGATTTCCGACAGCTGCACCGGCAGGGTGGCCCAGGCGGTGTAGCCGTAGTGGTCCAGATAGACCTGGCGGCCGTTGACCAGCACCAGCAGGCGCGGCGACATCGCCTGGTCATAGCCGCGGACGCTGACGTCCGAGGCGCCGGCGCCCCAGTTCAGCACGTCCAGGCCGGCGACGCGGCTGAGGATGGTCGGCAGGTCGACGGCGCCCGAGCGCTTGATGTCGTCGGCCGAGATGATCTCCATGGCGACCGGAACTTCGGTCGAGCGCTGCGGCGAGCCGGTGGCGCTGGTGGTGACCGGTTCGTTGAACAGCTGCTCCATCGAACCGTAGTCGATCGATTGGGCGTGGGCGGTCCCAGTGGACGCCAGGGCGGCCATGGACAGGGCGAAAGTGGCCGAAACGCCGGCCAGAAGAGTCTTTTTCATGATTGGTTCTCTGGGCTCGGTTCGGATCAGACTTCGCGGATCATCATGCGGAAGGCGGCCTTGAAGACCGCGCCCACGGCGGCGGCGGCCGCGCGGTTGACGACGATCTCGACCTTGGGGTCGGCCGAGACGCTCATCACGCAAGCGCCGCTGGTGGCGCACGAGGTGTCCGAACCGATGGTGATGATCTTCTTGGCCTTGGCGGCCGCGCCGACGTTGACGCCGGTGGTGACGTAGAGGGCGGCGACGCCGCTGACGCCCGAGACGGCCGAGGCTTCGACCGGCTTGGCGGTCAGGGTCACGGCGCCGGCGCTCATGCCGCCGCCGATGGCGGCCATCACGGCGTTCTTCTCGGCGACCGAGGCGGGCTTGGACGGATCGAAGACCACGCCCAGCACGGCTTTGCCGGTCGGGCCGTTCTCGAGGAAGGTCAGCGCGCGGCCGGCGACCTGGACGTCCTTGGCGGCGTCGGCGTGGGCGGCGCTCAACGGCGCAAACACGAGGGTCAATGCGCAGAGCGCGACGGCGCTCCGGGTATTTCTTTTCGACATTCTGTATCCCCTGCCCGAGTTTCTTCCGGGCTTTACGAGGCGGCAGATGTCGCGGAAGGAGTAAACGAGACTGTAATGGAATTCAGATAACGCCGGTACAATTCATGTGTAGTGAAGCCGACATTGAAGAAAATGTTCGTCAAAGAAGTCAGAAACGCACATCAATTCTAACTATCCGACTTGTCTATACAGAATTCGATGCAACTTTTGCGGCGCAACAAGCATCGATGAGGCGACCATGGCGACCAGATGCGCGGTGATAGCCTTTGATTTACGGCATTCAGTCGCGACAACCCTGGCTTCTCGTCAGTAGAAGTCGTGATTCTGCGAGTTAAAGATCCGTCGTCGGACATTTTGTCGCAACGCAGCGAAAACCGCCCGGCGAGACGCTTGGTCGCAGGCCCGCGCGCCTGGGAGGCGGGGCCGAAAGCGGGAATCGAAGACTGGGAAGTGGTGCCGCTTACAGGACTCGAACCTGTGACCCCCTCATTACGAATGAGGTGCTCTACCAGCTGAGCTAAAGCGGCGCGCTTCGTCTCCGGGCCGCTCGAAACGGGCCCGGAAGACACTGGTGTTCCTGTCGCCAAATCACCGACCCGGCGCGAGGAGCGGCCTATTTAGCGGCGCGAGGGCCGCTTGCCAAGCGTCGGCGTGAACCAGCTTTGCGACGAGGCGCCGGAGCGCCGGTTTCGGGGTCGGACGACGGGGCCGTGTCGAGGCCGCCATCGCCGGTCCCGTCGCCGATTCCAGGCCCGATTCCGGGATCGTCGGGAATGGGCATCAAGGCGCCGCCGGTCTCGGCCGCGCGGACGAAGGGCGTCGATTCCGCATAGGCCGAGGGCAGCTGCGGCAGTTCGCCCATCGTGCGCTCGCGGCGCTCGAAGCGCGGATGGATCAGTTCGCCGGTCTCGGCGTAGCTGACGGTCAGCCGCGCCCAGTCGTCCCGGGCGTAGGCGAAGGCCCGGCCTTCAGGGTCCAGGTCCGACCAGTCGGGCTCCTGCGGCGCGGCCACGCCCCGGGCGACCCAGGCGCGGGCCTCGTCGGCCTCGCCGCAGGCATAGGCGACGCGGGCCATCAGGCCGGCGACCCGCGCGGTCAGCGGTTCTTCGGGAAGCAGCCGGGCGGCGGCCCGGGCGGCGATCGGATCGCCGCCGATCAGGGCGCTCTCGACCTTCAGCAGCCGGCTCTCGCGGGCTTCGGGCTTCAGATTGGCCAAGGCGGCCAGGCGGGTCGCGCGCAGCTTGGGGGTCTCGCTGGTCTTCAGGTCGCGATAGGCCAGCCACAGGGCCGGGTGCGGAGCCTGCTTCCAGGCGGCCTCGATCAGGGTCCCGGCCTTGGCGGCCTTGCCGTCGGCGGCCTGCAGGCGCGCGGCCATCACCACGCCGGGCGCGAACTCGGGCTTGAGCCTGGCGGCCTGGGTCGCGAAGTCCAGGGCCTGGGCCAGGGTCTTGGGGTCGTCGGACTCCTCCAGACCGGCGGCCGAGGCGGCCAGCAGGGCGGCCCGGGCCCGTTCGGCGACCAGCGGCGGGACGATCTTGCGGTCCAGCGCGCCCTGGACCAGGGCCAGGGCCGCTTTCCAGTCACCCGCCTCCAGGCGCGCCTCGAGAAGCGCGCGCCAGGCCCAGCGGGCGGTCTTGGCCAGGCCGTAGGCGGTCTCGGCGTGCCTGAGGGCGAGCGCCTTGTCGCCCTCGGCCAAAGCGGTCTGCATCAGGCCGCGCAGGCCGGCCAGGCGCATCTCGGGGAAGCCCAGCATGGCGTTGTAGGCCTGGCGCGCGGCGACGTGGTCGCCCGCAGCCTCGGCGGCCTGGGCGGCCAGGACGCGGACCAGGGCCGGCGCGTCCTCGGCCAGTTCCGACGCCTTCTGGGCCAGGCGGCGGGCTTCCGAACCGTCGCCGGCGGCCACGGCCAGGAAGCCGCGCGACAGGGCCTCGACGCCCTGCTTGCGCTTGGCCTCGGCGCGGGCCCGGGCGGCGCGCTTCGGCGCCTCGATCACCCACAGCAGGGCGCGCCAAAGGATCGTGGCCAGCAGGGCCGTGAACAGGGTCATCAGGGCGGCCGCGGCGGCCGTCATCTCGACCCGCCAGCCCATCCAGTCGAGGCTCGCCGCGCCCGGTTCGCCGGTCAGGGCGACCATCGCCACGGCGATCGCGGCGACGAGGAAGAAGACGATCGCCGCGCGGATCATGGGGCCACCGGAGCGGCGGGCGGATAGGCCCCCTGGGCGCGCGTCACCTGGACCAGGCCGGCCAGGGCGTCGGCGCGGATCGCGGCGATGTGGCGGTCGATCTCGATCCGGCGCTCGGCGGCGGCGCGCCACGGCGCCAGCACGGTTTGAGCCGGAGGGGGCAGGCTCTCCAGGGTGGTCAGCGCGCCCTCGATATCGCCCTCGTTCAGCAGCCTCTGGGCGCGCGCCAGGACCGCGTCGGGCGTGCCGCCCTGGGTCGTGCCGACCTGGCGGATCGAGACGATGCTGGACAGGGCGTGCCGCAGCCGGGCCAGGAAGTCGGCGTTGCGGCCGGGGTCGCGGGCGGCGACGGCGACGCGGCCGGCCAGCGTCTCGAATTCGTCGGCCAGGCCCGCGCGGGTCGGCGCGCCGTCCTGGGCCAGGCGGGCCAGGCCGCGCAGGTCGGGCGACAGGGGCAGGACGCGCTCCAGGCCGGCCAGCTCCTCGGCGAACGGCCGGGCGGTGCGGGCGGCGTCGGCCAGGGTGGCGGCGGCCAGGGCCGCGCCGGCGGCGTCCAGGGCTCGCTGCTGACCGGTTTCGAGGACCGCGACCCGGCCTTCCAGCTGCGCCACGTCCTCGGACGCCGGCGGCGGGACGGCGGCGACGCTGGACGCGCCGTAAAGCGGCTGGCCGGGTCCGGCTTGGGAAGACGGGGTCGCGCTTCCGACGGGCTGCTGGACGGCGGGCGGCGGCTTGGCGCCGGAGAACCAGGTCGGGCCGAATCGCGCCAGGGCCGCGCCGGCCGCCACGCAGAGGATCCCGAAGGCGATCAGCGCCCAGAAGCCAGGACCCAGCAGGCGGCGACGCCCATACAGCGCCGGGTCGCGCGGGGCGTCGGATTCAACGGGGTCGGGAGCGAGCGTCATGCGCCATTCGTGCCCCACGCCGCCGCGCCGCGCAATCGTCCAGCTAGAGCGTGAGCAGATCCAGCAGCGCGGTTTCGGTCGGGTGCGGCGCGCAGACCACGGACGCCAGGCGGCCGTCCTGCTCCGCCGTCCCGAGCGCGCCCGCCACGGACGGCGACAGGCACAAGGCCCGAAGGCTGGGCGCGGGGCGGACCTGCAGCACCCGAGCCAGCTTGCCCGCCGCGCGCGGCGAATAGAGCAGAACCGCGGCCATGGTTCCCAGCTGGTCCAGGGTGGCGGGTTCGGGATCACGCTCGACCGTTTCGTACACCGCCACGCGCCGGGCGGTCAGGCCGGCCGCGACCAGGGGCGAGACGAGGTCGCCGGCGGGCTCCAGGGCGCTGGGGTGCAGCACCACGCCGCCGATCCGCGGCCCCTGCCCCACGATCAGCGCCGCGAGGGCGCCGACGTCGCCATCAGCCGAGACCACCTCGGCGAAGCCGGCCTCGCGCGCGGCCCGGGCGGTGCGGTCGCCCACCGCGAAGGCGGGGCGACTCCTGTCGGCGCAGAGGCGGGCGAAGGCCTCCACGCCATTGACGCTGGTGAAGGCCAGGGCCGCCACGCCGTTCAGATCGATCGACGGCGACAGGGGGACCACCTCCAGCAGCGGATCCACCAGCGGCGGCAGGCCCATGGCCGTCAGGCGCGCGGCGGTCTGCTCGGCGCCCGGCGAAGCGCGCGTGATCCAGATCCGCGGCGCGGCCGCCACCATCGGCCCTACTCGGTCAGGATGAGGGCGGGACCGCCCTCGGCGCGCACGGCCGCGCCCAACTCCAGGCCCAGGACCCGAGCCTCGTCGGCGGCGTCCTGGCTCGACAGAACCACCGAGCCTTCGCGGCGGAAGCGCTGGACGCCGTCCGGGGTCAGGGCCTCGACGATCAGGGTCAAGGTCAGGCCGTCCAGCCGGGCATGGGCGCCGACCGCCGTGCGGCACGAGCCCTCCAGGGCGTAGAGCGCGCCGCGCTCGGCGGCCACGGCTAGGGTCGTGGCCTGGCAGCGCACGGCCTGCAGCCACGGCAGGTCGACGTCCTCGGCGCGGGTCTCGATGACCAGGGCGCCCTGGCCCGGCGCGGGCGGGGCGGCCAGGGGATCGAGCCAGCTCTTGGTCAGGTGGCCCAGGCCCAGGCGGTTCAAGCCCGACTGGGCCAGCAGGATGGCGTCGGCCTCGCCGCGCTCCAGCTTGGCCAGGCGGGTGTCGACATTACCGCGCAGCATGACGACTTCGAGGTCAGGGCGCACGTGCAGGGCCTGGGCCTGGCGACGCAGCGATGCGGTGCCCAAGCGCGCGCCCTTGGGCAGGTCTTCCAGCCGCTCGGCCACATGGCTGATGAAGGCGTCGCGCGGATCCTCGCGTTCGGGCACGGCGGCCAGCACCAGGCCCGGCGGCAGTTGGGCCGGCATGTCCTTCAGCGAATGGATGGCGCAGTCGATGCGGCCGTCCAGCAGGGCTTCCTCGATCTCCTTGGTGAAGAGGCCCTTGCCGCCGATCTCCATCAGCCGGCGATCCTGGATGCGGTCGCCGCTGGTGACGATCGGGATCAGCTGGGCGAAGGCGTCGATATCCGCCCCGCCGCTCCAGCCGAGGGCGGCGGCGATGCGGGCCTGCATCAGGCCGGACTGGGCCAGCGACAGCTTGGAGCCGCGCGCGCCGATACGGATGGGTTGCCGGGACAAGGTTCGAACGTTACCTGCAAGGTCGAAAGACGCCTTGCCTGCTACAGGAGCGGGGAAGCGGCCGCAACCAGATGACCCCCTTAAGGAAAATGGGCCTCACCATCCTTGGACTGGAAACCAGCTGCGACGAGACCGCCGCGTCCGTCGTGCGCCGGGACGAGGACGGCCGCGTTACGGTGCTGTCGTCGATCGTCGGCACCCAGTTCGAGCAGCACGCCCCGTTCGGCGGAGTGGTGCCCGAGATCGCCGCCCGCGCCCATGTCGAGGCCATCGACGCGGTCGCGGCCGAAGCCATGCGCGCGGCGGGGATCGGCTTCGACGCCCTGGACGGCGTGGCCGCCACGGCCGGGCCGGGCCTGGTCGGCGGGGTGATGGTGGGCCTGGCGTTCGGCAAGGCCGTGGCCCTGGCCCGCGACCTGCCGCTGGTGGCGGTCAACCACCTGGAAGGCCACGCGGTCTCGGCCCGGCTGGGGGCCTCGATCGACTATCCGTTCCTGCTGCTGCTGGTCTCCGGCGGTCACTGCCAGCTTCTGGAAGTGGCCGGCGTCGGGGCCTGCACCCGCCTAGGCACCACCATCGACGACGCGGCCGGCGAGGCCTTCGACAAGATCGCCAAGAGCCTGGGCCTGCCCTATCCCGGCGGCCCGGCCCTGGAGAAGCTGGCGGCCAGCGGCGATCCCTCCAAGTTCGACCTGCCCCGCGCCCTGCTGGGCCGCAAGGACTGCGACTTCTCTTTCTCGGGGCTGAAGACCGCCGCCGCGCGCCTGGCCGAGAAGGTGACGTCCGAGCAGGAGCGCGCCGACCTCGCCGCCGCCGTCCAGTTCGCCATCGCCCGCCAGCTGTCCGAGCGCACCGACCGGGCCATGAAGCTCTACGCGGCGAGCCATCCAGGCCAGGCCCTGCGCTTCGTGGTGGCCGGCGGGGTGGCGGCCAATGGCGCGGTGAAGGCGGCGCTGCGGAAGAACTGCGCCGACAACGGTTTCAGCTTCGACGCCCCGCCCCTGGCTTACTGCACCGACAACGCCGCCATGATCGCCCTGGCCGGGGCCGAGCGGCTGGCGATCGGGATCTCCGACGATCTGGACGCCGTGGCGCGTCCGCGTTGGCCGTTGGACGAGGCCGCCGCGTTATCCAATCCGAGCAACAGTTTCGGTCGCAAGGGAGCCAAGGCATGACCTTCAAGCACGTCGGCGTCATCGGCGCCGGGGCCTGGGGCACCGCCCTGGCCCAGGTCGCGGCCCGGGCCGGCCTCCAGGTCACGCTGCAGGCCCGCGAGCCCGAGGTCGTGGCCTCGATCGCCGCCGACCGCGAGAACACCCTGTTCCTGGCCGGTGTGAAGCTGGAAGACGCCGTCACCGCCTCGGCCGACATGGCCGCCCTGACCGCCTGCGACCTGATCCTGGCCGTGCCGCCGGCCCAGCATCTGCGCTCGGCCCTGGCCGCCCTGAAGCCGCACCTGCAGGCCGGCGTTCCGGTGGTGCTGTGCTCCAAGGGCGTCGAGCAAGGCACGCTGAAGCTGATGAGCGACGTCGCCGCCGAGGTGCTGCCGGGCCAGCCGATCGCCGTGCTGTCGGGGCCCAGCTTCGCCGGCGAGGTGGCGCGCGGCCTGCCCACCGCCGTCACCCTGGCCTGCGAGGACGAGGAACTGGGCCAGCGGATCGGCCAGGCGATCGCCATCCCGACCTTCCGCCCCTACTGGGCCGCCGACGTGATCGGGGCCGAGGCCGGCGGGGCGGTGAAGAACGTCCTGGCCATCGCCTGCGGCATCTCCGAGGGCAAGGGCCTGGGCCGCAGCGCCCACGCCGCCCTGATCACCCGCGGCTTCGCCGAACTGACCCGCCTTGCCGTGGCCCTGGGCGGCAAGACGGAAACCGTCGCCGGCCTGTGCGGCCTGGGCGACCTGGTCCTGACCTGCTCCAGCCCCCAGTCGCGCAACATGAGCGTCGGCCTGGCGTTGGGCGGCGGCCAGACCCTGGAACAGGCCCTGGCCGGCAAGGTCTCGGTGGCCGAGGGCGTGGCGTCGGCGCCCGCCGTGCGCGCCCTGGCCCGCTCGCTGGATGTCGAGACCCCGATCTGCGAGGCCGTCGCCGCCATCCTGGCCGGCGAGGTCGATGTCGACAGCGCCATCCTCGGCCTGCTCTCGCGGCCGCTGAAGGCCGAGGTTTAGACGCCGTGCGTCCTTCGAGGCTCGCCGACGGCTCGCACCTCAGGATGAGGTAAGTGAGCGACTTCTGATTTCCTCATCCTGAGGCGCCCGCTCAGCGGGCCTCGAAGGACGCAGGGCTTTTCCACCTAGCCAAGGACCCCGCCCCATGCCGCTCTACGCCATCACCTGCAAGGACAAGCCCGGCGCGCTCGAGACCCGCCTGGCCACCCGCCCCAAGCACTTGGCCTATCTCGCCGAGTCCAAGGTCCTGAAGCTGGCCGGCGCCCTGCTGGACGACGACGGCAACCCGGTCGGCTCGATCCTGATCGTCGAGGCCGACGACAAGGCCGCCGCCCAGGCCCAGGCCGACAACGACCCCTACACCGCGGCCGGCATCTTCGAGAGCGTCGAGATCCACACCTGGCGGCTGGCGGTCGGCTCGGTCTAGCCGCCATGCCGCTGTTCGCCCTGCACTGCCTGGACGGGCCGGACACGGCGGCGCTGCGCACGGCCACCCGGCCGGCCCACCTGGCCTATGTGCGCGCCAAGGCCGACGAATACCGGTTCGGGGCCTATCTGCTGGACGAGGCGGGGGCGATGTGCGGCTCGCTGATGGCGGTCGAATGCGCCGACCTGGCCGCCGCGCGGCGCTTCTCGGCCGAGGATCCCTATGCGCGGGCCGGGCTGTTCGCGCGAATCGACATCCACGAATGGCCAATGGGGATCGATGCGGGGATCGACTCCGCCTCGGACTCGAAAACACCATGAACCCCGCCCGCCCCACCTCCGGGACCGTGCTGTGCCCGCTGGACGAGATCGCCTCGCCCGGCGCGCGCGGCTTTCGCTTCCGGGCCGAGGACGCGGTGTTCGCAGGCTTCGTGGTGCGGCGGGGCCAGGACGTGGTCGGCTATGTCGACAGCTGTCCGCACGCCGGCTGGCCGCTGGCCGGACCGAGCGGCCGGTTCCTGACCCGCGAGAACGACCTGATCCTCTGCGGCGGCCACGCGGCCCTGTTCCGCATCGAGGACGGGGCGATGGTCGCCGGCCCCTGCCAGAACGTCTCCCTGACCCCGTGGCCGGTGCGGGTGGTGGGCGACGCGGTCGTCACCGCCTGAGATAACGGCGGTCGCCAAGCGCCACGGTCAAGGTTAGGGTCCGCCTCAACGAAGACCTGGAAACAGGATTGGGGCGCGCCATGGACATCATTCTGCTGCAGCCGGGCGAGCCTGAGCTTGTCTATCCGCCGGCGGTTCCCAGGATCGACGGCCTGCCCGCCGCCGTGATCGGCGGCTTCGATCCCGGGCTGTGCGCGCCGCTGATCGCCTTCGGCCAGGACCTGAAGGCGCCCGCCTCGGCGACCGCGCCGCCGGCCGCCGCCTTCACCGTGGTCAAGCCCGTCGACGCCCTGTCGGTGAAGCTCTACGAGTTCTGCCTGCGGGCCAAGCCTCTGGGCGAAGGCCGCGAGCGCCCCACCTATCTGCACCGGGTGAGCAATGGCGTCCTGATGTTCACCGTCGCCCTGCGCGACGCGGCGATCACCGACATCCAGCTGCAGGGCCAGGCCGACGGATCGACCGTCGAGCGCCTGACCTTGAACCCCTCCGAAATGCTGTGGACCTACTACAGCGGGGCCGGGACGCTGCACACCGGTTGGAGCACCCTTCTGAAAGAGCCGATCGCCAGCTTCACCTGACCGTTCCTTAACCCCTTGGCGCTAGGGTTTTCCCGACTGAAACGGGAAACCGCGCCATGGCCGACGGGTCCAATCCGAATTTCGACGCCGCTCTGACCGACGCCGAGGACGCGCGCGGCCTGGGCGCCAAGCTGCGCTCGTTCGCCAAGGTCAATCCGCGCTTCGCCCCCGAGCTGGCCCGCACGATGCTGGCCAAGCGCGACCATTCGGTGGTCGAGGCCTTCAACGCCCACAGCGAAAAGGTCGGCTACGAGTTCACCTCGGGCTGGGCTTCGAACAACATCCCGTTCGTGACGCCGCTGCTGCGCGACTTCGCCGCTAAGAACGCCGACGGCCCGATCCGCTATCTGGAGATCGGGGCCTATGAGGGCCGTAACCTGGCCTTCATGGACTGGCTGATCCCCGGCAGGCTGGACGTGACGGTGATCGACCCCTGGTTCGACGAGGCCCTGAATCCGGAAGAGAAGTACCACGCGGTCGAGCCGCGCTTTCACCGCAACATGGCCAAGACCGGCTTCCGGTCGATGACGGCCCGCAAGGGCTTCTCGACCTATGAGCTGCCGAAGATGCTGGCGGCCGGCGAGCAATTCGACCTGATCTATGTCGACGGCAGCCACACCGCCCTGGCCGTGCTGATCGACCTGTGTTTCTGCGCCAGCCTGCTCAGCGTGGGCGGCATGATGGTGCTGGACGACTACTGGCACGACATCAGCGAGATCGGCGGCCCGGGCGTGAAACAGGCCGTCGACCAGTTCCACGCCGCGTTCGGCCGCTATTTCGAGATCACCGCCGTTTATCGTCAGGTGGCCTTGACCAAGATCGCCGAAATCCCGCGCTAGACTCCGATTGGGGACAGGCCCATGGGCCTGTCCCCGTCCGTGACTAGACCCGCTTCTCCGTCGAGAAGTCCGCCAGGTCCTCGATCAGCGACTTGGCGGCCTGGGCCACCAGCGCCCCGCCCTTTTCAGGCGTGGCCTGGGCCGGGTCGGAGCCCATGCGGCCGTCGGCGTAGCGGGCGCGGAAGTCCAGGGCCTCGCGGATCGGGCCGGTCGGGGCGATCTTGGGCGAATAGTCCACGGACTTGATGCTGTCCGGATAACCCCACTGGGTCACGGCGATCTCGGACGGCGTCGCATGGCTGCCGTGGCCGGTCGGGAACTGCTGGTTGGCCAGGCTGAGCACGCCCTTCAGGTCCCACCAGTTCTTCAGCTTCAGGGCGAAGGGCGCGCGTTCCTTGCGGAAGCTGTACTCGGCGTAGATCTCGGAGAAGGCCGCCTCGATCGAGGCGACGTTGCCGCCGTGGCCATTGAGGAAATAGATCTTCTCGAAGCCGTGGGCGCCCAGCGAGCGCACCCAGTCGCCGATCGCGGCGATGAAGGTCGAGGGCCGCAGGAAGATCGTGCCCGGGAACGCCAGATGGTGCTGGGCCATCCCGACATTGAAGGTCGGGGCGACCAGCACGGTTTCCGACAGCTTCGAAGCCTCGTGCGAGATGATTTCCGGGCACAGCCAGTCGGTGCCCAGCAGGCCCGTCGGCCCGTGCTGCTCGTTGGAGCCGATCGGCACCACCACCGTCTTCGACGTCGCCAGATAGGCCTCGATCTCGGGCCAGGTCGAAAGGGCGAGCAGCATGGCTGGAAACTCCGCGAGAAATCCTGGGCGGCGCCGGGGAAGGCGCGCGCCTACAAATTGGGGACGGCTTTACGCCCATCCAATGGCCCGACACACCCCCCTTTGGGCCGACCCTCTTTGGCGGATCAGGAGAGACGTCCATGACGCTCAAACTCGGCGACATTGCGCCGGACTTCACCCAGGACACCACCGAGGGCCCGATCCATTTCCACGACTGGGCCGACGGCAAGTGGGTGGTGCTGTTCTCGCACCCCAAGGACTTCACCCCGGTCTGCACCACCGAGCTGGGCGCCGTGGCGCGCCTGAAGCCCGAGTTCGACAAGCGCGGCGTCAAGGTGATCGGTCTGTCGGTCGACCCGGTGGACAACCACGCCCGGTGGGCCGCCGACATCGCCGAGACTCAAGGGACCGCCCCGAACTTCCCGATGATCGCGGACACCGACCTGAAGGTCGCCAAGCTCTACGGCATGCTGCCGGCCGACACGGCGGGCGGTTCGGACGGCCGCACGGCGGCCGCCAACGCCACGGTGCGCAACGTCTTCATCATCGCGCCCGACAAGACGATCAAGCTGATCCTGGTCTATCCAATGACCACCGGCCGGAACTTCGACGAGATCCTGCGGGTCATCGATTCCATGCAGCTGACCGCCGCCCACAAGGTGGCCACCCCGGCCGACTGGAAGCAGGGCCAGGACGTGATCATCGTCCCCTCGGTCAGCGACGAGGACGCCAAGGGCCTGTTCCCGGCCGGCTGGACCACCCACAAGCCCTATCTGCGCACCACCAAGCAGCCGGGCTGAGCCCGTCCAGCGGGAAGGTTCGCGCGGCGGCGGCAGAATCCTGAATGGTCTTCTTGCGTCGGGGCGCGCCGCGCGCATAACTCCGCCGCAACAAGACCAAGGGAGTTGACGGCGTGAGCGACGGACAGGTTTTTCCGGTTCCCGACGATTGGGCGGGCAAGGCCCATATCGACGCCGCCGGCTATGAGGTCGCGCTGGCCCGGATCGAGTCCGATCCCGAAGGCTATTGGCGCGACCTGGCCGGCCGGCTGGACTGGATCAAGGCCCCGACCCGGATCAAGGACGTCTCGTACGCCAAGGACGACTTCCGCATTCACTGGTACGCCGACGGGGTGCTGAACGCCTCGGTCAACTGCATCGACCGCCACCTGCCGCATCGCAAGGACGAGGTCGCCCTGATCTTCGAGGGCGACGAGCCGGGCCATTCGCACACGGTCACCTATGGCGAACTGCACGAGCAGGTCTGCCGGATGGCCAACGTCCTCAAGGACCAGGGGGTCCGCAAGGGCGACCGGGTGACGATCTACCTGCCGATGATCCCGATCGCGGCGGTGGCCATGCTGGCCTGCGCCCGGATCGGCGCGGTGCACTCGGTGGTGTTCGGCGGCTTCTCGCCCGACTCCATCGCCGGCCGCATCCAGGACTGCGCCTCGCAGTTCGTGATCACCGCCGACGAAGGCCGTCGCGGCGGCAAGCGGGTGCCGCTGAAGGCCAATATCGACAAGGCCCTGGATCACTGCCCCTGGGTCGGCAAGGTGCTGATGGTGCGCTGGACCGGCGCGGACGTGCCGCTGGTCCATGGCCGCGACATCGTCTGGGACGACGTCAAGGACAGCGTGCCCGCCACCTGCGAGCCCGAGCCGATGAACGCCGAGGACCCGCTGTTCATCCTCTACACCTCCGGCTCCACCGGAAAGCCCAAGGGCGTGCTGCACACCACCGGCGGCTATCTGACCTGGGCCAGTTGGACCCACGAGGCGGTGTTCGACTACCGGCCCGGCGAGGTCTTCTGGTGCACGGCCGACGTCGGCTGGGTGACCGGCCACAGCTATGTCGTCTACGGCCCGTTGGCCAACGGCGGGACCAGCCTGATCTTCGAGGGCGTGCCTAACTATCCGACCCCGGCCCGATTCTGGGAGGTGGTCGACAAGCACAAGGTCGAGATCTTCTACACCGCCCCCACCGCCCTGCGCGCCCTGATGCGCGAGGGCGACGAGCACGTGACCAAGAACGACCTGTCGTCGCTGCGCCTGCTGGGCAGCGTGGGCGAGCCGATCAATCCCGAGGCCTGGCTCTGGTACCACCGCGTGGTCGGCAAGGACCGCCTGCCGATCGTCGACACCTGGTGGCAGACCGAGACCGGCGGCATTCTCGTTTCGCCCCTGCCCGGCGCCACGGCCCTGAAGCCCGGCTCGGCCACCAAGCCCCTGCCCGGCGTCAAGCTCCAGCTGGTCGACGCCGAGGGCAAGGTCCTGGAGGGCGCGACCGAGGGCAATCTGGTCATCACCGACAGCTGGCCCGGCCAGATGCGGACGGTCTACGGCGACCACGGCCGATTCTTCGAGACCTATTTCAGCGCCTATCCGGGCAAGTACTTCACCGGCGACGGCTGTCGGCGCGACGAGGACGGCTATTACTGGATCACTGGCCGGGTCGACGATGTGATCAACGTCTCGGGCCACCGCCTGGGCACCGCCGAGATCGAGAGCGCCCTGGTCGCCCATGAGACCGTCGCCGAGGCCGCCGTGGTTGGCTATCCGCACGACATCAAGGGCCAGGGCGTCTACGCCTACGTCACGCTGAAGTCGGGGGTCGAGGCCACCGACCAGTTGCGCAAGGACCTGATCCTCTGGGTGCGGGCGGAGATCGGCCCGTTCGCCGCGCCGGACGTGCTGCAGTGGGCCCCTGGCCTGCCCAAGACCCGCTCGGGCAAGATCATGCGCCGCATCCTGCGCAAGATCGCCGAGAACGAGTTGGGCAGCCTGGGCGACACCTCGACCCTGGCCGATCCGTCGGTGGTGGACGATCTGGTGAAAAATCGCGCCAAGGCCTGATGCGCCAGGGGCTGAAACTCGGCTACGCTAGATTCATGCGTGGCCGAGCCCTTGTCGTTGCTTTCGTGATGCTGGCGGCCCCATGGGCGGCCGGGGCGCAGGAGCCGAACCCCGACTGGCTGCACCGCATCGAAAGCGGCGACGTCGCGTTGGAGGCCCACACCGATTCCAGCGGCCGCGGCGGCCAGGTGCGGGCGATGATCGACATCGCCGCCTCGCCGCACGTGGTCTGGAGCACCATCCTCGACTGCGAGCGGGCGGCGCGGATGACCCCCAGCGTCAAGAGCTGCACCGTGCTGTCGCGCGACGCCTCCGGCCGCGTGGAGGTGCGCGAGCACGTCGTCAAATGGAGCTTCCTGCTGCCGGCCCTGCACTCGACCTCGCGCCTGACGCTGGAGCCCTATCGGCGCATCGCCTTCCGCTGCGAGGCGGGCGACATCAAGGATTGCGAGGGTCAGTGGCTTCTGGAGCCGCTGGACGGCGGCAGAGCCACCCGGGTCACCTACGAGAACCGCGCCACCGCCCCCTTCGGCCTGCCCAACGGCATGACGACCATGGCCATGCGCCGCGACGTTCCAGCGGCCCTGCGCGCGCTGCGCCGAGAAAGCGTGGCGGCGGCGCGATGAGCCCGACGCCCGAGCCGCCCAAACTTGACGGACTCTGGCTGTTCGACGGGGTCTGCAACCTGTGTTCGGGCTCGGTCCGGGCGGTGCTGGCCATCGACCGCGAGGGCCTGATCCGCTTCACCCCGATCCAGTCGGCCTATGGCCGGCGACTGGCCCTGGAGCACGGGATCGATCCGGACCAGCCGACCAGCTTCCTGTTCCTCGACGGCGGCCAGGCCCTGGAGAAGAGCGCGGCGGTCCTGGCCCTGCTGCGGCGGCTGGGCCCGCCGTGGTCCTGGCTGGCGGTGATCGACATCCTGCCGCGCGCCTGGCTGGACGGCGGCTACGATTGGCTGGCCGCCAACCGCTACCGGCTGATGGGCAAGCGCTCGACCTGCATGTTGCCCACGCCCGAGCAGAAGGCCCGCTTCGTGCTGGAGCCGCCGACCATATGAGCGACAGCCTCAAACGCATCGTCCTGGTGGGGGCCAGCGGCGTGTTCGGCCAAAGGCTGGCGGCGATGATCGCCCGCTGGCCCGACGTCGTCCTGGTGCTGGCGGCCCGCAGGCTGGCACCGCTGGAGGCCCTGGCGGCCGACCTGGCCAGGACCAGACCCGCCGCGAAAATCGAGGTCGCCCGGCTGGACCGCCTCGACCCCACGGGCCTGGCCGCGCTGGGCGCTTGGGCGGTGGTCGACGCGGCCGGACCGTTCCAGGGCCAGGACCACGCCTTCCCCCGCGCCGTGCTGGCGGCCCGCGCCCACTATCTCGACCTGGCCGACGCCCGCGACTTCGTGGCCGGCTTCGAGGCGGCGCTGGACGGCGGAGCCCGCGCGGCCAAGCGCTGGGCGATCACCGGCGCCAGCTCGACCCCGGCCCTCAGCCATGCCGCCCTCGATAGGATGACCGCCGGCTGGACCCGGATCGAGCGGGTGGAAGCCGCGATCTCGCCCGGCGCCCGGGCGCCCCGGGGCCTGTCGGTGATCCGCGCCATCTTGGGCTGGGCCGGCGGGCCGGTGCGGGTGTTCGCCAAGGGCCATTGGGCGACCCGCCCCGGCTGGAGCGACCCGCGCCGCACGCCCTTCCCGGGTCTAGGCCGCCGCTGGACCGGGCTGGCCGAGGTGCCCGACCTCGACCTGCTGCCCGCCCGCTTCCACGTCCGCCGGGACGCGATCTTCCGGGCTGGGCTGGAGCTGCCGATTCTGCATTTGGGGCTATGGGCGCTGAGCCTGCTGCGGCGCGCGCGGCTGATCCGCACCTTGGAGCCGTTGGCCGTGCTGCTGGGCGAGGCGGCGGGCCTGGTCGCGCCGCTGGGCTCGGATCGCGGCGGCATGGTGGTCAGCGCCGAGGGCCTCGACGCCGACGGCGCGCGGCGCCTTGCCCGCTGGAGCCTGTGCGCCGAGGCGGGCGCCGGTCCCAGCACACCGGCCGCCCCGGCGGCGGCGGCTCTGCGCGCCCTGCTCGACGCCAGGCTGGGCGAGCCCCGCGCCGCGCCCTGCGTCGGCCTGGTCGAGCTGGACGCCATCCTGCACGAGCTGCGCGACCTGCCGATCCGCACCCGGTTGGAGAGCCAGCGTCTGGACACCCCCGGCCTGTTCCCCCGCCTGCTGGGCGACGCCTGGGAAGCCTTGCCCGAGGGCGTTCGCCGCGCTCACGCCGGCCTCGAGCCCGTCACCCTGACCGGCCGGGCGCGGGCGCGCGGCGCGTCCGGCCTGCCCGCCCTCGTTCGTCGCCTGCAGGGTCTGCCGCCGACCGGCCCGCACGAGACGACGGTGACGATCGCGCCGGCGAACGGCGGCGAACGCTGGATCCGCCGGTTTGGGGCCTGCACCTTCGACTCGACCATCGGGCCGGCCCGCGACGATCCGTGGACGTTCGAGGAAACCGCCGGCGCCCTGACCTTCCGCTTCTCGGTCGCGCCCTATCCGAACGGCCTGTCCTGGACCTTCGAGGGTTGGCGATTAGGCCCCGTTCCCCTGCCGCGCGCCTGGGCGCCGCGCATCCGGGCGCGGACCTTTGAGCACGACGGAAGCTACCGCTTCCGCGTGCTGGTCGCCCATCCCTGGCTGGGCGTGATCTTCGGCTATGCCGGCCGGCTCATTTCGCCCTCCCTCACTTCGGGCGAGGCGTGACCGTCAGCTTGTAGGGCACGTAAAGCGCCAGCTCGAGCGGCCCGGACTGGTACCAGGACAATGGCAGCTGCAGCCCCTCGGCGGTAACCGCGTAGTCGGGACCGAACGTTCCCGCCACCTTGCGCGCGTCGTCGGCCACCAGGGCCAGGACCTCGCCGCGATAGCGCTGCGGGCCGATCAGGGTGAGGTTCCAGTCCTCGGTCGGCAGGATTTCGGTGCGGCCGGCCTTGGCGGTCTTCTCGGCGAAGGCCGTGATGCGGCCGGTGGCGGCGTCGAACGTGTCGGTCGGGGCCACGTGGGTCTTGACCACCAGCACCGCGACGCTGGTGTCGGGCTTGGAGTCCGCGCGGATCACCGCGTCAAGCATGGTCTCGTCGAAGCGGCCGATCACCTCCTCGCCCTCCAGGCCCAGCTCGACGCCGGCGCCGGGCGCGGCCTTGATCATGTTGCGCAGGGTGGCCTTCAGCTCCTGCCGGCGCTGGGAGAGATCGCGGGTGTCGCACACCACCCGCACCTCGGTGATCAGGTTGTCGGCGCGCTTGGCGAGCGTCACGAAGGGCGTCTTGACCGGGTCGTACTCGGTGATCCGCGCGCCAGTGACCACGACTTCCTCGACCCCCGACTGACGGGCCTGGACCGGGGTGGAGACGACGACCAGCGCCGCCAGGGCGCTGGCGATGGACAGAGACTTCATGATGCTTCCCCCTCTGACTGTCTTTCCACCAGAGGATGCACGGTTGAGCTTCCCGGGCAATCCTCGCCTTTCATGACAAGACGGTAAGCTTGGCGCCTCCGGCCCGGATGCTAGGGTCGCGCCCTCAAGCTTTCGGAGCTCCGTCCTCATGATCCGTCCCGCCGCCAAGGCCGCCCTCGTCGCGCTGGCCCTTTCGACCACCGCTCTCTCTCCCTTGGCGCAAGCCCAGACCAAACCGGCTCCCGCGGCGGCGGCCGGCCTGGCGGTGCCGCCGATCGTCTACAAGGAGCGGACCCTGGCCAACGGCATGAAGGTCTACACCTCGCGCGACGCGACCACGCCGAACGTGACGGTGCAGGTCTGGTACGGCGTCGGCAGCAAGGACGATCCGGAGGGCCGCTCGGGCTTCGCGCACCTGTTCGAACACCTGATGTTCAAGGCCACGCGCAACATGCCCAGCGAGACCTTCGACCGCCTGACCGAGGACGTGGGCGGCTTCAACAACGCCTCCACCTATGACGACTTCACCAACTACTACGAGGTCGTCCCCGCCAATCACCTGCAACGCCTGCTGTGGGCCGAGAGCGAGCGCCTGAACTCGCTGGTCATCGACGACGCGGTGTTCAAGTCCGAGCGCGATGTGGTCAAGGAAGAGCTGCGCCAGCGCGTCCTGGCCAATCCCTACGGCCGGTTCTTCAACCTCTACATCACCCAGGCCTCGTTCGCCGACCACCCCTACAAGCGCCCGGGCATCGGCTCGATCGAGGAGCTGGACGCCGCCACCGTCGACGACGTGCGCGCCTTCCACGCCGCCTATTACCGCCCCGACAACGCCGCCCTGATCGTGGTCGGCAATTTCGACGAGGCCCAGCTCGACGCCTGGATCGACCAGTATTTCGCGCCGCTGAAGACCCCCGCCACGCCGATCAAGCAGGTCACCGTGGTCGAGCCGCCGCGCACCGGGTCGAAGACGATCACCACCTATGGCCCCAACGTGCCGCTGCCGGGCGTGGCCATGACCTGGCAGGCCCCGACCGCCGCCGATCCGGACGCCCCGGCCCTGGCCGTGCTGGACGCCATCCTCTCGGCCGGCAAGTCGTCGCGCCTGTACAACAGCCTGGTCTATGACCAGAAGATCGCCCAGACGATCTTCTCCTCGACCAGCACCAACGCCCAGCCGGGCATGTTCTACGTCGGGGCGATCATGGCCGGCGGCAAGACCGTGGAGCAGGGCGAGGCCTCGCTGAGCGCCCAGGTCGCCAAGCTGCGCACGACCCCGCCCACCGCGGCCGAACTGGCCGAGGCCAAGACCGGCCTGCTGGCCGACGCCGTGCGCGGCCGCGAGACCATCGACGGCCGGGCCTTCGCGATCGGCTACGCCCTGCGCACCGAGGGCGACGCCGAGCGCGCCAACACCGACCTGGCCGCCCTGCAGGCGGTGACCGCCGCCGACGTCCAGCGCGTGGCCGCCAAGTATCTGGCCGACGACCGCAAGGTGACCGTCCGCTACCTGCCGGAATCGTCCAAGCCGGCCGGCGCCAAGGACCCGTTCGAGGCCCCCAAGCCGACCCCGTCGGTGACCTACAGCGGTCCGGTCACCACCCTGGCCCCGGAAGCCGAGCGCACGGCCCCGCCCGCGCCCGGCAAGCCGGTCTCGCCGATCCTGCCCGCGCCGGTCGAGAAGACCCTGGCCAACGGCCTGCGGGTGATCGTCGCCAAGAGCAGCGACCTGCCGCTGATCACCGCCGACCTGACCGTGCGCGGCGGGGCGGGATCCGATCCCGTCGGCCTGGCCGGCGTGTCCAGCCTGACCTCCGAACTGATGACCGAGGGCACCAAGACCCGCACCGCCACCCAGGTGGCCGCCGCGACCGAGGCCCTGGGCGCCGATCTGGAGGCCGCTTCGGGCTGGGAGGCCTCGTCCCTGACCCTCAGCGTCATCGCCGACAAGGCCCCGCAGGCCCTGGCGATCATGGCCGATGTCGCCCAGAACCCGACCTTCAAGGCCGACGAGCTGGAGCGGGTGAAGGCCGAGACCCTGGACGGCCTGTCGGTCAGCTACCAGCGCCCCGGCGCCGTCGCGGGCTTCGTCGTGCCGACCGTGATCTATGCCGGCTCGGGCTACGGCCACGTCGCGGGCGGCACGCCCGGCTCGCTGCCGAAGATCCAGCGCGACGCCCTGGTCAAGACCCACGCCGCCAACTGGCGTCCCGACAACGCCATCCTGGTGCTGACCGGCGACCTGACCCCCGAACAGGGCTTCGCCCTGGCGGAGAAGGCGTTCGGCGGTTGGGCCAAGCCCGCCGGTCCGCCCCCGGCCCCAGTCAAGGGCCCGACCGGCTACACGGCCAAGAACGTGCTGGTCGACCTGCCCGGCACCGGCCAGGCCGCGGTGGTGGTGGCCAAGCCGGCGATTCTGCGCGCCGACCCGCGCTACTATGCCGGCCTCGTGGCCAACGGCGTGCTGGGCGGCGGCTATTCCTCGCGCCTGAATCAAGAGATCCGCATCAAGCGCGGCCTGTCCTACGGCGCCGGCTCCGGCCTGTCGCCGCGCGCGGCGATCGGCGGCTTCACGGCCACCGTCCAGACCAAGAACGAATCCGCCGCCCAGGTGGTGGGCCTGATCAAGGACGAGCTGACGCGCCTGGCCGC
This sequence comes from Caulobacter sp. 05L422, assembly GCF_056397765.1. NCBI lineage: Bacteria > Pseudomonadati > Pseudomonadota > Alphaproteobacteria > Caulobacterales > Caulobacteraceae > Caulobacter > Caulobacter sp. 05L422. The sequence goes on along the minus strand of NZ_JBFTOB010000020.1, from coordinate 72,491 downwards.
CGAACCGGCCTCGACCGCCGAGCTGGCGGCCCGCAAGTCGGTGCTGGTCGGCGACTTCGGCCGCGACCTGGGCACCTCGGGCGGGCTGGCCGACATCCTGGGCAACCTGGCGATCTACGGCGTACCGCTGAACGAGATCCAGGCCTATACCGGCAAGGTCGAGGCGGTCAGCGCCGCCGACGTCCAGGCCTTCTCCAAGGCCGTGCTGGACCCGACCCAGACCAGCGTCATCGTGGTCGGCGACGCCAAGACGATGGGCGAAAGCGTCAAGACGGCCCTGCCGGCCGCCGTGCAGATCCCGATCGACCAGCTGGACCTCGACAGCCCCACCCTCACGAAGGCCAAGTAAAGCGTGACCGACGACCGCCAGGCCGATCTGAAAAGCGAAGCCCAGCTCGCCTCGCCCTCCTATCGCCTGGCGGCGTTGGACCAGGACTTCCTGCTGGGCGAGTCGATGCGGGGCGTGCGGTTCCTGCTGGAGTTCGCCAAGGCCGACGAGGCCTTGCGGGCCTGGGGCGTGCGCTCGACCATCGTGGTGTTCGGCAGCGCCCGGGTCCGTGAGGACGGTCCCGGCGCGCAGGCCCGCTGGTACGCCGAGGCCCGGCGGTTCGGCCGCCTCGCGTCGGAGCGCGGCGGAGCGATCCACGCGACGGACGGCGTGCGCGACAACGTCATCGCCACCGGCGGCGGGCCAGGGGTGATGGAGGCGGCCAACCGCGGGGCCTGGGACGCCGGCGCGCCTTCGGTCGGCTTCAACATCACCCTGCCGCAGGAACAGCAGCCCAACCCCTACGCCACGCCGGACCTGTCGTTCCGCTTCCACTACTTCGCCATGCGCAAGATGCACCTGGCGATGCGGGCCAACGCCCTGGTGGTGTTCCCCGGCGGCTTCGGCACCTTCGACGAGCTGTTCGAGATCCTGACCCTGCGCCAGACCGACAAGGCGCCGCGCATCCCCATCGTGCTGTTCGACGAGGCCTATTGGCGCTCGGTGGTCAATTTCGACAGCCTGGTCGAGCACGGCATGATCAACGCCGCCGACCTGGAGCTCTTCCGCTTCGCCGAGAGCGCCGAGACGGTGTGGTCCAGCCTGCTGGCCTGCGGCCTCAAGCCGGGCGAGTCGATCGAGCTGGAGCCCGAGCAGGCGCCGCCGACGGAGCCGCCCACCCCATGACGGAAGTCGACGTCGCCATCATCGGGGCCGGGGCCGCTGGCCTGGCCGCCGCCTCCACCCTGGCGGCCGCGCCGCTGAACGTCTTGGTTCTGGAGGCCCAGGACCGGATCGGCGGTCGGGCCCATACCGCCCTGCTGGACGGCATGCCGCTGGACCTGGGCTGCGAGTGGCTGCATTCGGCCGACCGCAACCCGCTGGTCGAAAAGATTGCCGCCTCGGGCCTGACGATCGACAAGACCCCGCCGCCCTGGGCCCAGCCGGAAGCCACGATCAACTTCAGCGCCGCCGAGCGCCAGGCCTATGGCGAGGCCTTCGCGGCGTTCGACGAGCGGGTCGAGGCGGCGGCCGCCGGGGCGGCGGACCGGCCCGCCTCGGACCTGCTGGAGCCCGGCGGACGCTGGAACCCCCTGCTGAACGCCTTCAGCGCCTACTACAACGGGGCCGAGTTCGACCAGGTCTCGGTCAAGGACTATGGGGCCTACGACGACAGCGAGCTCAACTGGCGGGTCGCGGAGGGCTATGGGGTCGGGATCGCCGGCCTGGCGCCGCGCGGCGTGCGGGTCGTCGGCGACTGTCCCGTCTCGCTGCTACGCCACGACGGGCCTCGCCTGAGCCTGGAGACGGCCAAGGGGGTGGTCCAGGCCCGGGCGGCCATCGTCTGCATCCCCACGGCCCTCCTGGCCGCCGGAGCGCTGCGAATCCTGCCCGAGCTGCCCGCCAAGCTGGCCGCCGCCGAGGGCCTGCCGCTGGGCCTGGCCGACAAGGTGTTCCTGAAGCTGGACGAGCCGGACGCCTTCGCGGTGGAATCGATGGTCTACGGCGCGCCCGAGCGCACGGCGACCGGAGCCTATCACCTGCGCCCGCTGGGCCGGCCGGTGATCGAGGCGTTCTTCGGCGGCGCTCACGCGCGGTCGCTGGAGGCCGAAGGCCCCGGCGCGTCGGCGGCGTTCGCGATCGACGAGCTGGTTGGGGTCTACGGTTCGGGTCTACGCGGCCGAGTGTCGGTGCTGGCCAAGACCGCCTGGGCGTCCGATCCCTGGGCGCGGGGCTCCTATTCCCACGCCCTGCCTGGCCGGGCCGGCGAGCGGGCCGTTCTGGCCGCGCCGGTCGACGGACGGCTGTTCTTCGCCGGCGAAGCCTGCTCGCCGCACGCCTTCTCGACCGCCCACGGCGCGTGGGAGACGGGCGAGCGAGCGGCGCGCGAGGTGTTGGCGGCGTTGGGGGTCAGCGGGACCTAAGCCCTCCCCCTGTGGGGGAGGCGGCCGAAGGCCGGTGGGGGGATTGAGCTGAACCGGCCGATCACTCCCCCCTCCGATCGCTGCGCGATCACCTCCCCCACAGGGGGAGGGCCTATGAAATCAGGCCTTGGGCGCCGCCGGCTTGGCCAACAGGTCGCGAATCTCGGTCAGCAGCTTTTCCTCGGGCGTCGGGGCCGGCGGGGCTTCGGGCGCGGGATCCTCGGCGTCGGCGCGGCGGACCTGGTTGACCAGTTTGACCAGCAGGAACACCACCACGGCCACGATCAGGAACTGGATCACGGTGTTGATGAAGGCGCCGTACTGGATCGCCACCAGCTCGACCGCCTCGGTCGCCGGGTTCTCGGGCTTGAGCACCCACTGCAGCTTGGAGAAGTCCAGCCCGCCCATCGCCAGGCCGATCGGCGGCATGATCACCTGGTCGACCAGGCTCTTGACGATGCCGTTGAAGGCCGCGCCGATGATCACGCCGACGGCCAGGTCGATGACATTGCCGCGCGCGATGAACTCGCGGAATTCCTTGACGATGCTCATGCTGGACCTCCTCCGACTAGGGCCGGAAGGCTGAGCGCGTTCGCCCTCATGGGTCAAGCGTCGCCGGAAGTTCCTATTCGTCGGCGTTCAGGCGGCCGCGCAGTTCCTTGCCGCTCTTGAAGAACGGCACGTGCTTGGCGCGCACGTCGACGGTCTCTCCCGTGCGAGGGTTGCGACCGGCGCGGGCCGGGCGCGAGCGCACCGACAGGGCGCCGAAACCGCGGAGCTCCACGCGGCCTCCTTCTTCGAGCGCACCGATCATGCGCTCAAGAATGACGCCGACAACGCGCTCGACGTCCTTCTGGGTCAGGTGCGGATTCTCGTTCGCGAGCCTGGCGATGAGTTCGGACTTGATCATCGATATCCCCGACGCGTCAAAGCGATCCTGGGGAGGCAGGACCCGGCGCGCGTGCGACCTTTGCCCAAGCAAGCCTGAGTCTTCAAGGGGAAAGCTTGCCTAACGGGGGCTTTTGAGTCGGGTGGGCGACACCGTGGACCGACCTCAAAGACCCTTCGGCGCCCGGACGATCTTGGCTTCCGCCGCGGCGTTGCGCAGCTGCCGGTTGGTCTCTTCCACCGCCGCGAACGGGATTTCGCGGGCTTGACTGACCGTCTCACGCTCGAAACGCGCGATGCCGCCGGACAACGTGCTGGCCTGGACGCTCCGGGCGCCGCCGATCACCGCCTCGGCGTTCGGCCCCTTGATGCTGAACCCCTTGCCGGCGTTCGGCAGGACGATTTCGAACACGCCCTTTGAAAAGGTCGGATAGGCCACGGCGTAGGGCGCGTCGCTGTCGGGCCCCGGCTGGCGACGCGGCAGGGCCTTGGCCTGACCGTCTCCCGTGCCGGGGATCTGGAACTCCCGCATCCCCAGATCGTCGTTGAGCCGCCAATCCAGGGTCGCGTCGCCCGCCAGGGTCACGGTCATGGTCCCGTCGTCGGCGCGCGACCAGTCGACGGTCTTGAAATCGATCCAGCTGAGGCTCGAGGAAAAGCTCTGCTTGAGCGCGCGCTCGATGTCGGCGCGGCTGGCGGCCTCGGTCATCCGGCCGATGGCGCGCGCGCCCTCGCCCCGCACGGTGGTGGTCATCCGCGTGGGGGCCGGCGCATCCAGGCCCGCCGAGGCGTCGATGCGCAGGACGACCTCGCTGTCCGGAAGCGTCAGCGTCGGCTGCACGATCTCGACCAGGCCGGCCCCGCCCGCCTGGATCGGCAGGCCCCAGCGGTAGCCGGGCGGACGCAGGGTCGCCAGCCCGCCCCGATCACCGGTGCGCGTGCCGTCCAGCCAGTAGTCGGCGCCGTCGATGTGGGCGCGCACCAGGACGTGATTGAACTGGGCGGCGGCGGGAACGCGGAGATCGAGGCCGTCGCCGCCCGCCGTGGCCACAAGGACCGGCTCGGCCTGGACGCCCAGCTCGCGCAGCAGGGCCAGCAGCAGCACCGTCTTGGCCTTGCAGTCGCCGAACCGCCGCGACCAGGTCTCGTCGGCCGGCGTGGGGCGATAGCCGCCCTCGCCCATGCCCAGGAACAGATAGCGGGTCTTGTCCTCGACCAGCAGGGCGGCGAAGGCGCGGACCTTGGGATCCTGGCTGGCGGCGGCGATCTTCGCGGCCTCGGCCTTCAGCGGCGAGTCGGCGGCCAGGGTCGAGGCCTCGGTGAACAGCGGCGCCATCCGGGCCGAGATCTCGTTCCAGTCGCGGAAGGTCGAGGCCTCCAGCTGGCCCACGCGCTGGAACCGGGCCGGCGCGCCGACCGGCGGCCTGGGCGCGGTGACATTGGCGACGTCGACCAGCAGTTCGTGGGTCTTGCCGCTGATCGAGACCTTGGGCTCCGGAAAGCCCGCCGTCGCCTTCCAGGCCATCGGGACGCCGTCTGGCCACAGCAGGCGCACCCGATAGCGCGCCGCAGCGCCCGCCCAGCCCATGCGCTCGGAATCGTTGGCGCGGCCGCCGAACAGCGGCTCGTTGTGCTGCAGGCTATAGGACCAGTCGACCACGTCGCCGACCTGCAAGTCGTTGAGCTGGAGGCTGGCGGTCATCCGCCCGTCCAGCATGGCCCGCTCCATGTTCTTCTCGCGCCGCAAGACCAGGACGTCCTTGCCGCCCTTGAGCAGGTCGATCGTCTGGCCGTTCCGCACGATGCTCAGGCCGTGCAGGGTGAGCTTCTCGCGCGCGGGGTCCCAAGTCATCGACCGCGAGCCCGAGCCCGCCAGCCCCTCGGGCTTGGCGATCCGCACGACACGGCGGTTGTAGTAGGTGAAGCCCTGGGGATCGGCGAGGGCCTGGTTGTCGTCCAGCAGCATCTGGACGGCGGGCGGCGGCTGGCCGTCGTCGGGCGCGGCGGGGATCGGGGCCAGCTGAACCCATTTGGCGGGCGGGGCGTAAGTCGGCTTGTCGTCGGCTCTGGCCAGGTTCGCGCCGAACGCGCTCCAGGCGAGGATCGCGGCCGCGGCCGCCAAGGATTTCAGCACGCGAACGCCCCCAGAAGCCACGCGGCGCACAGGCGCCAAGCCACAACCTTAGGCAGTCGTAGCAAGCTTCCGGACAAAAGAAAACGGCGGCCGGATCGCTCCGGCCGCCGTTCCCATTCTGCTTTCGCGGTAAGGCGAAGGCTTAGTCCTTGGTGGCCCGCTCGCGCAGGGCCGCGCCGAGGATGTCGCCCAGCGAAGCGCCGGAGTCCGACGAGCCGAACTGCTCGATGGCTTCCTTCTCTTCGGCCATTTCCAGCGACTTGATCGACATCGAAACGCGGCGAGCCGCCTTGTCGATGTTGGTGATCTGAGCGTCGACGCGGTCACCCACGGCGAAGCGCTCGGGGCGCTGTTCCTGACGGTCGCGCGACAGGTCCGACTTGCGGATGAAGGCGGTCATCAGGGCGTCGTCTTCACCGAAGCGCACTTCGATGCCGCCGGTGGTGACTTCCGTCACCGTGACGGTCACGGTCTGGTTCTTGCGGTAGGTGTCGCCCGACATCGGATCGCCGCCCAGCTGCTTGATGCCCAGCGAGATGCGTTCCTTCTCGACGTCGACGTCCAGGACCTTCGCCTTGACGATGTCGCCCTTCTTGTAGCGAGCCATGGCTTCTTCGCCCGACGCGCTCCAGTCGATGTCCGACAGGTGCACCATGCCGTCGATGTCGTTGTCGAGGCCGATGAACAGACCGAATTCGGTCGCGTTCTTGACTTCGCCTTCGACGGTCGAGCCGACCGGATGGGTTTCCAGGAAGGAATCCCACGGGTTGGCCAGGGCCTGCTTCAGGCCCAGCGAAACGCGGCGCTTGGACGGATCGACGTCCAGCACGACGACGTCGACTTCTTGCGAGGTCGAGACGATCTTGCCGGGGTGGACGTTCTTCTTGGTCCACGACATTTCCGAGACGTGCACCAGGCCTTCGACGCCGGCTTCCAGCTCCACGAAGGCGCCGTAGTCGGTGATGTTGGTGATGCGGCCCGTGAACTTGGCGCCGACCGGGTACTTGGCTTCAACGCCGTCCCACGGATCCGACTGCAGCTGCTTCATGCCGAGGCTGATGCGCTGGGTGTCCGGGTTGATCTTGACGATCTGGACCTTCACGGTGTCGCCCACGGCGAGCACTTGGCTCGGGTGGTTGACGCGCTTCCAGCTCATGTCGGTGACGTGCAGCAGGCCGTCGATGCCGCCCAGGTCGACGAACGCACCGTAGTCGGTGATGTTCTTGACGACGCCTTCGCGGATTTCACCCTCTTGCAGCTGCGACACCAGTTCGGTGCGCTGCTCGGCGCGGGCTTCTTCCAGGATGGCGCGACGCGAGACGACGATGTTGCCGCGCGGACGGTCCATCTTGAGGATGGCGAAGGGCTGTTCCTTGCCCATGAGCGGGCCGACGTCGCGCACCGGGCGGATGTCGACTTGCGAGCCGGGCAGGAACGCCGAGGCGCCGCCCAGGTCGACGGTGAAGCCGCCCTTGACGCGACCGACGATGGCGCCGAGCACGGGTTCGTTCTTGGCGTAGACGCCTTCCAGACGGGTCCAGGCTTCTTCGCGCTTGGCCTTTTCGCGGCTGATGACCGCTTCGCCCAGGGCGTTTTCCAGGCGTTCCAGGAAGACTTCGACCGAGTCGCCGACCTTGATGGTGGGCTTGCCGGTTTCGTCGACGCCGAATTCCTTCTGGGGAACGCGGCCTTCGGTCTTCAGACCGACGTCGATGATCGCGAAGTCCTTCTCGATCCCGACAACGATGCCCTTGACGACGGTGCCTTCCTGGAAGTCGCGGCCGCCCATGGAATCGTTCAGCAGCGCTTCGAAATCGTCGCGCGTCGGGTTGAAGCTCATATCGTCAGCCATGCTGATGTTTAGTCTCGTGTTGTGGGAAGCCCTGCGGTGAGCGGCCGTCGGATGACGGTTCTCGGGATTCCGGATGATGTGAGTTTTCTCGTGCGGTCCGGCGCTTCCAAAGCGGCGGCGAGGCGGGCGGTGGATTAGCCCGGGAGGTTTCCCGACCGGGCGCGCGCCGTCTCGACAATGCGGCGAGCCGCATCGAAGGCCTGCTCTATAGTCATTTCCGACGTATCAAGCAAGACGGCGTCCGGGGCCTGCGTCATCGGCGCGCTGGCCCGGCCGCCGTCGCGTTCGTCGCGTTTCCTGATGTCGGCCAGGATCTCGTCGAAGGTCACGGCCTCGCCCTGGCCGACCAGCTGCTTCCAGCGGCGGTCGGCGCGGACCTCGGGGGTGGCGGTCACGAACAGCTTGGCCGGCGCTTCGGGGGCGATGACCGTGCCGATGTCGCGGCCGTCGATGACGCTGCCGGGCTCGCGGCCGGCGAAATTACGCTGCAGGTCGAACAGGGCCGCGCGGACGCCTGGATGCACGGCCACCCGGCTGGCGGCTTCGCCGGCCTGGCGGGTCCGGACCTCGGGCATCTCCAGCTCGGCCAGTTCCAGGCCGCGCGCCGCGGCCTCGGCGCCGGTCGCGTCGTCCAGGTCGCCGTCGGCGTTCAGCAGGCGCACGCCCACCGCCCGATAGAGCAGGCCGGTGTCCAGCATCGGATAGTCGTAGAGCCTGGCCAGGCGGCCGGCGACCGTGCCCTTGCCCGAGGCGGCGGGACCGTCGACGGCGATGACGAAAGCCATGGTCAGGCCTCCCCGATCGTCCCGCCCAGGCCGCGCATCATGTCGGCGAAGCCGGGGAAGCTGGTGGCGATCATGCCGGGCTCGTCGATCGACACCGGCGACTGGGCGGCCATGCCCAGGATCAGGTGGCTCATGGCGATCCGGTGGTCGCCGTGGGTCTCGACCATGGCCCCGCCACGCGGCGCCTGGCCCGTTCCCCGGACGATGAAGCCCTCGGGCTCCTCCTCGACGTCGACGCCGCAGGCTTCCAGGCCGGCGGCAGTCAGGGCGATGCGGTCGCTTTCCTTGACGCGCATCTCGCCGACGCCGCGCATGATCGTCTCGCCAGAAGCGAAGGCGGCCGCGACGGCCAGGATCGGATATTCGTCGATCATAGCCGGGGCGCGCTCAGGCGGCACGACGACGCCCTTCATGGCGGGCGAATGGCGGGCGGTGATGTCGCCGACCTGCTCGCCGCTGCTCTCGCGAACGTTCGAGATCGTCAGGTCCGCGCCCATCTCCTGCAGGGTGGTGAACAGGCCCGTGCGCAGTTCGTTGAGCATCACGCCCTCGACCGTCACTTCCGAACCGGGGACGATCAGGCCGGCCACCAGCGGGAAGGCCGCCGACGACGGGTCGCCCGGCACGGCCACGTGGGTCCCGGTCAGCTTCTGGCCGGCGGGCAGGCGGATATGCCGCACGCCGTCTTTGTCCTCGACGATCACCTCGGCGCCGAAGGCGCGCAGCATGCGCTCGGTATGGTCGCGGGTGGCTTCCGGCTCGATCACCTCGACCCCGCCCTCGGCGTGCAGGCCGGCCAGCAGCACGGCCGACTTCACCTGGGCCGAGGCCATCGGCAGCTTGTAGGACAGGCCACGCAGATTGCCGCCCTTCAGGGTCAGCGGCAGGCGGCCCTTGTCGCGGCCCAGCCAGGTGGCGCCCATCCGGGCCAGCGGATCCAGCACCCGGCTCATCGGCCGGCCGCGCAGGGAATTGTCGCCGGTGAAGGTGGCGCACAGCGCGAAACCCGCGGCCGCGCCCATGATCAGCCGCACGCCGGTGCCGGCGTTGCCGCAGTCGACCACGTCGGAGGGCTCGACGAAGCCGCCCTGGCCCTCGATCCGCCAGCGGCCGCCGCCTTCCTGTTCGACCCGCGCGCCGAAGCTGCGCATGGCCTGGGCGGTCGCCAGAACGTCGGCGCCCTCCAGCAAACCCTCGACCGTGGTGGTCCCCGAAGCCAGCGCGCCGAGGATCATCGAACGGTGGGAAATCGACTTGTCGCCCGGCGCGCGAACCGTCCCGCGGAGGGGCCCACCGGGGGTGCTCTTCAATCCAGCCGCCGTCATGCCGCCACCGGCCTCCGTATCACGCGCTTTTCACGAGGGGATTGCTTTTGACAGCGGCCCCCGGCCATGGCAAGTGACCCGCCGCTTTCCCCATCTGGATCAAAGGGTCGCCAACTTGGCCAATCCCGAACTGGGCGCAAAACAAATTTGCCCCAACTGCCAATCGAAATTCTACGACCTGGGCCGCCGCCCGGCCGTTTGTCCGAAGTGCGGCGAGTCGTTCGATCCCGAAGAGGCGCTGAAGTCGCGCCGCGTCCGTGCTCGCGCCGTCACCCCGGACTACGACGCCGAGGACGAGAAGCCCGCTCCCCCTCCCAAGGAGGAGGACGGCTACGAGGACGAGGTCGATGAGACCCCGGAAATCGACGAAGCCGCCGAGGAAGTCGTCGAGCCCGACGACGACGACAGCGACCCGACCGTCGCCCCGGCCCCGGCCGCCGACGACCTGGGCGTCGACTTCTCGGAAGACGAGGATCTCGCCGAGGACGAAGCCGACGACGTTCCGTTCCTCGAGGACGAAGACGACGAGGACGTCCTGGAGGACGAAATCGAAGGCCTGCCGGGCGCGGACGACGACGACTAAACGTCACCTGCGCCTGTCGGAAAATTGATCGAACAACGGTCCGAAAAATTTTCCAAAAAAGTGTGCCGGGAGGGTTGATCCAAAAATCCTCCCGGCATAGGTTCCGCGCCTCTTCGGGGGCCACCCACTCGGAACCGCCGGAGACACTGAGGAATTCTAGGTTTCCCCACTCGGAAATCTTTGAACCTTGGGGCTTTAGCTCAGCTGGTAGAGCGCTTGCATGGCATGCAAGAGGTCAGCGGTTCGACTCCGCTAAGCTCCACCAAGACGGCCGCTTCCCTAAAGGGAGCGGCCGTTTCCATTTCCGGCGCCCGGTTCGGCGACGCCGAGGCGCCCCGGGTCCGCCAAGGGCGCGGACGCAACTTCCCCGATAAAAAACGACTTCGGCTTGCAGCGGTTTGGCGCTCAGACTGTTTTCCGTGTTCGGAGGCTGTTCATGCGACCCATTTCCCAACCCGCCCTCGTCGTCATCGCGACCCTGCTGCTGGCGACCCCGGCCATGGCCCAGACCGAGCCCTCCAAGACCCAGCAGGTCGAGGAGGGCGCCTCGAAGGTGGTCACCGCGCCGCTCAAGGACGTCGGCGTGGTCAAGGACAAGATCCCCCAGGTGCTGATCGACGCCCGGACCGGGACCTACGTCCTGCCCTCGCCCCTGACCTGCAAGACGATCTTCGACGCCGTCGACGCGCTCGACGCCGAGCTGGCGCCGGACCTCGACGCCGACTCCACCCGGATCAAGAGCGGCATGTCGGCCACCGAACTCGGCGAGACCGTGGTCCACGGCCTGATGCCGATGCGCTCGTGGGTCCGCAAGCTCAGCGGCGCCGAGAAGAACGCCAACGAGGTCCAGGCGGCGATCGTGGCCGGCTCGATCCGGCGCGGCTACCTCAAGGGCGTGGGCCTGGGGATGGGCTGCAAGCCGCCCGCGGCTCCGCTGGGCGTGGCCTTGCCGACGACCGCGCCCGCCAAGGCCAAGCCCAAGAAGCGCTAGGCCCGCCAGAGCTTCCGCGCCTCCTCGGCCACGACATCGGGATATTCCTCGGGCCAGAACAGCTTGGCCTTGGGAAGCCGGCGCACGCCCCTGGAGTTCGGAAGGATGGCGGCCAGATAGTCCGGGCTCTCCTTGGCGAAGATGTCGTCGGCCATGCCCCAGACGATGCGGGTGGGGACCTTGCACGCGCGCAGCGACGCCTCGATCCCGGCCAGGGGATTGGGGTCCAGGCCCAGGGTGTAGGCGTTGACCAGGGCCTTGCTGGCCGGGGTGGCGACCAGCGGACCGAAATACATCTGGATCGCCGCGTCGGTGGGCTGGCTGGGGTCGGAGAAGCACATGCCGCCGAAACCTTCCGGAGAACGCGCCAGCTTGGGGTCCTGGAACCACGGAACCAGCCATTGGTCGGGATAGGTCCCCTCGCGGGCCAGGGCCAGGACTGGCTGCAGGGCCGGCGGCGGGCTGTCGGGCTCGACGTCGCAATTGGTCAGCAGCATCGTGCGGACCCGGTTCGGGAAGCGGGTGACGAAGATCTGGGCCACGGCCCCGCCGCTGTCGCTGGCGACCAGGTCGACCGAGGCGATCCCGAGGGCATCGAGGAACACCGCCAGCATGTCGGCCTGGTCGAACGGCGCGACGCCCTGGCCGGCGGCCACGCGGGTGAAGCCCAGCCCCAGGGAGTCCGGCGCGATGCAGCGGCGCTCGCCCGACAGCCGATCAAAGGCCCCTCGCCATTGGAACCCGTTGAGCGGGAAGCCGTGCAGGAACAGGGCGACCGGGCCGGCGCCGCGCTCGACATAGGCGATGTCGCCGAACCTGGTGGTCAGGTAGCGGCGCTCGGCGTTCCAGGCGCGCGCGGCCTTGGCGTCGTCCTCGGCGCGGGGCAAGGCCCCCTCGGCTTGGGCCGAGCCGGCGGCCGCCACGGCCAGAAGACTCATGGCGGTCAGGAACTGTCGTCTTTGCATCGTCCGATCCTCATGACGGGGACGGAAGGTCCCGGTTGCTGGAGGACTAGGACCGCGCGATCACCGGCTCCATGACCTGCGAGGTTATGGCGATCATGCCCGGCGCGGTTAGTGTCAGGTCATGAACACGATGACCTCGCCGCCGCCCCGCTCCGCCCCCGCCACGGCCGATCACCCCCTGGGCGACCTGCTTCGCCAGTGGCGGAGCACGCGCCGGATGAGCCAGATGGACCTGGCGCTGGAGGCCGGGATCTCGACCCGCCACCTCAGCTATGTCGAGACCGGCAAGGCCCGACCCAGCCGTGAGCTGATCGCCCTGCTGGCCGGGGCGCTGGACATGCCCATGCGCGACCGCAACGCCCTGCTGGTCGTCGCCGGCTACGCGCCCGGCTATCGCGAGACGCCCCTGTCGGATCCGCAGATGGCGCTGATGCGACGGGCCATCGAGTTCATCCTGGGCCAGCAGGAGCCCTTCCCCGCCTTCGTCGTGAACCGGCACTGGGATGTGCTGATGGCCAACCAGGGCCTGTTGCGGCTGTTCGGCTGGCTGCGCGACGGGGTCCAGCCGCACGGCAACATCATGCGCCAGGTGTTCGACCCGGCCGACATGCGGCCCTTCGTCGAGAACTGGGAGGAGGTGGCCGGCGACCTGATCAGCCACCTGCATCACGAGGCGGCCACCGACAAGACCTCGCGCGCCCTGCTGGACGAGGTGCTGGCCTATCCGGACGTGCCGACCCGCTGGGAACGACGGCAGCTGGGCGCTGCGCCCCTGCCGCTGCTGACCGTGACCTTCCGCAAGGGCGACCAGCGCCTGACCTTCTTCTCGACCCTGACCACCTTCGGCACCTCGCGCGACATCACGCTGGAGGAGCTGCGGGTCGAGTGCATGTTCCCCGCCGACGACGAGACGGCGGCCTTCTGCCGCGCGCTGGCGGACAAGGACGCCTGACCTCAATACAACCTCTGGCGCCAAACTTGCTGCATGGATCGCAAGCAGGAGGGGCGACCATGGACATCGGCGCGAGCGGCATCCAACGCGAAAGCCGCATCACGACCCTGAAATCGCTGGATGGAGGCGGCATGGCCATGCTGGCCGCCGTCAAGGACCAGGCGTTCAAGGCTTTCGACGCCGACCGGGACGGCAAGGTCTCGGCGCAGGAGATCGCCAAGCTCGGCAATAACGACCCGGACAAGCTTGCCGACAAGCAGGCTCTGGTCTCGGCTTTCGACAGCAATGGCGACGGCGCGCTGGACACCAGCGAATTCGGCGCCTCCAGGCTGCTGGACGGCAAGAACCTGCAGACCCTGCTGGGCGTGCAGGACGAGGCGGGCATGGCCAACTGGCTGATCGCCCGGGCCGACACCGACGGCGACGGGACCTTGTCCGCCGACGAATATGCGGGCGTGGCCTCGCCCACCGTCCGCTCGGGCCGGATCGTGGACGGCACGAGCGTCTGGGACCCGGTCGAAGACGTCAACGCCCAGCATTTCGGCGGGACCGACGCCGACAAGGACGGGCAGCTGTCGGCGGAAGAGCTGGCGACCAAACTCAAGGCCGCGCCGCAACTCATCCGGCTCGCCGGCACCAGCCAGGCGGCCGGCGTCCTGTCCACGCGCGGCGACAGCGATGGCGACGGCGCCCTGTCGGCCGACGAACTGACGGCGGCGGTCAAGGCCCAGAACCTCGACCCGAGCGATGTCGGCGACCTGATGCGATCGGCCGACCGCGACGGGGACGCGAAACTCTCCGCCGGCGAACTGCAAGCGGCCGCCAGACGCCAGCCGCTGCTTTTCATGCGCGACCAGATCAGCGGCGCGCCCGTCCCGCCCTCGAGCGGCGAGATGCTGCTGAGCCGGCTCCTGCACTCGACCATGCGCGGCCTGAGCGACCAGATGGCCTCGGAACTGGGCGGCGCCCTGAACCGGACGGCCTAGAGCATTTTCGAGCGAAGTGGATACCGGTTCGCGTGAAGAAAATGCGTAAAAACAAGAATCTAGAGCTCCCGGCTTGATGCAATCAGTCGGGAAGCGCCTTAGGCCCCGCGGGCCACGAACCAGCCGTTGCGGAAGCCCTGGTCGGCCTTGCCGTAGGTGAAGGCCTCGCCCTCGGGCATGGTGAAGCGGCCGCCGGCGGCGACCAGGATGGCGTGACCGGCGGCGGTGTCCCACTCCATGGTCGGTCCATGGCGCGGATAGATGTCGGCCGCGCCCTCGGCAATGCGGACCAGCTTGATCGAGCTGTCCATCGGGGCGCGCAGGGAGAAGCCGTACTGGGCCGCCAGCTCGGCCGCCCGCTCTTCCTTCATGGTGTGGCTGACCAGGGCCAGGGCCTGGCCCTCGGGCCAGGCCCGGACCGCGACCTTGATCTCCGCGCCGCCCGGGGTCTCGCGCTTGAGCACGCCGTCGGCGCTGGTGAACCAGACCTCGCCCGTCGCCGGAGCGCAGATCGCGCCGGCCACCGGCGCGCCGTTGTCGATCAGGCCGATATTGACCGTGAAGTTGGGATCGCCGCGCACGAAGGCCTTGGTGCCGTCCACCGGATCGACCAGGAAGAACCGCGGGCCGATGGCGTCGGGCGTGCCGAACTCGCTGGCATGCTCTTCCGAGATCGCCGGGATTTCCGGGAAACGCTCGACCAGCCGGGCCAGGATCAGGCGCTCGCCGGCCTTGTCGGCCTCGGTCACCGGGCTCTCGTCGGCCTTGCGGACCACGTCCAGCTCGGTGCGCCAGAACGGCAGGATGACCTCGGCGGCCGCCTCGACGATCGTCGCCAGGTCGCGGCCGTAGTCGGCCAGGTTCGCATAGCTCATCAGTTACCTCCAGAGCATGGGCGAGCCCATGCTCTGCTTCCTTTTGGTTCTGAGGGTCGTAGCCTTCGGCTAGGACCCTCGGGGATCGTCGCCGACGAACAGCAGGGTGACGCGCGTCGCGTCCACCGTCTGCTTGCCGGCGTCTTCGAAATTGACGGTCACGCGATGGCCGATCACCGACTGCACCTGGCCCAGACCCCAGTCGGGCTGGTCGGGATGGCGCACGAGGACGCCCGGCTCGAGAAACGGATCCATGACGCGCCCCTGATACGGCGCTGGCAGCGTTTGCCAAAGTCCCAAATCACGCCAAAGATCGCGCCATGACCGACGCCGACGCTCCCACCCCCGCCACCGACGCTCCCGAGCTGAACGTCAATGGCCCCGACTTCGCCGCCCTGGTGGCCGCCCGCCTCTGTCACGACTTCATCAGCCCGGCCAGCGCCATCGTCTCGGGCCTGGACCTGCTGGAGGACCCCTCCGCCCAGGACATGCGCGAGGACGCCATGAGCCTGATCGCGTCCAGCGCCCGCAAGCTGGCCGACCTGCTTCAGTTCACGCGCGTCGCATTCGGCGCCTCGGCCTCGGCCGAGAACTTCGACTCCCGCGAGCTGGAAAAGCTGGCCCAGGGCGTGTTCGCCCATGTGCGCCCGACGATGGACTGGGCCATCCCGCCGTCGACCATGAACAAGGCCAGCGCCCGCGCCATCCTCAACATCGCCCAGATCGCCGCCAGCGCCCTGCCGGCCGGCGGCAAGGCGACGCTGCGGGCCGTGGTCGCCGACGACCGGGTGGCGATCACCGCCGACGCCGTCGGTCCCCGCGCCCGTCTTCGTCCCGAGGTCCTGGCGGGACTGAAGGGCGAGGCCCTGGCCGAGGGCCTGGGCGGCCCGTGGGTGCAGGCGGCTTATCTGACCGCCCTGGTCCGCGCGGCCGGCGGACAGGTCGGCGTCGAGCTGGGCGAAGACCAGGTCACCCTGGCGGCCTGGGTCCCGGCCTGAACTTTTCCGGGGGATAAAACCCCGAAGATCGCGATCACCGTCACCGCTCCTTAACTCCCTCCGCCGCAAGGTGAGGGGATTGTATTGGAGCGTGCCGTGAAGACCTGTCTCGTCGTCGACGACAGCCGGGTGATCCGCAAAGTCGCCCGGCGCGTCCTGGAAGACATAGGCTTCGAGATCGCCGAGGCCGCCGATGGCGTGGAAGCCCTGGCCTGGTGCCGGGCGGCGATGCCCGACGCCGTGCTCCTGGACTGGAACATGCCGGTGATGAACGGGATCGAGTTCCTGCGCCACCTGCGCCAGGAACCGGGCGGCGAAGGCCCGACCGTGGTCTTCTGCACCGTCGAGAACAAGATCGAGGCCATCCGCGAGGCGCTGGACGCCGGCGCCGACGAGTACATCATGAAGCCGTTCGACGGCGACATCATCGCGGCGAAGTTCGCCGAGGCGGGCCTGCTGTGACGCCCGAGGACATGGACCTGCTGGCCGCCCTGGCCCGCCAGCGCGCCGGTCTGCGGATCGAGAGCGACAAGGCCTATCTGGTCGAGAGCCGGCTCAATCCCCTGGCCCGCCGCGAAGGCTTCGACTCGATCGAGGCGATGATCGCCGCCCTGCGCGCCCATCGCGAGGACCGCCTGATCTGGGCCGTCGTCGAGGCCCTGACCCTGAACGAGACCGCGTTCTTCCGCGACCGCGAGGTCTTCGCCCAGCTGCGCGACGAACTGCTGCCGACCCTGTCGAAGCTAGTGCGCAAGCGGCCGATCCGCATCTGGAGCGCCGCCTGCTCGACCGGCCAGGAGGTCTATTCCCTGGCCATGACCGCCGAAGAGTCCCGCGACATCGCGCCCGGGGCCCGGTTCGAATTCTTCGGCTCCGACCTTTCCGACCGTTGCCTGGAGAAGGCCCAGAGCGGCCTCTACACCCAGTTCGAGGTGCAGCGCGGCCTGCCGATCCGTGCGCTGGTCAAGCACTTCGAGAACCAGGACGAGATGTGGGCGATCAGCCCGCGCATCCGCCAGTCCGTGCGCTGGCGGCGGATCAACCTGCTGGCCGACCTGTCCTCGATGGGCAAGTTCGACGTCATCCTGCTGCGCAACGTCCTGCCTGGCCTGGATCCCAGCGTGCACGGCCGGGTGATCGAAAGCCTGGCGGCCCGGCTGGAGGACGACGGCGTGCTGCTGGTCGGCAGCGGCGAGTCCCTGGAGGGCGTCACCGGCGCCGTGCGGGCGATCGCCGGACGATCGGGCCTGTTCACCCGCGCCGCGGCCTGACGCTTCCAGGCCGGTTCAGGCCTGAGCCGTTCCCAGCTTCGCGCCTTGCTCGCGCCAGAACGCCAGCATCCGATCCCAGGCCGTCGCGGGCTCGCGCTCGGGCAGCGCCTTGACCAGCTTGCGATAGAGCGTCTGGACCGGTCCCGGCGCCGTCAGCGTCGCGGAGAGGTCCAGGGCCTCGATCATCGCCACGGCTTCCTTGCGGTAGTCGACCGGCAGCCTGCCGGCATGCGGCGCGGGCGTGCGGCAGTCGCTGAAGTCCAGCTTCACCCCGGTCAGCACCTCGATCGCCGTGGCCATGGTGCGGGCGTATTCAGGGTCCGCGCCCAGCCGGTCCACGTCGACAACCAGGTCGGCGCGCGGCAGGGCCGCCACATAGGACAGCACATAGACGGCCAGGAAGGCGGCGAACGACACGCGGGCCGGCGCGCGTTTCAGCCGCTTGCGCACGGCCTGGATGCGCTCGAACAGGTCGCCCTTGGCCGCCGTCAGCCCCAGCCGCCGGGCCCCGGCCTCGCCGCCCGCGGTCTCGGACAGGATCACGTACTGGCAGAGCTCGAAATAGGTCGGCCGGGGCCGCTTGCGCAGCGAATAGAACGACCGCCACTGCTGCACGGGATCGCGGATCAGCACGATGTGGGTGCCGCCGAACCGCCGCCGCAGCCAACCGATCCGGCCCAGGGTCCGGCAGCAGGCCAGCACCGGTGTGCGATCCTCGCGCCGCGCCGCCTCGATCAGGGTCTCGACATAGGCGGCCTGGCCCGGATCCTCGTGATCGGCCGGCAGGAAATAGTCGTCCAGAGCCAGGCGGGTCTCGAAACCGTGGACGCCGCCGTCCTGCCGCAGCAGGCCGGAAAATTCTGACAGGTAGGGCAGGCCTTCGTTCGGATGGCGCAGACCGCTG
Source organism: Caulobacter sp. 05L422 (assembly GCF_056397765.1). Lineage (NCBI taxonomy): Bacteria > Pseudomonadati > Pseudomonadota > Alphaproteobacteria > Caulobacterales > Caulobacteraceae > Caulobacter > Caulobacter sp. 05L422. The sequence continues at coordinate 54,570 of NZ_JBFTOB010000020.1, read as the reverse complement.
GTGGACGGCCGCTCCCGTTCGATCCACTCCGGCGTCAACCGCGCCAGCTGCTCGTGCCAAGGCTCGTAATAGGCCATCACCTCGGGAAGGGCGCGGAAGCGATGCCAGACGTAGGTGCTGGAGCATCGCCAGCCGCTATGGACGAAGATCGGCGCGGAGGAAGGACGCGGCAATTTGAGATCACACCCGTGGAACAGACGACCACAGGCTGAAGCCCCGGCGTGGCTGGCGGATATCGGTTCGGGCTGGATTGGGGCGAGATTTGTAACCGGTGCGCCACCGGTGAAATCGATTGTTACGAAGGATGGCCCGGATTTACCGGATCGTCTTCAAATTGCATCTTTGAAACAAAACCTAGGATGGATTTCACGGAATCCTGGGCACGAAAAAGCCCGCCGATCGGAAATCGGCGGGCTCGATCGAAGGTCCGGCGAACCGGACTCCGGAATGGACTACTTGGCGTCCTTGGCGGTGTCGCTGACGGCGCCGCCGACCGACGAGACGTCCTTGCCGGCGCCTTCGACGGTGTTGCAGGCGGCGACGCTGAGGCTGGCGGCGATCGCGGCCAGAATGATGAGCTTGCGCATGGGTCTTCTCCGGTGATCGCCCCAAATGGGCGTCTAGGTGTTGCCCCTCTTGAACGTGGACGGCGCAGCTAGGTTCCGGTGATGGCGGGCTCGGCCGGCGGGACCAATGGCGTCGGGAAGATCAGGCGCACCAGGAGGCCGCCGGCCGGCGAGGTGTCGAACAGCAGCTTGCCGCGCAACTGACGGGCGAAGGCGGTCATCAGGGTTCGACCCACGCCCTCGACCGGACCCTTGGGCGCGCCGGGACCGTCGTCGCCGATCGCCAGCTCGGCTTCCTCGCCGCGCACGAAGAACTCGACCGTCAGCGTGCCGCCGCGTTCGGCCAGGGCATGCTTCTGGGCGTTGGTGATGGCCTCGACCGCGAACAGGGCCAGGGGCGCCAGGCGGTCGGGATCGATGACCAGCGGGTCGGCGTGGACCTCGGTGCGGATCGGCCCGCCGGTCGACATGTCGCCGGCCAGCAGCAGGGCGGTCAGCTCCTCAAGGAACGGGCGCAGGTCCACGCGCTTGAGGTCCGGGCCCTGGTAGAGCGCGCGGTAGATCTGGGCCAGGGCGGTGATCCGCTGGCGGGTGTCGTTCAGGGCGGTGCGGGCGGCGGGATCGGTCAGGGCCCGTTGCTGCATGTTCAGCAGGCTGGAGATGATCTGCAGGTTGTTCTTCACCCGGTGATGGATCTCGCGCATCAGCGCGTCCTTCTCGCCCAGGCTGTCGCGCAGCGAGGCGTCGCGGGCGACGATGGCGGCGGCCATGTCGTCGAGCGTGGCGGCCAGTTCGCGGATCTCGGGCGGGGCGCGCTCGGCCTGCAGCGGCCGCACGGTGAACCGCCCCCGGGCGTAGATTGCCGCGACCCGGCGCAGATAGACGATCCAGCGGATCACCGCCTGTTCAGTGGCGTAGACCACCGCCGCCAAGGCCAGGACGAAGGCCAGCAGCGGGGCCAGCAGGCGCAGCATCGGGTTCAGCCACGCCCAGGACGCCAGGCCCGGGGCCTTGGCCGACAGGATGACGAACACCTCCTCGCCGACCAGGGGCGCGGCCGAGAAGTCGCGGGGGCGATCGTCGGCGTCGCGCCCCGACCACAGGGCCGAGCCGTTCTTGATGGTCTGGTCGCGCCAGGCCGTGGACGGCGTGCCGAACGCCCGCCGGTTGGTCGCCGCGAAGACGTGGCCCTCGGAATCGGCCAGGGCCACCTCGGCGCCGCCCGGCAGGTAGCGGTTGGCGGTTTCGGGCTGGATGGTCGACAGGGTCAGCACGGCGGCCATGGCCCCGTCGAAGCGGCCGTCGCGCTTTTCGGCCCGCACCGCCGTCAGGACCGCGGGCTCGTCGGCGTAGTCGACGCCGGGAATGCTGGCCACGACCATGTGCGATCCGGCGGCCAGGCGCTGGAACCAGCGGCGATTGGCGCGCGTGGCGTCGGGCGGCGTGGTGGCGGCCGCGCAGGACACCCGGCCATAGGCGTCGAAGCGGATCAGGTTGGCGTAGCCCGGCAGGCGTTGCTTCACGGTGTCCAGGCGTTGGGTGCATTCCAGCCCGACCGAGCCCGGACCCAGGGTCTGGAGCAGGACGCCGGCCGCCTCGATGCGGGCGCGGGCGATCGCGGCGCTGCGGCCGGCGGCCAGCTCCAGGCTCTGGCGACGCGAGTCGGCCTCGGCCTTGAACGCGAACACCGATTGCAGGACGCCGAGGATCAGGACGGGCAAGAGCGCGAGGAACAGCGCGCCCGCCAGTCGAACCCGGATGGACCCGACCGCCCCGGCGCCTCGCCCTAGAAGAGACTTCACCGCAGGGTGCTCAGTCTCTCCGCGTCGGCCAGGATGGCGTACATGGCGTCGCCGGCGGCGGCGCCGTCGCGGTCATAGGCGCCGGCCTCGAGAATCGCCTGCAGGGCTCGCCGCGCCCGGCTCACCCGGCTCTTCACCGTGCCCACGGCGCAGCCGCAGATCTCGGCCGCCTCTTCGTAGGCGAAGCCGCCGGCTCCGACCAGGATCAGGGCTTCGCGCTGTTCGGGCGGCAGCATGGCCAGACTGAGCCGCAGCTCGTCCAGGGCCACAGGCGCCTCGGGATCATCGACCGCCACCAGGGTGCGTTCGGCCGCTTCCTGGTCGAGCTGGCTCTGACGCCAGGACCGGCGCTTTTCCGAATAGAACTGGTTGCGCAGGATCATGAAGGTCCAGGCCTTCATGTTGGTGCCCAGCTGGAAGCTGGCGCGGGCGTCCCAGGCCTTCATCATGGCGTCCTGCGCCAGGTCGTCGGCCGCGGTGGGATCGCCCGTCAGGGTTCTGGCGAAGGCCCGCAGATGCGGGATGAGCGTGACGAGTTCCTTCTTGAAGGTCCCATCACGGGCCGGATCGAACGGTGACCGGCCGACTTGCGCTTCGCTCATGCTCAACGCTCTCCCGAAGGCTTTTCGGCCCTGCGCAGGATGTCTAGAAATTCGTCCGGAACCGGCTCGTTCACGACCTCGTCGAACATTTGACGAAGCTTGACGCCGATAGCCTGCTGACGGAGCCGCGCTTCATCCAGCGCGGCCGCCCCTTTGCGGTGATCTTCCATGGGTACGTGTTCGATCATGTCCTCGACGCCGACAAAGCGCAGCGCCCGCCCCCTTTGGCCGAATGAGAGTACGCCGGATGACAACGTCGGATTCCCTATGGGGTTCCACAAGCTTGGGCATATGATGGCAAAATTCTTCTGACTTCGGAACCTGCCATGGAACCGGCGCCCAGGGGTCGCGTTTATGTTCGGATGGCCGCACGGCGTAGCTTCACCGCACCGTAGGCTTTTTTGTATCCGAAGACACTCACACGGGAGGGGTCATGAGTCTTCTTGCCCGGCTGGCGCCGCATTTGCCTTACGTTCGTCGCTATGCCCGCGCCCTGACCGGCGACCAGACCACTGGCGACCATTATGTCCGTGTCGCGCTCGAGGCCCTGGCGGCCGGCGAGCGGTCGCTGGACGCCAATCTGTCGCCGCGCGTCGCCTTGTATCGCGTTTTCCACGCCATCTGGCTGTCCTCGGGCGCCCAGCTCGAAGCGCGCCGCGACGACTCGATCAATCCGGCCGATGACGCCTCGCAGCGTCTGATGCGGATCGCGCCGCGCTCGCGCCAGGCGTTCCTGCTCACCGCCCTGGAAGGCTTCACCCCGACCGAAGCCTCGCAGATCCTCGACTGCGACTTCGCCGAGGTCGAGCGCCTGATCGCCGAAGCCCAGAGCGAGATCGACGCCGAACTGGCCACCGAGGTCCTGATCATCGAGGACGAACCGGTGATCGCGGCCGATATCGAAGCCCTGGTTCGTGAACTGGGACATGACGTGATCGACATCGCCGCCACCCGCGGCGAGGCGGTCGACGCGGTGACCCGTCGCACGCCCGGCCTGGTGCTGGCCGACATCCAGCTGGCCGACGGCTCGTCGGGCATCGACGCGGTCAAGGACATCCTGGCTCGTCTCGACGTGCCGGTGATCTTCATCACCGCCTTCCCCGAGCGCCTGCTGACCGGCGAGCGACCGGAACCGACCTTCCTGATCACCAAGCCCTTCCAGCCCGAAACGGTGAAGGCGGCGATCGGCCAGGCGCTGTTCTTCCACCCGCGCCGGACCCAGAAGGCCGCCTGAAGTCTCGTCAGGTTCTGAAACGATCAAGGCCCCGGTTCTCACCGGGGCCTTTTTCTTGTGCGCTGTGTCAGGGGTCGCGAAACCAGGCTAGCCGGCGGGCGTCTGCTTCACCGGCGCCTGCTCGGTCGAATAGCGTTCGGCTTCCTGCGTGCTCTTGGCGCCGTTGTTGTGCTCGACACCGGCCAGGTCGCCGGAACGCAGGCCCCAGGCTCCGAACAGCGCCGCCGCGGCCAAGACGGTCGAGATGATCAGCACCCAGAAAACGTGCTTGCCCCAGCGGCCCTGGCGGGCGCGGGTCGCGTTGACGGCGGGGTGATGTTGTTCGAGATCGGCGGGCATGGGAGGGCCTCCTTATCGGGCGGCGGAATAGGCCCCCGCGTACGGCGTCGCCGCACCGCTGGGCGCCAGGTTGTCGTTGAAATGCTGGAGAACGCCCGCCGAAGCCGCCACCGCGGCGATCACCGCCAAGGCGGTCAGGCGGTTGCGACGGGCCTTCTCCCGGCGCGTCGGCGCGTTTTCGAAGGCCAGTCCACCATGCTCGGCTTGATAGGTGCGGATCACGACGTTAGCTCCCCAGTCCAAGGCCACGCGGCCTTCGGGAAATCAACGTTTCGTGCCCGGCGGCGTTCCCTTCGGACTTGACCGTGAGGCGTCCACGCGACGGGTCGGAAAAATAATCGCGGAAAAGGCGAAAAAAGTTTCGCCGGGCGGGAACCGCCTTGGGGAAGCGACGTTTTCGAATTGCGGAGGCGGCGACGCCCCCCCGACTTGAGGCTGGTGAAAGCCAGCCTGCTGCCTCCGCACCCCTCTTCCAGCCCTCCGAGGCGGACCCGATCGGGCCCGCCTTTTTTAATGCCCGCAAGGGAGCCGAGGGGTGGGGTCTGGCTAGCGCAGCTTTCCGTCGAGATCGAACCGGATGTCGGTGCGCCGCCGCAGAGGACGGTTCTCGCCGTCGCTGGTCATCGCGCCCGCGTCCCCGGCCGCGCCGACGTCGAACTCCACGTTGCCGTAGCCCATCTTGCCCATCGTCTTCATCACCACGTCGGCCCGTTGCTTGGACAGCGCCAGATTGGCGCCGGGCGCGCCCACGGCGTCGGCCAGGCCGATCACCCTCACCGAGGCGACCTTGCAGCCCGTGGCCAGGGCGTCGGCGCTCTTGAGCACCGAGCGCGCCTCGTTGGTCAGCTTGGCCGACTGGCTCTCGAAATAGATCTGGACCGAGAAGTCCTCGCAGCTCGGCGCCGTCTGCACGATCTGGGAGCGCGACTTGGGCCAGGGATTAGTCGTCGTGCATCCCGCAGCCAGGGCGCCCACAGCCACCGCGCCGACAATCGCCAATCCGATTTTCTTCATCGCTTGCCCTCTCTGACGTCACGGCGCGCAAAAGGCGGCCGACACGTGTCGACCGCCTTTACGAAGATTTCAGGTCAGGCCCGACTTAACGGGGGCTGCCGTCTTCCCAGTAGTAACGACCGCTGCGCGAGTCGTAGTAGTAATACCGTCCGGCTCGCTCGTCATAGTACTGACGGCGATTGACGTTGGTCGCGCCGCAGCCGCCGTCCTCGCGGCAGCCCTTCACGGCGCCGACGGTGCCGCCCAGGGCCGCGCCGACCAGGGCGCCGGTGCTGGCGCTGCCGCCGCCGACATTGTTGCCGACCACGGCGCCCGCCAGGGCGCCCAGGGCCGCGCCGCCCGCGGCGTTACGTTCGGTGTTACCGGTGGCGGTGCAAGCGCTGGCCAGCACGCCGACGCCCAAGAGGGCGATCAAGGTCTTGTTCATCGTGGCTCTCCGTTCGAGCTTGTCCCAAGCAGGCAAACGGCCGCCTCCGCCAACGGTTCCGGGAACCCCCGGCCAAGCGCCGCCGTTTGTCGTCTCGAACCTTCCCGCGCCCGTTCGCGCCTCTTGGAATTTCGCATGCGTGTGGAAGTCGTCACCAACATCGCCTCCGGCTCGGTCGGCAAGGACGCTCCGGCCCAGGCCGAGGCCATACTGGCCGAGCACGGCGTCACGGGGCGGGTCCACGCCCCCAGCGAGGGCGAGCTGAACGCCTGCCTGCGCGACGCCCTGGACGCCAAGCCCGACGCCATACTGGTGGTGGCCGGCGACGGCACCGCCCGGGCGGCCGCCGAGATGGCCGGCCCTAACGGTCCGATGATCGCGCCGCTGCCGGGCGGCACCATGAACATGCTGCCCCACGCCCTCTATGGAGCCGTTCCCTGGCCCGAGGCCATGGCCAGCTGCCTGAAGGACGGCCAGGAGCGGATGATCTCGGGCGGCGAGATCAACGGCCGCCTGTTCTTCGTCGCCGCCATCCTGGGCAGCCCCGCCCTCTGGGCCGAGGCCCGGGAAGCGGCGCGGGCCGGCCGCGCCGACCTGGCGCTGATGCGCGCCCAGCGGGCCCTGCGGCGGGCCTTCTCCAGCCGCCTTCGCTATGTGCTGGACGGCCGCCCCAAGGGCAAGACCGAGGCGCTGAGCCTCATGTGTCCCTTGGTCTCCGCCGAACTGCACGAGGACGAACAGGCCCTGGAAGCCGCCGCTCTCGATCCGGTCAGCGCCCTCGACATCTTCCGCCTGGGGGTCAACACCGTGACCGGCAACTGGCGCAACGACCCGTCGGTGATCGTCGGCCGCTGCCGGATCGGCAAGGTCTGGGCCGGCGGCCGGATCCCGGCCATCCTCGACGGCGAGCCGGTGCGCCTGGACGACACGGTCAGCATCCGCTTCCGCCCCAAGGCCTTCCGCGCCCTGGTGCCGCCTCCGGTTTCCGCCAAATGAAGCCGCTTAAACTGGTTCAGGTGTCCGACATCCATTTCGGCGGCGAGCACAAGGCCGCCGTCGAGGCGGCCGTCGAGCGCATCCACGCCGAGGCGCCCGACCTGGTGATCGCCGCCGGCGACCTGACCAAGGACGGCAAGGTCGAGGAGTTCGACGCCGTCCAGGCCTGGCTGGACCGCCTGCCCCAGCCGCGCATCGTCACGCCGGGCAATCACGACACCCCCTTCGTCGGCCCGCGCGAAATCCTGACCCGGCTTGTCTCGCCGTGGCGGCGGTACGAAGATCGGTTCGGCGAGCGGATGAACAGCGACTGGGACGACCCGCGCGCCACGGTCGTCACCCTCAACTCGGCCCGCGCCTTCCAGCTGCGGCTGAACTGGTCCAAGGGCGCGGTGTCGCGCCGGCAGGTCCGCGACGTCTGCGCCGACCTGAAGCAGGCCGCGCCCGACGCCCTGAAGATCGTGGTCTGCCACCATCCCCTGATCGAGATGATCGGCGGCCCGATGACCGCCAAGGTGCACGGCGGCACGGCGGCCGCCCAGGCCTTCTCGCAGGCCGGGGTCGACCTGGTGCTGACCGGCCATATCCACGCGCCGTTCGTCCACCCCTACCCGTTCGCGGACGGCTGCACCCAGGCGGTGGGGTCGGGAACCCTGTCGGTGCGCGAGCGCGGCGTGCCGCCCAGCTTCAACGTGATCGAGGTCGACGACGTCGACATCCGCATCACCGCCCTGGCCTTCGAGCGGACGGAGTTCGTCACCTGGCGGACCTGGTCGGTCCCGCGCCGCTGCGTGCCCAAAGGCCCAAACGAAAACGGCGCGACCGAGGTCGCGCCGCTCAAGGTCTAGAACCGAGCCTTAGACGGGTTCGGGATAGGTCCAGGCCGCGCCCTGGCCCTTGGCCGCGGCGAACTGGGCGTCGGCGAACGCCCAGTTGGGCAGGACGTCGAACCAGGCTTCCAGGAAGCCCTTCCGGTTGTTCTGGTGGTCCAGATAGTAGGCGTGCTCCCAGACATCGCAGACCAGCAGCGGGGTGATGCCGTCCTTGGTCAGGGTGTCGTCCGCGTCGTGGGTCGACAGGATCACCAGCTTGCCGCCTTGCACGGCCAGCCAGACCCAGCCCGAACCGAAGTGGCCGACGCCTTCGGCGACGAACTTCTCCTTCAGGCCGGCCAGGTCGCCGAACGCTTCGGTGATGGCGGCGGTCAGCTCGGCCGAGGGGCCGGCCTTGTCGGCGCTCATGCACTCCCAGAAGAACGCATGGTTCCAGGCCTGGGCGGCGTTGTTGAACACCTTGCCGGGACCGGCTTCCTTGATCACGGCTTCCAGCGGACGCTTGTCGCCTTCCGGCAGCAGGCCGTTCAGCGCGTTCACATAGGCCGCATGGTGCTTGTCATGGTGGAAATGAAGCGTGTTGGCCGAGATCGTCGGCTCCAGGGCTTCATAGGCGTAGGGGAGGTCGGGGAGTTTGAACATGATGGCTCCAGGGCAAAACGCCCCCGGAAGATGGGCGGGGAGGCCCAGAAAACCAGAGGCGGGAAAGGCTCGTCTTGTCGTTTAACGCTAGCGCGCTCGTCTATCGCGGCGGGGGCTTCTGCGAATCCAGCAAGGCCTTGGCGACGATCGCGGCCAGGGCCGGATTGCGGAAGGCGATGATCCCGGCCGCCAACCCTGCCCCGACGGTCAGGATCGGGCGATCCTTGACCATCTCGATGGCCTTTTCGGCGAAGGCGAAGGCGTCCGGCGCCGGCGCCGGACGGGTCCTTTCCTCGGCCTTGAGGGCGGCCACCAGGCCTGCGATCCCGACGATCGCCGCGGCCACCGCCGCGACCACCGCCGCCGCGCCGGCCGAACCGAGATGGGGCGCCAGCACCGCGAACAGCGCGAAGGCGGCGGAGACCACGCTCACAGCAGCGGCCGCGGCGATCGCCGCGGCCGCTGCCAGGGTCGTCAGAGTCTTGCCGAAGATCACTTGTCGCGGCCGCTACGGTTTCCGGCCAGCAGCAGGCCCAGCAGAACGCCGACGCCGAGGCCGGCCAGGGTGGCGGTGATCGGCCGCTCGCGAACGCGCTCGCTGACATAGCGGCCGGCTTCGTCGACCTGTTGGCTGGCCGTGTCGGTGTAGGTGCGGCTCTGGGCGCGCAGGGTTTCGAGGCCCTGGGTCAGCGACGCTTCGATGCGCTTGGCGGCGTCGGACAGGTTGGCCTTCGCCGAGGCGGCGGCCTCGCTGAGGTTGCTGCGGGCGGCGCTGGCGGCTTCGCCGAAGCTGCGCTCGGCGTGATCGAGGGCCGCGCCGGCGTTCGACGAGGCCTTGCTTGCTTCATTCAAGGCGGGGTTCAGGCTGTTGTCGGGCATGAGAATCTCCGGTTCGCGGCTCGGTTCTTGTTGGGGGCGGGCAGCGCGAAGCTGCGCCCGCACAACGCAATGCCGAGGCGACAAGTTCCATTGTAGCCTCAAGGCTGGAGCTTCACCACAGGCGATCTTCACCGCGCCTCGCAAAGGATCGGCGGGCGCCGCTTTTATCGATCTCGCGCCATGCGCGAACCCGGTCTATGGTCGAATCATGGACGATGCGGGCGGAACGCTGGCAGATGATCAGGAGGCGCGCCGGCTGCGCGCCCTCGACGCCCTTCGCGCCTTCGACGGCGACCCGGCCGACCCCCGGTTCGACCGGATCGTCCGCCTTGCCTCACGTCTGTTCGGCGCCCCGCGGGCGGCCATTCGCCTGATCGGCAAGGATCGTGTCTGGCTGAAAGCCAAGGTGGGCTTCGACCATGTCGAGGAACCTCGCCCCGCCGGCATCGCCGAACGTCTGCGCGAAAGCGGCGTCGTCTCGCATCCCGACCTGGCCGGAGCTCCCGACCAGACCCTGCGCCCCTGGTGCGCCGACAGCCGCTTCTTCGCCTGCGCGCCGCTGAAGACCGCGTCGGGCGAGATCGTCGGCCTGCTGACCGTCGAGGATCCCCTCCCCCGGGAAGGCGTCGACATCGGACTGGCCGACGCCCTGGCAGACCTCGCCGCCCTGGCGATGGAAGAGCTGCTGCATGACGCCGAGACGGCTCGCAACGTCGCCGAGCGCACGCTGGACAGCGAACGCATCGCCCTGGCCCTGCACGCCGCCAACCTCGGCGAGTTCGTCTGGGACATCGTCGCCGACACCGTCCGGGTCAGCGCGCGGATGGCCAGCATCACCGAGCTTCCCGAAGGCGTCGCGCCGGCCCAGGGCGGCGACGCCCTCTACGCCTTCGTCCACCCCGACGAGCGCGAGGCGATCCGCGCCGAAGTCGAGGCCCAGTTGCAGACCCAGGGCCGCTACGAGGTCGAGTTCCGGCGGGTGTCGTCCGATCCGCACCGGGTGGTCTGGAACAGCGTCGCCGGCCTGCTGGTGAAGGACGCCGGCGGCGAGCCGCTGCGGCTGATCGGCGTGGTCCAGGACATCACCGCCCGCAAGGACGCCGACGACCAGCGCGAGAACCTGCTCACCGAGCTGGACCACCGCATCAAGAACATCCTGGCCGCCGTGCAGTCGGTGGCCGGCCAGTCGGCCCGCAAGGCCTCGTCGCTGGACGGCTTCCTCAAGGCCTTCAACGGCCGGCTCAAGGCGATGAGCTCGGCCCACGACCTGCTGAGCGCGGCCCGCTGGCGCGGCGCGACCCTGGCGCGGATCGCGGCGGCCGAGCTGGGCGGCCTGGCGCCGAACCAGACCCGCTGGGACGGGCCGGAGCTGTTCCTGACCCCCCGCGCCGCGGCGGCCCTGTCGCTGACACTGCACGAACTGGCCGTCAACGCGGTCAAGTACGGGTCGCTGTCGGTCGAGAGCGGCCGGGTCGAGGTGGTCTGGCGCGTGGCCCCCGGCGGCGGTTTCAATCTCGAATGGCTGGAGACCGGCGGGCCGATGACCTCGCCGCCGGACAAGCGCGGCTTCGGCATGACCCTGATCGAGGACGTGGTCGGCCGCGAACTGGGCGGGCGGGCGACCGTCGAATACAAGCGCAGCGGCGTCACGGCGATGATCCACGCCGCCGCCGACGCCCTGGTCGACGAACCCGAGCCGGAACCGGTCGAGGCCCCCGACGCCCGCATCGTCGAGACCGTGGGCGGCGGCGAGGACAGCTTCAGGTCCGGCGACATCGCGGGCCTGAAGGTGCTGATCGTCGAGGACTCGCTGCTGCTGGCCATGGAGCTGGAGGCGGGGCTGGAGGATTCCGGCGTCGAGGTGGTGGGCTGCGCGGCCGAGCTGGCAGAGGCCCTGCAGATGCTGGAGCTGACGTTCGACGCCGCCGTCCTGGACGCCGACCTCAACGGCCAGTCGGTGGCGCCGGTCGCCGAGGTGCTGCGCCGCGAGGGCCGGCCGTTCGTGTTCGCCACCGGCTACGCCGACAAGGCCGCCCCGATGGGCTTCGACGCCCCGATCGTGAGAAAGCCCTACAACGTCCACCAGATCGCCCGGGCGTTGGCCTCGGTGACGGGGCGCTAGAACTTCCCGAGCTTGGTGCGGCTAGCACTTGCCCCCTACGGGCCTTCGGCCCTCTTCACCCAGAGGGGGAAGAGGACGCCGTACGGCCGCTGTGGGGGCGGACAGATGGCAAAGCCGTCAGGTGGGGGAAGTGGTGCGCCGCCCTAACCCGGCAGCCCCTCGAACGCCTCCAGCCCCTCCGGGATCACCGCCCAGTCCGGCCGGCCCTTCACGAAGATCGCCACGGTCGGTCGGAAGGCCGACGGATCGTCCAGCGACCCCGCGTAGATCGTGTGGGAGTCCGTCTCGCCCACCGGCCCGCCGAACACCAGGCTGGCGCAGGTGGGACAGCTGTTGCGCACCGCGTCGCTGCCTCGCGCCGATACGCACACGAAAGTCTTGGTGGGGGCGCTGAACGTCAGGTCGGCGGCGGCGAAGGCCATGAACGGGATGAAGCCCGAGCCGGACGCCTTGCGGCAGTCGGCGCAATAGCAATGGCCCATGTAGAGCGGCTCGCCCCGCGCCTCGTAGCGCAGCGCCCCGCAGAGACAGCCGCCGGTGTAGATCTTCCCGTTCATCACACCACCCCCTTGGCCCGCAGGCCCGCGATCGTCTCGTCCGACAGCTTGACCACGTCGCGCAGCACCACGTCGGTGTGCTCACCCAGGGCCGGCCCCGGCCAGCGGACCCCGCCGGGCGTGTCGGACAGCTTCGGAAACGCGTTCTGCATCTTCACCGTGCCGAACACCGGGTGGGCGACCTCGACGATCGACTCGCGGGCGGCGAACTGCGGGTCCTTCAGCATGTCGGGCGCGCGATAGACCCGGCCGACGGCCAGGCCCGCGTCCTCCAGCAGCGGCAGCAGCTCCTCGATGTCGTGCTCGACCGTCCACCCGGCGATCGTGGCGTCCAGCTGCAGCTGGCTTTGTCCTCTTGCCGCATGATCGCGGTAGCGCTCGTCGGTCGCCAGCTCGGGCCGGCCCATGGCGTCGCACAGCCGCTTGAACAGGGTGTCCTGGTTGGCGCCGATCAGGATCAGCTCGCCGCTGCGGGTGGGATAGACGTTGGACGGCGCGATGCCGGGCAGGATCGCGCCGGACCGCTCGCGCACATAGCCCGACAGGTCGTATTCGGTGATCAGGTTCTCCATCACCGTCAGCACGCTTTCGTAGATCGCCGCGTCGACCACCTGGCCCTTGCCGGTGGCGTGGCGGTTGTGGATGGCCATCATCACGCCGAGAGCTGCGTTGAGGCCGGCCAGGCTGTCGCCGATCGAGATCCCCGCCCTCGCCGGAGGCCGATCGGGCTCGCCGGTGATGTGGCGCAGGCCGCCCATGGCCTCGCCGATCAGGGCGTAGCCCGCGCGGTGCGAATAGGGACCGGTCTGGCCGAACCCGGAGACCCGGGCCATCACCAGGCCGGGATTGGTCCTGGCCAGATCCTCGTACCCCATGCCCCACTTCTCTAGCGTGCCGGGCCGGAAGTTCTCGACCACCACGTCGGCGGTGTCGATCAGGGCGCGGGCGATGTCGCGGCCCTCGGGCGCGCGCAGGTCCAGCGTCACCGAGGTCTTGTTGCGGCCGATCACCGGCCACCAGGGCGAGTGGCCCTTGGGCTTGGTTCGGCCCCACTGGCGCATCGGATCGCCGGCCTTGGGATCCTCCAGCTTGATGACCTCGGCGCCGAAATCGCCCAGCACCTGGCCGCAGAACGGGCCCGCGATCAGCGAGCCCATTTCGATGACCCGCAGGCCGTTCAGCGGCGCGTCGGCCATGCGTTTCTCTCCCCAGGGTCACGGAACCATCACGGCTGCGTGAAGTTGATTAGGCCTCTGAGGCGCAAGCGCGGCGCCCGAACGATCAACGTTCTAGAAAAACGCGCAGGGAAAGAAAGCCATGACTCGTAAGCTTCTCATCGTCGGCGCCGCCATCGCCGCCCTCAGCGTCGCCGCCTGCGGCCAGAAAACCGACGAGACCAAGGGCGCCGCCACCCCGGCCGAACAGGCCGCCACCCCGGACGCCAACCCGTCGGCCACCGTTCCGACCCCGTCGGACGAAACCAAGGCCGCCACCTTCGTCGAGAAGGCCGCCGCCACCGACATGTACGAAATCGAGGCCGCCAAGGTCGCCGCAAAGCGCTCGACCAACGCCGAGGTGAAGAAGTTCGCCGCGATGATGGAAAAGGCCCACACCAAGACCACAGAGGACCTGAAGGCCGCCATCGCCGCCTCGGGCGCCGCCCTGACCCCGCCGACCGCCCTGCCGGCCGACCTGCAGGACAAGCTGGACGACCTGAACAAGGCCAGCAACGAGGACTTCGACAAGACCTATGCCGACGACCAGGTCGACGTCCACCAGGCGGCCCTGAACCTGATGCAGCGCTACGCCCAGGACGGCGACACCGTTGCCATCAAGGCCTTCGCCGCCGCCACGGCCCCGGCCGTGCAGGAACACTTGAACGAAGCCGAAGGCCTGAAGAAGGGCTTCGTCCACTAACCAGGACCGGATCGGAGCGCGCCCCGGCGCGCTCCGTCTCTCTCACGGGATCGCGTAGGCGACCGTCGCCTTGGCGGCGGCTCGCTCGCGCGATTCCGACCAGATCAGCACGTCGACCGTCGCGATCCGCCGGCCCAGCTTGAGCAGCGTCCCCTCGGCGTAGAGCTCGCCCGGCTTGGCGCCGCGCAGGAAGTGGATTGTCAGCGAGGTGGTCACCGCCATGGCCACCTCGCCGATATGGGCCAGGATCACGGCGTAGGCCGCGGTGTCGGCCATGGCCATCTGGGTCGGTCCCGAGATCAGCCCGCCCGGCCGCAGCGCGCGGCTGGCGAAAGCCTGGCGCACCAGCACTCGACCGGGCTCGGCCTCCAGCACCTGCGGAAGCAGCGGCCCCGCCTCTGGAAAGGCCTTCGACAGGAAGGCGTTCAACTGGTCCGCGTCGAGCTTCAGCTCCGTCTCTTCGGCCATGTCGCCTCCCCGCTTCTGCAGCGCCCCCGTTTCTTCAGCGCATCGTGACCTTGGTGGTGTTGTCGTCGCCATTGCGGTCGATGACGATGTTGTAGGGGTCCACGCCCGCCACCTTCGGCGCGAGCTTGGTCACGAAGGTCAGGGTCTGGGTCCCCGTGCGGATCCGCCGGCGCTCGAAGGCCAGGACCTTGTCGTCGCCGAAGCCCTTCTTGCCGGGCTCCAGGCTGAACAGGCCGACATCCATCACCTCGTCCAGCGGCGCGGCGGTCTCCTGGCCGCGGCCCTGGGCGTAGAGCTTCTTGGCCTCGATCGTCAGGACGGTCTCGAACCGCCCGTCGGGCAGCTTGCGCGTGACCGCCGTCTTGGTCTTCAGGTCGTAGAGGGTGATCTTCTCGAACAGGTCGGTGATCAGCGCCTGCTTGTCGGCCGGGACCTCGGCGCGCAGGGCGGCCAGGAAGTCCAGCGAGGTCGGATAGGGCGCACCCTTGAAGGCGTGGTCGGCGATCAGCTTGCGCAGCGCCCGGTTCACCGTCTCCTCGCCCACCTCGTGCTGCAGCCGGTACATGACCAGCGAGCCCTTGCGGTAGTGGATGTAGGGCTGGTTCTCGACCCGGGCCAGCGGCTGCTCCTCCAGCGGATCGCCGCCGCGGGCCCGCAGGTAGCTGTTCAGCTCGAACTTCAGGAACTTGCGGATCTGGGCCTCGCCGTACATCCGCTTCATGACCATCAGTGCCGAGTACTGAGCGAAGGTCTCGCTCAGCATGGTGCCGCCCTGCTGGTCGGCGCCGATCACCTGGTGGGCCCACCACTGGTGGCCGATCTCGTGGGCGCCGACATAGGTGACCATGTCGATCTTCTCGGGGTCGTCGTACTTGGCGATGAAGAACAGGTTCTCCGACCACGGAATGGTGTTGGCGAACGACTGGGCGAAGTCGGCGTAGCCGGGGAACTCTTGGAACCGCAGCTGGCGGAATTGATAGGGGCTGAAATTGGCCTGGTAGTAGTCGAGCGAGGCCTTCATCCCGGTCTTCATCCGCTCGATGTTCCACGGGTGGTGCGGGTCGTAGTAGATCGCCAGGTCAACGCCCTTGTAGCGGTCGCGGGCCACGGCGTAGCGGGCCGACTGGATCGACATGTAGGGCAGGATCGGGGCCTCGGTGACGAAGCGGGCCGCGCGCCGGCCGCCCTGCGTCTGGTCGGAGACCTTGTAGCCGGGCGCGATCGGCGTCTGATCGGCATCCGTGGTCACCGTGATGTCCGAAGCGACGAAGTCCGCGTCGTGGCGCAGGCCGTTGAACTGCAGGCTGGCCACGTCGCCCAGCTTGGCCATCCGCCGCTCGGGCGGCAGGCCGTACTTGCGGCGCTTGGCGCGGTCCTGCAGCAGGCCGTCGCGGCTCATGCCCAGCATCGGGGCGATCTCGGTGTTGTCGATGAACGTGCCGTTGTCGACCACGCGGGTGTCGTCGCCGCGGTTGCGGAAGCCGTCCTGGGCGCGATGGGTGATGAAGCTCATCATCCGCCGCTCGCCCGGCTTCATCGGCGTGTCGAACGCGAAGATCCGGTAGTTGAAGCGGTCGAAGGTCTGCTTGGAGCGGGCGCCCTCGATCGACAGGCCCTTGACCTTCAGGTCGCGGTCGAAGCGGACGTGGATCTCTTTCAGGATCTGGCCGCTGCGGTTCTCCAGGGTGTAGACGCCCTTGGTGTTGACGCCCGGATCGTGCGGATAGAGGTCGACGTCCAGCTTCATCGCCACGATCTTGGGCTGGGGCGTGGTCTCGAAGCGCAGCAGGGTCTTCTCGTAGTCGGCCTGCCACTTCTCGTTGTCGATCCGGGTCCGATAGGGATTCCAGACGTTGGTGTTCATGTAGATGAAGCCGCCGACGGCGACGAACACCACCATCGCGACCGCGAAGGTCAGGCCGGCCTTGCCCGTCAGGCGCGAGGGCAGACGCCGCAGCCGCGGCCAGAGCCGGGTCTCGGTCCCGCGACGCCAGAGGGCGTAGCCCAGCACCACCAGGCCCGTCGCGAAGGCGCCCCAGTAGACGCGGGTCCACCAGGCGCCGATCCAGAACTTGCCCAGGCGGTTGATGTCGGAGGTCGGGGTCATCAGGCCGACCAGTCCGCCGCCGCCGTAGTTGTAGAGGCGGTGCTCGAAGCCGAGGTTGGCGAACGTCTGGCCGGCCACGATGTAGAGCACCATCAGGCCCCAGCCGACGAACTTGTGCGGGCTCAGCACCTGCAGGAACACCGCCAGCACCGCCAGCAGGATCAGGTTCACCGACATCGGCGCGATGTACCAGAGCAGGTACTTGTC
Source organism: Caulobacter sp. 05L422 (assembly GCF_056397765.1). Lineage (NCBI taxonomy): Bacteria > Pseudomonadati > Pseudomonadota > Alphaproteobacteria > Caulobacterales > Caulobacteraceae > Caulobacter > Caulobacter sp. 05L422. The sequence continues at coordinate 37,858 of NZ_JBFTOB010000020.1, read as the reverse complement.
GAGCTCGAGATTGACGTAGCCGTGGGCCAGCTGGCTGACGATCGCGGCCAGCACGCTGACCAGCAGGGTCGAGATCAGCACCAGCGAGATCGCCGCCACCTTGGGCGCGATGAACGCCCAGTCGGCCACCGGGGTCGACTCGATGATCTCGTGGGTCTTGCGGTCGCGCTCGCGCCAGACCAGTTCGCCGGCGTAGTAGATCGAGATGATCACCGGGATCAGGGTGAACGAGCCGATCAGCGGGTTCAGCAGCACCCGGGTCAGCGGATAGATGGCCCCGCCGTAGCTGGTCTCGTCGGTCGCGAACCACAGGGCGCCGGCGGCGTTGAACAGCCCCAGGGCCAGCAGCACGAAATAGGCCGGGCTCTTGAACACCTGGCCCATGTCCAGGCGGGTGCGCGCCACCAGCTGCGCCCAGGCCCAGTTCGCGTCGAAACTGGTGCTGACGGGAGCGGCCAGGACGGTCGGCGGCGTTTCAGCCGCGGCCTCGGCCAGCGTCTGGCGGCGGCGGGCCTTCCTGGTCTTGCCCGACAGCTCGGCGGCCTGCAGGCGGAAACCGAAATGGGCCGCCACCAGGAAGGCGGCCGACAGGATCAGCACGAAGACGCGGTTGAACAACAGGACGCCGTCCACGGGCGGCACCAGGGTGTTGCGCTCGCTGACCGTCCAGTACTTGCTGATCAGGCCGTAGGCGGAACCTCCCATTGGCTCCCACTGGGCCACGGCGTGCTCGAACTCGGGCTTGTTCAGGGCGATGTTGGCCACCACCCAGATCACCAGGAAGCCGATGACCCCGACATAGGTCCACATCATCGAGCGGGTGACCGTGGCCAGGGCGAAGAACATCGCCGAGGTCAGCAGCAGAGTCGGAAGCGCGACCACGCCATAGGCGAACAGGTAGGCGTCCCAGCGGTTCGGACCCAGCAGCTCGCTGTCGACCCAGGGCATGTGCGAGCCGATCCACACCGCGGCCGGCACGACCAGGAACGAGATCGCCGCGGCCAGGAACGCGCCGACGAAGCGGCCGTAGAGATAGTCGAACTTGGTCAGGCGGGTGGTGCGCAGGATCGGGCCGAAACCGGTCTCGTCGTCGCGCACGATCACGTTCGACACGAACGCCGTGGTCACGAACATGTAGAAGAGCGAGAAGACCAGGCTGGCCTGGGCCAGGGCGTACGGGCCGTTGCGATGGTCGCTGGGGCCCAGGCCGATCGAGAAGTTGCTGACGGTCGTGATCGCGAAGGCCAGCAGCAGGAAAATCACCGTCACCACCCAGAAGACGGGCGATTTCAGCTGGTAGCGGAGTTCGAAGCCCGCGATCTTGCCAAACATCCCCGAGCCCTCAGGCCGCGCGTCGGGTGTTGGACAGGGTGGAGAAATAGACGTCCTCCAGCCCGCCCTCGACCGGCGTGAAGCCGTTGCCCGGATCCTGGTCCGCCAGGACATGGATCACGGTGCGGCCGCCCAGCAGGCGCGTGGAGATGACCTGATGCTCCTTCTTGGCCGCCTCGAGCTCGGCCTTGTCGATGACCTTGCGCCAGATCCGGCCCGAAAGCTGGCCGACCAGGTCGCGCGGCGCGCCTTCCTTGACGATGCGGCCGTCGCAGATGATCGCCATGGCCGGGCAGAGGTCCGACACGTCCTCGACGATGTGGGTCGACAGGATCACCACCACGTTCTCGCCGATCTCGGCCAGCAGGTTGAGGAAGCGGTTGCGCTCTTCGGGGTCGAGACCGGCGGTGGGCTCGTCGACGATGATCAGGCGCGGATCGCCGATCAGGGCCTGGGCGATGCCGAACCGCTGGCGCATGCCGCCCGAGAAGCCGGCGATGGCCTTCTTGCGCACGTCCCACAGATTGACCTGGTTGAGCAGGCTCTCGACGACCTCCTTGCGCTCCTTGGGCCGGGCGATCCCCTTCAGCACCGCCATGTGGTCCAGCATGTCGTAGGCCGAAACGCGCGGATAGACGCCGAAGTCCTGCGGCAGGTAGCCCAGGGTGCGCCGCAGCTGGTCGGGCGACTTCAGCACGTCGATGTCGCCGAAACGGATGTGGCCCGAGGTCGGGGCCTGCAGGGTGGCGACGGTGCGCATCAGGGTCGACTTGCCCGCGCCGTTCGGCCCCAGCAGACCGTACATGCCGCCGGGTATCGTCAGGCTGACCTCGTCGAGGGCCTTCACGCCGTTGGCGTAGACGTGAGTCAGGTTCTCGATGATCAGCATCGTCGGTCCCGGGCCCCTTCGACGTCGACATGGCGGGTTTTCGCCACAATTGCCTACCCGTCATGCCTTGTCGTCGCAGGTCGGGGCAAGTGAAAGAACGTTTAGACACGCGTCGTGGCCGGCGTGTTGCAGGATCATGTCCTCACGAAGGTGACTTTTGGCGAAGCGGGTTTGGGTCTAATCAGGCGCCATGACGCACTTCGCCTTCCCCCCGCCCGCCCAGTCCACGGTTCCGGTCGAAGGCGGCGACTCCGTCTTTCCCGTGCGCCGGATCCTCTGCGTGGGCCGCAACTACGCGGCGCACCGGCGCGAGATGGGCGCCGACGAGCGCGATCCGCCGTTCTTCTTCGCCAAGCCGGCCGACGCCGTGGTGATTGGCGACAAGGTCCCCTATCCGGTCGCCACCCACGACCTGCACCACGAGATCGAGCTGGTGATCGCCCTGAAATCGGGCGGCGCCAACATCGCCGTCGAGGAAGCGATGGGCCACGTGTTCGGCTACGCGGTCGGGGTCGACCTGACCCGCCGCGACCTGCAGGCGGCCGCCAAGACCAAGAGCCACCCCTGGGACTCGGCCAAGGGTTTCGACGCCAGCGCCCCGATCACCGCCATCGTCCCGGTCGACCGCGCCAAGCCCGACGGGGCCATCACCCTCAGCGTCAACGGCCAGCTTCGGCAGACCGGCCAGATCGCCGACATGATCTGGACGATCCCCGAGATCATCGCCGAGGCCTCCAAGCTGTGGACCCTGGCGGCCGGCGACCTGATCTTCACCGGCACACCCGAGGGCGTGGCCGCCATCGGCCGGGGCGACCGGGTCGAGGGCGTGGTCGAGGGCGTCGGCAAGCTGACCTTCACCGTCGTCTGAGGCGGGCGCCATGCAGCTCACCCTCCACAGCGCCTGGCGGTCCAGCGCGGCCTATCGGGTGCGGATCGGCCTGAACCTCAAGGGCCTGGCCTACGACACCGCGCCCGTGAACCTGGTCGCCAACCAGCAACAGGCGCCGGCCTTCGCCGCCCTGAACCCGCAACAGCTTTTACCCGCGCTTGAAGTGGGCGGCAGGACCCTGACCCAGAGCCTGGCGATCCTGGACTGGCTGGACGAGACCGTGCCCCAGCCGCCCCTGCTGCCGACCGATCCGTTCGACCGCGCCTTGGTGCGTTCGATGGCGCAGATCGTCGCCAGCGACATCCACCCGGTGAACAACCTGCGCATCCTGCGGGCCCTGACCGGCCTGGGCGTCGATGAGCCTGGCCGCGAGGCCTGGATCGCGCGCTGGATCACCGACGGCTTCGAGGCCCTGGAGGCGCTGGTCGCGAAACACGGCCGAGGCTACGCATTCGGCGACGCCCCGGGCCTGGCCGATTGCTGTCTGGTCCCGCAGGTCTATAACGCCGAGCGTTTCAAGACCGACCTGGCCCCGTTCCCGGGCATCCGCGCCGTCGCCGCGCGCTGCGCCGAACACCCGGCCTTCGTCGCCGCCCATCCCAACCAACAGCCGGACGCCATCCATGCTTGAAGACCTGAAGAGCAACAATCTGGCCTGGTCGCTGCGCAAGACCGAGGCCGACCCCCAGTTCTTCAAGCGCCTGGAGGGCCAGCAGAGCCCCGAATATCTGTGGATCGGCTGCAGCGACAGCCGGGTGCCGGCCAACGAGATCGTCGGCCTGGATCCGGGCGAGCTGTTCGTCCACCGCAACGTCGCCAACCTGGCCCCGCCGCAGGACGCCAACTACCTGTCGGTGCTGCAGTTCGCGGTCGACGTGATCAAGGTCAAGCACGTGATGGTCGTGGGCCACTACGGCTGCGGCGGCGTGGCGGCGGCCATCGACGGCAAGCGGCGCGGCCTGGTCGACCACTGGCTGCACCCGATCCGCGAGGTCCACGCCGAGCACAAGCACGAGCTGGACGCCCTGCCGAACGAGAAGGCCATGCTCAACCGCCTGTGCGAGCTGAACGTCATCCGCCAGGTGCGCAACGTAGCCTCCGACGTCTTCGTCCAGGACGCCTGGGCGCGCGGCCAGCAGCTGTCGGTGCACGGCTGGGTCTACTCGCTGGCCAACGGCCTGGTGAACGACCTGAACGTCGGGATCTCCAGCCTTGAGGACTACGAGCGGGTCGCCAGCGGGCCATGCTGATACTGCCCCTCTCCCCTTGCGGGAGAGGGTGGCCTCCGAAGGAGGTCGGGTGAGGGGTTGAAGAACAGAAACGCCGCGACAGCCTCTAGGCCGGTCGCGGCGTTTGCGTTTGAGAGACCCCTCATCCGGCGGCTGCGCCACCACCTTCTCCCACAAGGGGAGAAGGGTCCAGTCACCGGCCCTCGACCCGGAACACCCGCCCCGTCGCCGGCTCGCGGATCAGGTCCACGCGACCACCGTCCCAGTGGTAGTCCAGGTGCCGGCCTTGGACGGCGTTCGAGGCCAGGTCCGGATAGAACAACCCCACGCACTCGCCGCCTGGATGGCGCTGGCTGGGGTAAACCACGCCCTCGGAACCCGCCGCGCGCAGCTGGGCGCCCAGGGCCTGGCCGGGTCGGTAGTCGTCAGGATCCAGCGCCGGGCCCAGGGCCGGATCATCGCCGCGCAGGTCGTGCAGCGCGCCCCGGACGTCCAGCACGATCTCGCGGAACTGCGAGGTCCAGCCCGGCGTCTGGGCCGTGGCCGCCATGAACAGGGCGTGGTGGTGGATGGTCTCCGACAGCGCCACCTCAACGCGGTCGGCGACGTAGAGCACCCCGAACGCTCCGGCGCTGAACCGGCTGGGGCGATCGGGGCTGACATGGGTGAACGGCGCCATCAGGTAGCTGGCCCCGGCCCCCGCGACCCAGCGGTCCTGGGGCACGAGGTCGAGATTGCCGATGGTCTCCATCAGGCGGGGATTGGTCTTCTGCTCGGCGGCGATCAGCAGCGGCCAGTCGGCGGGGTCGGCGATGTCCTCGAACAGGTCGATCGGCGGCCAGGCGCTGCGGATGATGCGAACCGCGCCACGCCAGACGATCGGCGCGCGCGGGATCGTCGCCGGATCGATCACCAGGCCCCGCGCTCGGCGTCCAGATAGCGGCGCACCCGCATCAGGTCGGTCAGCTCGCCGCCCAACATCACGTCCAGGGCCGAGCGGCCGCCGAACGCGGCGTTGGGCGCCTTGATCCACGCGTAGCCGCGCTGGGGTTCCTGGAAGATCAGCCGCAGGGCCTTGTGGACGCCCATCAGGTTCGACAGCCGCGCCTTGCCGTCGCGATTGATCCGTCCGATCTCGCCGGCCTTCCAGCGGCGATAGCTGCGCACCGGCTGGTCCAGCAGCACGGCGGCCTCGTCGTCGGTCACGCCCCACAGCTTCAGCAAGTTGACCGCGGCGCGGAACATGGCGGCGGCTTCCGCGTCCGAAATCGGCTCGGGGGCGAAGGCCTTGGGTTCGGTGTCGACCAGGGTGACCAGGGACATGCGGAATACCTCTTTGGCCGAATATAGGATATCAGCTGCCAAATGGCAATTCTCAGCCGGTCGGCGCCTTGATCCGCACGCGGGCCGAGGCCGCCCGCCCTTCCCCGTCCACCACCTTCAACCGATAGAAGCCAGGCGCGGCCGGGCGCCAGATCACCTTGCCGCTGACCGGGTCGGCCGACAGGGGCGCGCCGGCGATGTACCAAGTCAGGTCCTCGCCGCCAGCCGCCATGACCAGGCCGCGCGAGGTGGGGCCGACACTGTCGACCTGCACCGTCGCGCCGTCGGGCGGGAAGATCAGGCGAGGGCCTTCGCTGGCCTGCTGAAGCCGCTGCAGGGCGCCGGGGGCGGCCTTGGGGGCGATCGGGCGCGGGGCGATGGCCGGGGCGTTGATCACGTCGGCCACGTCGAACAGCAGCGGCAGGGCCGCGTCGCGCCCTGTCATGCCGCCGCGCGCGCCGCCGTCGGCTCGCCCCGTCCAGACGACGATCGCGTAGCCGCCGACCACCCCCGCCGCCACCGCGTCGCGGAAGCCGTAGGAGGTGCCGGTCTTGAAGGCCATGGCCGGTCCGCCCCGGGTCAGGGCCGACGGCGCCCGACCCCGCGGAGCCGGGGCTTCGCGCAGGATGTCCAGCACCTGGGCCGCCGCCTCGGGCCGGACGATGCGGGTCCCGCCCATGCGCTCGCGTGACTTGGCCTGCGCCTCGGTGAAGGCCAGGGGCTTGGCGACGCCGCCGTCGCCCAGGGCCGCGTAGAGCACGGCCATGTCGCGGGGCGTGATCCCCGCGCCGCCCAGGGCCAGGGCCAGGCCGGACGCCTTGATCGCCGTCTTGGGCCGCACCAGCCGCACGCCGCCGCTCTCCAGCCGGGCGGCGAAGGCGTCGGGGCCGATCTTCTCCAGGGTGGCGACGGCCGGCACGTTCAGCGAATAGGCCAGGGCCTCGCGGGCCGTGACCTTGTCGTGGAACACATGGTCGAAGTTCTCGGGCTGGTAGTCGGCGAAACGGGTGGCGGCGTCGTCGATCTGGGTGTCGGGCGCCAGCGCGCCGTCATCGAAGGCGAAGGCGTAGATGAAGGGCTTCAGGGCCGAGCCCGGCGAGCGCACGGCCCGGGTCAGGTCGATCCAGCCGCCGGGCCGGTCGCGCCCCGCTGAACCGACCAGCGCCCGCACGGCGCGGTTCTTGATCTCGACCACCAGGATGGCGGCAGTGACGTCCGGTCCCTGCGCGGCGGCGACGGCGGCGGCCATCGGCTCCAGGCGGGTCTGCAGGTCGGCGTCGATCGTCGAGACCACGCTGGGCTGACTGGCGGGCGCCGCCAGGGCCAGCTCGCCGGCCGCGTGCCAGGCCAGGGTGGGGAAGGCGCCGCGCCGTGGCAGCGGCTCGGCCTCGGCTTCGGACGCGGCGGCCTCGGTCAGCACATGGGCGCGGACCATCTTGTCGAGCACGGCGCGACGGGCGGCGCGGGCCGCCTCCGGACGGCGGTCCGGACGGCGGGCCTCGGGCGACTGCGGCAGGGCGATCAGCAGGGCCTGCTCGCCGTCGGTCAGGCTGGTCGGCTCGTGGCCGAAATAGGCCAGGCTGGCGGCCCGCACCCCCTCCAGATTGCCGCCGTAGGGCGCCAGGGTCAGGTAGAGGGCCAGGATCTCGCGCTTGGTCAGCCGCGCCTCCAGCTGGGCGGCGCGGACCATCTCGATCAGCTTCGAACCCAGGTTGCGGGGCCGTGGCTCCAGCAGGCGGGCGGTCTGCATGGTCAGGGTCGAGGCGCCCGAGGTCGCCCGTCCGTGCACCGCCGCCGAACCGACCGCCCGGATCAGGGCCAGGGGATCGACGCCCAGGTGCTCGCGGAACCGCGCGTCCTCGACGGCGATCAGGCGCTTCTGAAAGGTCGGGTCGGTGCGCGCCAGGTCGGCCCGCACCCGCCAGCGGCCGTCCTCGACCGGCAAGGCCCGCAGCCACGCGCCGCGATGGTCCAGCACCACGGGCGACGAGCGCCTGGCGCGGGCCATGTCGGGCGGAAACGCGGCGCTCAGGGCGAACAGCGCGACCTGGACGGCGACAAAGGCGACGAGAAGCCGCGTCAGGCGAGCGGGCGAGATCATGACGGGTGTCGGCGACGCATGCCCCACGCTGCTTCGCGTCGGCATGACCGTCAATCCTGGCGTGACGACGCTCTCCGCGCGCCCGAAGTCTCAGTCGGTCTCGAGCATCCTCTGGACGCCCACCCGCGCCAGCTTGGCGGTCAGGGCCCCGGTCGGCAGGTAGTCGAAACGGCCCTGGCGACCCAGCGACTCCACGCCCAACGCCTTGAGCTCGGCGACCAGGCGGGCGACGGTGGCGGTCGCGCCCCGGCGATAGACCGGATAGGCGAAGCGCGTGACGTCGTGGCCCTCCAGCTTCAGGTCGCCCTGGAACAGGCCGACCGAGGCGATACTGTCGCGGAAATCAGCTTCGATCTCGTCGATCGAGACGTCGCCCGCCGGAACCTCGACGCTGAAATACTCACGTCCCTGCGCCGTTCCGTAGAAGTCGGAATGCATGGTCAGCCGCTTCCAGCGCCCGCGGTCGGCGAAGTTCTGGAGGATCTGGTCGCGGAAACCCCGCTTCCCCTCGAAGCTGAAATACAACGACACCAGGTCGACGTTCTGGAGCGGCTCGATCTCGGTCAGCGCCCCGAACAGCGGCGCGGCGTGCTGGATCGGGATCGTCGAGATGATCCGCCGGGCCTGGATCGACCTGTGGTTGGTGCGAATGTGGAACACGCCGTCGATCCGGGTGACGGATTCGATCCGTTCCCCCAGCAGCACCTGAACCCCGCGCTTTTCGAGGGCGGTCTTGACCGGCGCATAGAGCTTGTCGAAGCCCTGGGCCGGACGCACCAGCTGGACGCCGGCGGTCGGCGCGACGATCTTGAGGTTCTTGGCGCGCTGGCGGATCGAGCCCGCGCGGGCGATCCAGGTCATCCGGCGCTTGGCGAACTCGATCTCGATCTCGCCCGCCTTGCTGCCCAGCAGGCGCTCGATATAGAGCTCCAGGCCGCTGTCCTTGAAGATGCGCTCGCCCATGTAATATTTCGCGTAGTCGGCGGCGTTGCTCTTCTTCTGGTACTTGATCTTCGAGATCAGGACGGACGCCAGGCTGCCGATCCCGGACACGTACCCATCGCGGAACAGTTCGGTCCGCGGCGAGTAGGGATACTTCTCGACATGGCCGCCCGGAGCGATGCGCTGCACGTTGACCGGCGTCGGCACGCACAGCTTTTCCAGTTCGGGGAACGTCTTGAACAGCTCGTCCGAGCCCTTGAAGACGAAGGATCCGATGTCGAACGTATAGGGCCCGATGGTGCGGGACTTATGATTGCCGCCCATGCCGGCGTACTCGTCGATCATCACCACCGAACTGACGTCCGAGAGCGTGTTGGCGGCGGACATGCCGCTGACGCCGGCCCCAAGGATCGCGAAATCGAAGCACACGGCGGGAACCTTCTGCGGCGAGGCGCGCCGAACGGGGGTCACTTCAGCGGCGCGGGAAAGGTCTTGGGCTTTGAGCATGTGGCTTTTCATAAGAGTTCGAGACTCCGTCGCACGCTGAGTCGACGGCGCCGAACGATGCTCACCGCATCGCCACACCATTGACCACCAAGCCTTTGCAGGCCGCCTTTTGACAGTTAGTCCCCCGACTTTGTCCCGATGTGGGCCGGAGGTTCCCGGCAATCTCGCTAAGAGCAAAATACGGACCAAGCTTCACCACACCGTAAACGTCAGTCCTCCGCCTCATCAGTAATATAGTCAAGCTCAGGAAAAGTTCGGAAAAGCGCCCGCGAAAAATCGAATAAGTCACAGATTATAGGGCTGAAATTCGCCGAGCAGCAGCGCTTGGCGTCACCATTAACTATGCGAGTATTTATTCCGGGCGTTCGATAAAACAACCTCAAGGGGTCGAGCGCGACGCCCAACCCCCACCTAAAGGTGTGTCCAGTTTCGCGGCAGGCCCAGCCTCGTCGCTAGGCGCCGTGGCGCCGAGGGTCTAGCCCCCCGGCGCCACGGTGATCCGCCCGGCGTCCGACCGCGCGTTCAGGCTGGGCCGGTACATGTCCTTGGCGATCGCGCCGGGCAGGAAGAACTCGCCCGGCGTCACCGCCCGCGCCACGTAGGCCATGGCGAACGGCTTCTCTCCCCCCAGGTCCAGGGCGGCGATGTAGCGGTCGTCGCGGCTTTCCTGGACGTCGGGATTGGTCAGCTCGCCCAGGAACTTGAACGGCCCGTTCTGGGCGTCGTCGGCGCCCAGGGTGGTTTCGATCTCGAAGCCGGCCGGCAGCGCGTCGTCGACCACCAGGGCGGTCGAGCGAGCCTGCATCGAGCGGCCCGACACCAGCACGATCACGCGGTCGCCCTGTCGGATCTGCATCGGATCGATCGACCCGCCGTTCATCGAGAACAGCCGCTTGGACACCGAGATGCCGTTGGCCTCGGCCCCCGGCGCGGCGACCGGCGTGCCGCGCACGCTGACCGTGCGCCACAGGGCGCCCTTGCCCTTGTTGACGAAACGGGCGTCGGACAGCCTGCCGACAGCCCAGCGCGGCGCTCCGCCGGCCGGCGGCAGGGCGGTCACGCCCTGGGCGTCGATGGTGATCGGACCGGCCGCCTTGAGCAACTGCGAGGCCGCGAACAGCACCGCCGCCTGCTCCTGGGTGTTCAGGGCGTCGGGATCCTTGACCACGTTCTCGAGGCGTCCCTGCAGCTGGCGGGCGATGTCGCCCTGGCCGGCCTGGACCGCCAGGGCGGTGATCGTGGCCACGTCGCGCAGCGGGCTCTGGTACCAGTCGCTGTCGTCGCGCCAGCCCAGTGAGCGGACCGCCTGGCGCATGGCCGAGCGGGCCCGCGCCTGATCGCCCATCAGGGCGAGGCCCGTCGCCACCTGGGCCTTGGCCAGGGGCTGGTCCTCGTCCTTCATCTGCACGTCGTGCCACCAGCGCAGCCGCGCCAGGTCGCCGCGTCCGGCCTTGGCCATTACGTAGAGGGCGTAGGCCGAGGCCCGTCGGCGCATGCGCTCGGTGGCCTTCTTGGAGTCGTCGGGCGAGCGGCCCCACCACTCCGGATACTCCAGCCGGTAGGACACCGAGCTCCAGCCGTCGGGACGGCTGATCTGGCGCATGGCGTTCAGCGCCTTGTTCATCGCCTCGTCCGGCACGGCCACGCCCTGGGCCTTGGCTTCCACGAGGAAGTCGGTGGCGTAGGCGCCCAGCCAGGCGTCAGCCTCGCCGTCGCCCACCCGCCAGAGGCCGAAGGCTCCGTCGAGCGTCTGGCGGTCCAGCAGCTTGCCCACCGCCCCGGCCAGGATGGCCGGATTGCGCTGGAGCTTGGGATCGTTGGAGACGCTCTGGGCGTAGAGCAGCGGATAGGCGGTCGAGACCAGCTGCTCGGTGCAGCCGTAGGGGTAGCGTTGCAAGGCCACGGCGATCGCCGAGGGGTCGAAGCCCTTGAACGGCGAGTAGCTGACCTGCAGCGTGACGTCGCCGGCCGCCAGGCCCGACATCAGCTCGGCGTTGGGCGTGTAGGTCGCGCCTGGCTGTTGCAGCTCCGTCGTCGTGCGCACCACGTCGCCCCAGCCCAGGCGGGTCTGGATCGGATAGTCCTTGGTGGTCTGGAAGCCCGGCCCAGCCACCTTGAAGCCGACCTTGCCGATCCCCGTGACGGTGGGGGCCAGGAACGGGATCTTCTCGGCGATGCGCTGGCCCAGCACCAGGGTGATGACCTTCTTGAAAGCCACGGCGATGCCGTTGGTGGCGTTGGCCTCGACCGTGTAGGCCCCGGCCTTGCCCTCGACATTGTGCAGCTCCAGCGTGGCCATCGGCTTGTCGCCGGGAGCCAGGAAGCGCGGCAGGTTGAGGTCGGCCACCACCGGCTGACGCACGGTCATGGCCTTGGAGCCCGAGCCCACGGCGGTGTCGGTCCAGGCCACGGCCATGATCCGCAGTTCGCCGTTGAAGTCGGCGGCCGGCAGCTTGACCACCGCCTTGCCGTCCATCCCCGTCTCGACGATGCCGGACCACAGGGCCACGGTCTTGATCGGCGTCACCGTCAGCCCTTCGCCGCCCAGCTCGTCGGCGCCGAAATTGACGTTGGCCGGCGCGCCCATGTTCGGGTCGAGCAGGCGGCCGTAGTCGTCGCGGTAGTTCAGGGTCAGGGCCCGCTTGCCGAAGTACCACTTCACCGGATCGGGGCTGTCCTGGCGGGTCAGGCGCAGGATGCCTTCGTCGACGGCGGCGATGGTGACCTTGGCCTTCTGGCCGAGGCCCAGGCCCTGCACCTTGATCGGCACCTCGACCGGCGCCTTGGAGTCCAGTTTCAGCGGCGTTCCGATGTCGACGGTCAGCTTGCGGCCCTTGGGCTCCAGCGGGACGTAGATCAGGCCCAGGGCGCGCTTGGGCTTGGGCGAGCTGACCGGGTCGCGCGGCTGGATCACCGTGACCATCACATAGGCCCCGCCGCCCCAGGCGGCCGAGGTCTTCAGGCGCACGGTCGTGCCGTTCTCGCCGACGCTCAGGGTCTTGAAGTCGATCAGCCGGTCGGTGGCGACGGCCACCTGGGCCTGGCCGGCATAGGGCGACTTCAGGGTGATCTCCACCGTGTCGCCTTGCGCATAGGCCTTGGTTCCGGCGCTGACCCGCACGAAGTCGGGCGCCTCGCCTTCCTTGGCGGGTGAACCCCAGCCCGACGAGAACTTGGTCACGGTCTTGGACCCGTCGGGCCCCTCGACCACCAGGCGGTAATCACCCCAGCCCAGGCGGCGGTTGAAGCGCGCGGGCGCGCCCGCGCCGATGTTGACGCTGGCCCTGGCCACCACCGCGTCGCGGCTGGTGCGCCGCCACTGCCAGCGGCCGTCCTGCTGGAACCAGTCATAGTTCCAGTTCTCGCTGATCAGGGTGTAGGTCGCCGTCGAGGCGATCCGGGTCCCGGCGGCGTTGACCGCGATCATCTCCAGGCTGACCGGCGGGTCGCCGCGCCCGGCGTCGCCCTGCTCGACCTTGACGCCGTAGTACACCGGCTTGCCGCGCACCTTCAGTTCCATGCCCTCGCGGACCGGACGGCCGCCGGGTTCGAACACCGAGGCGGTCACCGCCGCCACCAGCGGCTGGGCGGTGTCGCCGGCCTCGGTGGTGGCCAGGTTCAGCATGGCGTGGCCGTCGCCGTCGGTGACGGTGGTGCCCAGCTCGATGAACTTCTCGTCGAAGGGCGTCAGGTCGTCGCCCCACTCGTAGCCCTTGAACTGCGGGAAGGGGTCGTTGTCGAGCCGCAGCCGCGCCTCGCCTTGCGTCTGCAGGCCCGCGCCCGGCGCGCCGTAGAGGAAGCGGGCCGAAACGTCGATCTTGCGCTCCTGGCCGGCCGCGACCGGGACGGACTCCTGGCCCGTGGCGGTGACCGCGAGGCGTTGCGGGGCGAAGTCCTCGACGCTGAAGCTGAACGAACCGGAATCGGCCTCGACCCCCTCCATCTTCAGCACCGCCGTCCAGCGGCCGCGCGGGGCGCTGCGCGGCAGGGCGATGTCGGCCAGCACGGCGCCGGCGTCGGCGCGGCTGAAGTTGTAGCGCTTGAACTCCACGCCCGAGGGCCGCTTGACCAGGATGTAGCCCTTGCGGTCGTTGACCGCCTTGGCCAACCGGTCGCGGACCATGGCCGTCAGGTGCACGGTCTCGCCCGGCCGATAGATGCCGCGGTCGGCGTAGAGATAGCCGTCGATATCGGTGGAAAGCGCCCTGCCGCCGTCGGACTCGGTGCGGCCGCCGACGCCCTGCTTGGACAGGTCGACCGGCGAGCGGTCCAGATCCAGCACCGCCAGGTCGCCCTGGTCGCCATAGGCCATGACCATCTTGGCCCGCGAGGCGCCCTCGCCTTCCAGCAGGGTATGGGCGAAGCGCGCTCGGCCGTCGGCGTCGGTCTTGGCCACGGCCAGGTCCTCGCCGTCCTTGGCCACCAGGGCCACGCGCACGCCCGCCACGGTCTTGGCGCTCTTCAGCGAGCGGACCACCACGTCCAGGGATTCGGCGCCGTCGTAGCCGATCAGGGCCATGTCGGTGAACATGATCCAGCGGCGGGCCTGGGCGGGAGTGGGCTCGCCTTCGCCGTCCGGATCTCGGCCGCCCGAGGCGTCGCGCGCCTTGATCACATAGCCGCCGGGCTTCATTTCCTTGAGCACCGCGCCCAGCGGGAAGACGGTCGTGGCCTTCTGGCCGGCCGCGCCCTCGACGTTGATCACGCCCTTCCAGACCTGGCGGCCCTCGTCGTCGGGGCTGTCGTCGCCATAGTCGCTGGAATAGTCGCCCTCGCCGGTCGGGTCGGGCGCGCTGATCGACTTGCGCACCAGATTGCGGTCCGACACACGCCAGACCTCGATGGCCAGCTTGGAGACGTTCATGGTCTCCAGGGCCACGCCGTCGGATTCCTCGCGCGGCAGGATCACGCCGTCGCCGGCGAAGCCGACATAGGGCGGCTTCTCGCCGAACGTGAAGTCGACGTCGGCGTTGGCCGCGAGCGTCTCGCCGTTCTTGCCCGGCAGGCCCTTGAGCAGGGTGACGCGGTGATCGGTGAAGCCGACACCGCCGACGCACAGCTCGTCGTTCCTGACCCGCACGGCCGGCTGGCGGCCCAGGTCCGGCGAGATCAGCACGAAGTCGGCATAGGCCTTGGACGGGTCGAGCGGCTTGCTCATCCGGACGCAGGCCATCGGCTCGGCGCCGGAGCTGTCGATGCGGCTTTGCCAGACGGCGAAGCCCTCGGGCTTGGGGATGCCGCGACGGGGAGCATTGGCCGAGCGGGGCTTGCCGAACAGCGACCAGGCCTGGCCCTTGGGCGCCTCGGCGGTGGCGGCCGATTTGCCGCCGAACCAGCCGAGGTCCGCGACCTTGCCCACGGCGAAACCGCCGCCGAAGCCCACGACCAGGGCGGCGGCGGCCACCGCCACCAGCGGGGACTTCAGTTGCGGCAGGATCTTGCTCTTGAAGTCGTCCCAACGGGTCGACCAGGAAGCGCCGGAATGTTCGCGTCCGCCTTCCGGCGGCGTCTCGTCCGTCGACATCCGGGGTCTCCCAACTTTAGCGTGTCGGGGCGACTTGAACCTAAGCCGGGCAACGGGTCAACGGCTCCATGGTCCCTCTCCCCTAGGGAGACGTAAGGCGCTAGGCGTCGAACGCCACCACGCCGGTGGCCAGCTCGTAAGTGGCCGAGACGATCTTCAGTCGGCCCTCGGACAGCTTCTCGGCCAACGTGCCGTCGGCCACCTTCAGGCGGGCGGCGACGTCGCGGACATTCTGGCGGATGGCCGCGTCCTGCAGATCGGCGGGGTGCTTTTCCTGCGCCTCCAGCACCGCCGGGATGATCGGCAGCACCATGTTCAGCAGCGAGCCGTGCAGGTCGGCATGCTTGGTGGCCACGTCCACCGCCGCGCCGACGGCGCCGCACTTGGTGTGGCCCAGCACCACGATCAGCGGCGCGCCCAGGTGCTCGACGGCATAGACGATCGAGCCCAGGCCCTCCTGGCTGACGGTCGAGCCGGCCACGCGGACCACGAACAGTTCGCCCAGATTGCAGTCGAAGACCAGTTCGGGGCCGACGCGGCTGTCGCTGCAGCCGACGATCACCGCGAACGGCCGCTGGCCCTTGGACAGCTCGGCGATCCGCACCAGGGTCGGCAGGGCGATGCTGGCCCCGCCGCGCGCGAAGATGGCGTTGCCCTGCTTGAGGCGGCCCAGCGCCTCGTCGGGACTGACGGCCGGCGGATGCACTTCGGCGGGTTCGACCGCGTTGGGATCTTCCAGCGGCTTGACCTGGGCCAGCGCCTTGTCGAGCGCGGCCTTGTCGGCGGTCTGGGTCTTCAGGGCGCGGCGCGTGCGGCGGCCCTTGCGGGTCAGCACCGACGGCGTCGTGGGATTGTCGCCCTCGGCCCAGGCCAGGACGGGCGCGGCGAGGCCGGCGCCCAGAGCGCCCAGCAGGAGTCGTCTCGAAACCATCTCATCCCCCGACGAGTGCAGCGATTAGGTCGACCCTAGTTCTGGAGGCAAAGGGTTAACCACGCCGCAACGCCGGCCCGGCCTCAAAGCGGCAATTCGACACGTTTGACCACGGTGCGCATGGCGATCGACGAGCTGACCCGGACCACGCCGGGAATTCGGGTCAGGCCCTGGGCGTGCACCCGCTCCAGGTCGTCGACATCGGCCACCACCAGCCGCAGCAGATAGTCCGAGCCGCCGGTCATCAGGTAGCACTCGGCCACTTCGCGGACATTGGCGATCGCCTTCTCGAACGCGCTGAGCGTCGCTTCGGCCTGGGACGACAGGGTGACAGTGACGAACACGCTGAGCGGCAGGCCCACCGCCCGCTCGTCGATCACGGCGGCATAGCGCCCGATCACCCCGGCCTCCTCCAGCGCCTTCACGCGACGCAGGCAGGCGGATTCGGAAAGATTCACCGCCTCGGCCATTTCCACATAGCTGGCCCTGCCGCGTCGCTGGAGCAGATGCAGCAGCTTGCGGTCGAAGGCGTCGAGGATCACCGCAGCTTTTTTCACCGTGAAGGCTCCATGGCGCAGGATTCCTGCATAACACGGATACTGTCACATGAAATGGCCCGGGAACCTGCAGTCTGGCGGGCGTAAACCAGCGTCAAAAGCCATTTGGAGGAGACTATCATGCGCGTTGGAGTGCCTTCCGAGATCAAACCGGGCGAACACCGGGTCGGCCTGACCCCCACCGCAGTGCGCGAGTATGTGGGTCATGGTCACTCGGTGCTGGTCCAGACCGGCGCGGGCCTTGGGGCCGGCTACGGCGACGACCTCTACGTCAAGGCCGGCGCGACCATCGCGCCCGACGCCGACGCGGTGTTCGCGGGCGCCGAACTGATCATCAAGGTCAAGGAACCGCAGAAGATCGAGTGGGAGCGCCTGACGCCCCGCCACATCCTGTTCACCTACCTCCACCTGGCGCCCGATCCGGCCCAGACCGAAGGCCTGCTGGCCTCGGGCTGCGCGGCCATCGCCTACGAGACCGTCACCGACGCGCGCGGCGGCCTGCCGCTGCTGGCCCCGATGTCGGAAGTGGCCGGCCGCATCGCCGTCTTCTCGGCGGCCGAGACCCTGCTCAAGCACAACGGCGGCATGGGCCTGCTGCTCTGCGGCGTGCCCGGCGTTCCCCCGGCGCGCGTGGCGGTGCTGGGCGGCGGCGTGGTCGGCTCCAACGCCGCGCGCATGGCCGCCGGCCTGGGCGCCGAGGTGGTGGTGCTGGAACGCTCGATCCCGCGCATGCGCGAGCTGGACGATCTCTATCAGGGCCGCATCCTGACCCGCTATTCGACGATGGCGGCGGTCGAGGACGAGATCCTCAAGGCCGACGTGATCATCGGCGCGGTGCTGACCGCCGGGGCCGCCGCGCCCAAGCTGGTCAAGCGCGAACACCTGTCGAAGATGAAGCCAGGCTCGGTGCTGGTCGACGTCTCCATCGACCAGGGCGGCTGTTTCGAGACCAGCCACCCGACCACCCACGCCGAGCCGACCTACACGGTCGACGGCGTCGTCCACTACTGCGTGGCCAACATGCCCGGCGCCGCGCCGCGCACCTCGTCCGAGGCCCTGGGCAACGCCACCCTGCCCTTCGGCCTGGCCCTGGCGGACCATGGCCTGGAAGCGCTGAAGAGCAACATCCACCTGGCCAAGGGGCTCAACGTCCTGAACGGCCAACTGACCCACCCGGCCGTGGCCGAGGCGCTGGGCAAGACGTCGGTGGATCCTTACGGCGCTTGGAAGTAGCGACAGGCTGGGGACAGGCCCATGGGCCTGTCCCCGACCGTGTTTCTTAGGCCGCGAACCGTCCCAGGTCCTGGTGGCTCTCCACCAGGTCCAGCACGTCGTGCATCGAGAAGCCGGGATCGGCCGGATACAGCGCGTCGTAGATCGAGCGCGCGAAGGCCAGGTCGGCCGGGGTCTTCACCCGCCAATCATAGTGCGACCAGTCGCGATGGGCCTTGAGGTGGGCCTGGCGGAAACGATCGGGCCGCTCGCGGATGGCGGCGGTCGGCGAGATCATGGCCAGCGGATCGCGGACCTCGGCGGCGGCCATGCGCAGCGCCTCGACGGTGACCACCTCGACCTCGAGGCCGGCCGGAAAGGTGCGCTCGACGCGGTTGGAGGTGTAAGCCGCGCCGCTGACCTGGGCCAGGCGGACGGCCTCGTCGATCACGGCCGGATCGACGAACGGCGCGTCGCCCTTGATGCGGACGATGTGGCTGACCGGGCCGGCGGCCTCGGCGCAGCGGGCGATGCGGTCGAGGATGTCGCTGCCCGAGCCGCGGTGCACGGCGTAGCCGCGCGACACCACCAGACCGGCCAGGCCGTCGTCGTCAGCGGCGTCGCTGGTGGCGACGATGATCTTGTTCAGGCGCCGGGCGCCGCGCAGCCGCTCGAGCTGGCGCAGGATCATCGGCTGACCCTGGAGGGTGGCGACGGCCTTGCCGGGCAGACGCTTGGAGCCCATGCGGGCCTGGACGACGGCGAGGATCATGGCGTTCGTCTCCCTCTTTGTTTCTCAGCTCTTGTTCTGAGGCTGAGCTTCGATTCGCCTGGTCGTCAGGCGACCCAACGTCGCGGGTCCAGGGCCACCGGATCGTCGATGGCCATGTCGTCCCAATCGAGGTCGGGCGGCGGGCTGGAGGCGGCGGCGACCACGGCCGACAGTTCGGCGGCCGAGGTGACGCCCACGAGGACGGCGCTGGCTTCGACGCGCGACAGGGCGAAGCCCAGCGCCGCCTGCAGCGGATCGGAACGGCCCTCGGCGATCATCCGGCGCACCTTCGACAGGCGGCCCGAGGCCCCCTTCAGCTGGGCGGGAACGCGGTCGGGCGGCAGGAACAGCAAGCCGTTGAGGAAGATCGAGCGCAGTTGCACCTCGATCCCCATGCCGGCGATGCGTTGCAGCGAGCCGTCGGCCAGCAGGCGCTGGTCCAGCAGGCTGGCCGGGGCTTGCAGAATGTCGGGCTTGAAACGACGGGCCACGCCCACCGGATCGTCGCTGGCGTGGGCGGCGACGCCGATCTTGGCGAACAGACCCTCGTCGCGCAGGCGGGCCAGGCGCTCCCAGACGGCCGCGCCGTGCGCGCCGAACAGTTCCGAGGGCGAGGAGACGATGACGGCGTCAGCGCGCTCGATCCCCAGGCGGCGCAGGGACGCGCGGGCCTCGGCCTCGACGAAATCAGGACCACGGTCGGCGCGGGCGGCCGCCAGGGTGACGCGGAACGGTACGGGCCGCGGAATCAGATCGCCCAGCACCTGCTCGGCGCGGCCGTAGTTGCCGGACACGTCCAGCACCGACAGACGGGCGCGGGCGGCGATGTTGAGGATGTCGCGGGCTTCGGTTTCCGGAGAACGGGCGCGCGGCGACGCGCTCATGCCGTCCAGTCCGAACTGGGCGGCGGCAAGACCGAGCTTGGAAACGGAAAGCGACATGGAAATCCGTGCGGACTGAACACCAGTGTCGACGAGCCTACGCCCCAAGGTTTGAAGAAGGCGTTTCTGGAAACTTGCCGAGGCGTTAACATGCTTGGCAATGAACCTGCCCGATCACGCCGACACCGACGTGTCTCTCGCCGCCGCCTCCGCGCCTTCCGATTGGCCGCTTCACGGCCTGGCGGAAGACATGCGGCCGGCCCTGGCGAGCGCCCTGGCGCAAGGCCCGGCGGGCCTTGCGACCATCATTTCCCTAGGCGACGGCGGGCCTCGCCCGGTCGGCACGCAGATGGTGTTCGGGGCCGAAAGCCGGGCCGGCTTCCTGTCGGGCGGCTGCATCGAGGCCGACGTCGAGGACCACGCCAGGGCCTGCATGGCCGACGGACGCCCCCGGCGCCTGCTCTATGGCGAAGGCAGCCCCTGGCCCGACATCCGCCTGCTGTGCGGGGCGCGGATCGAGATCTTGGTCGAGCGAATCACGCCGGACGATCCGGCGGCCCGCGAACTGCTGGCCTTGGCCGAGGCCCGGGTTCCGGCGATCTGGATCAGCGACGGCGAACGGCGGCTCTGCGCGCCCTTGCCGGAGTTCGTCTCGGCCTGGCCCGAGGCCTTTTCGCGTCGCTTCGATCCGCCGCCTAGGCTGGTGGTGTTCGGCGGCGACCCGACCGCCCTCGCCGTGGCCGGCCTGGGCGCGCAGTCGGGCTTCCAGACCACCCTGGTGCGGCCCAAGGGCCCGACCTCGCCGCCGCCCCTGCCGGGCGTGGCCTATCGCCGTGACGACGTCGCCTCCGCCGTGGCGGCGATCGGCCTGGACCCCTGGACGGCCGTGGCGATCTGCGGCCACGACGAGGAGGTCGACCACCAGGCCCTGCTGGCCGCTCTGCCCTCGGCCGCGCCCTACGTCGGCCTGCTGGGCGCGCGGCGGCGGCTGGGCGAGCGGCTGGACCGTCTGCGAGCGGCCGGGGTCGGCGAGCGTGACCTTCAGAAGCTGCGCGCGCCGATCGGCCTGGACCTGGGCGGCAAGGCGCCGTTCGAGGTGGCCGTGGCGGTGATCGGCGAGATCATGGCGACCCGGCACGGCCAGCCGGCCCTGGCGCGGCGACTCTGATGAAGCATGCGGGTTCCGAGGCCTTGGACCAGTTGGAGCCGTTGATCGCACGGATCCGCGCCCTGCCCGGCCTGGTCGAGAAGCAGCGCGGAACCTTCTACCGCAAGTCCCGGGCCGTCCTGCATTTCCACGAGGACCCCAAGGGCCTGTTCGCGGATATCCGCGTCGAGGGGGAGGATTTCGAGCGCATCGACGTCACGGACGCGGCCGGCGCCGATCGGCTGGTGGCGATGGCTCGGGCCTGGCTCGAGCCCTAGTCGGCCCGCCAGTCGCCCGACTTGCCGCCAGTCTTCTCGACCAGGCGCACGGCCTCGATGACCATGCCCTTCTCGGCGGCCTTCAGCATGTCGTAGATCGTCAGGCAGGCCACCGACACGGCGGTCAGGGCCTCCATCTCCACGCCCGTCTGGCCCTTCAGCTTGACCCGGGCCATCACCGCCAGCCCGCCCTCGGCCGGCTCGACCGAGACCTCGATCTTGGACAGGGCCAGGGGGTGGCACAGCGGGATCAGGTCGGAAGTTTTCTTGGCCGCCATCACCCCGGCGATCTCGGCCACGGCGCGGACGTCGCCCTTGCGCCCTGTTCCGGACACGGCCAGCTCGAGGGTCGAGGGGCGCATCCGCACGAAGCCGACGGCGATCGCCTCGCGGACCGTCTCGGCCTTGTCGGAGACGTCGACCATGCGGGCGCGGCCCTGGTCGTCGATGTGGGTCAGGCGGGTCACTGTTCCAGCAGTCCTATTGCTCTAGGAGTCGGGGCATCAGTTCGACCATGTTGCAGGGCTTGTGGCGGCTGTCGAGCTGAGCCGAGACCACCTTGTCCCAGCCGTCCTTGACCGCCCCGTTGCTGCCCGGCAGGCAGAACACGAACACCCCGCCGATCAGGCCCGCCGTAGCGCGGCTCTGCAGGGTCGACAGGCCCACCGAGGCGTAGCTGACCAGGTGGAAGACCACCGAGAAGCCGTCGATCTTCTTGTCGAACAGCGGCTCCAGGGCCTCGACCGTGACGTCGCGGCCGGTCAGGCCCGTGCCGCCGGTGCTGACGACGGCGTCGACCTGGCCGCCGGCGATCCAGTCGCGCACCGTCCGGCGGATGGTCTCGATGTCGTCGCGGACCACCGCCCGGCCGGCCAGCTCATGGCCGGCGGCCTTGACCCGATCGATCAGCAGCTGGCCGGAGGTGTCATTGGACTCGTCGCGGGTGTCCGACACGGTCAGGATCGCCACGCGCACCGGCTTGAACGGAAGCTCCGGCTTGATACCGCCGCCGGGGATGAGGCCTGCCGACATCGATTGCTCTCCTAATCCCAGCGCTGCGCGTCGGTCCTATCCTGAGCCGTGGGCTCGATCCAGCGGTCGCCGTCCGGGCCGTGCTCCTTCTTCCAGAAGGGCGCGCGGCTCTTGAGGTAGTCCATCAGGAAGTCGCAGGCCTCGAAGGCGGCGCGGCGATGGCCGGCCGCCGTGGCCACGAAGACGATCGCCTCGCCCGGCGCGACGCGGCCGACGCGATGGACGATGCGGTAGTCGTGCAGGGCGAACCGGGCCTTGGCCTCCTCGGCGAACTGGGCGATCGCCGCATCGGTGAAGCCGGGATAGGCCTCCAGCTCCAGGATCCGGGCCTGGCCCTGTTCGGCCCGCGCCAGGCCTACGAAGCTGGCCACCGCGCCGGTCTCGTCGCGGCCGGCGCAGAAGCTCGTCAACAAAACCCCCGGCTCGAACGCCTCGCCGGTCAGGCTGATGGACGGAAAGGTCGTCATCCGCCGCTCATCGGCGGCAGGAAGGCCACTTCGGTGGCGGCGGCCAGGCTCGCCTCGCCCCGGACGATGGCCTTGTCGACCGCCACCTGCACACCGGGGCCGTCCAGAGCCTCGCCCAGGTCCGGATCGTCGGCGGCGAGAGCAGTGCGCAGGGCGGCCAGGGTCGCGGCCTCGATGGAGCGGTCGCGCCAGCCGGCCTGGTCGGCCAGGCGTCCGAACAACAGCACCCGCGCCATGCTCAGCCGCCTGTCGTCGACATGTGACGGGCCACGGCCGGCCGCGCGCCGTCGATCTGGAAGTCGTGGCCCTGGGGCTTGGTCCCGATGGCCGCGAAGATCGCCCGCTCCAGGTCCGCGTCGTCGGCCCCGCCGCGGATCACCGCCCGCAGGTCGCTGGCGTCGTCGCGACCCAGACAGGTGTGCAAGGTGCCGGTGCAGGTCAGGCGGACCCGATTGCAGGCCTCGCAGAAATTGTGGCTCAGCGGCGTGATCAGGCCCAGCCGCCCGCCGGTTTCCTCGACGCGGACATAGCGGGCCGGCCCGCCCGTGGCGTAGGCCAGGTCCGTCAGGGTCCAGAACGACGAAAGATCGCGGCGGACGTCCTTCAGCGACAGGTACTGGTCGGTGCGGTCCACCTCGACCTCGCCCAGCGGCATGGTCTCGATCAGGGTCATGTCGGCGCCCAGGCCGTGAGCCCACTGGATCAAGGCCGGCAGTTCCTCGGCGTTGTCGTGCTTGAGGGCCACGGCGTTGATCTTGACCTGCAGCCCGACGGCCAGGGCCGCGTCGATCCCCGCCAGCACCTTGGACAGGTCGCCGCCCCGGGTCAGCTTGCGGAACAGGTCGGGCTTGAGGGTGTCGAGCGACACGTTGATCCGCCGCACGCCCAGGCGGGCCAGGTCGGCGGCGTGACCGGCCAGCTGGGTGCCGTTGGTGGTCAGGGTCAGCTCGTCCAGGGCGCCGGACCGCAGATGCCGCGACAGCCGCTCGACCAGGGTCATGATCCCCTTGCGCACCAGCGGCTCGCCGCCGGTCAGCCGCAGCTTGCGCACGCCCAGCTCGACGAAGGCCGTGGCCAAGCGATCCAGCTCCTCCAGCGACAGGACCTCCGCCTTCGGCAGGAAAGTCATGTGCTCGGCCATGCAATAGGTGCAGCGCAGGTCGCAGCGGTCGGTGACCGAGACGCGCAGATAGGTCACCGCGCGGCCGAAGCCGTCGACCAAACGGCTTGGCAGGCGCGGAGAACGGATGACCGCTTGCGCGGGGCTGGCGTCATAGGGCGTCATGTCGGTTCGTAAGATAGGCGTGGGACGGCATGGCGGAAAGTGAAAGCGCGCGGCGCGACGCCGTGATCCTGGCGGCGGGGGCCGGGCGCCGGTTCGCAGAGCACGCCGGCGGCCGCAAGCTGCTGGCGTCGTTCGAGGGCCGCCCGCTGGTGGCCGGGGCCCTGGACGCGGCCTTCGCGGCCCCGGCGCGGCGGGTGCTGCTGATCACCGACGGCGATCCGGACCTGGCCAGGATCGCCAGAGACCATGCCGGATCTCTGGATCGCGGGGACGATCTCGACGTCATCGTCGCCGCCGACGCCGCCGAAGGCATGGGCGCCTCGCTGCGGACGGCCGTCGCCGCCCTGCCCCCGGATTCGGACGGCGTCTTCGTGTTCCTGGGCGACATGCCGCGTGTTTCGTCCGGCGTGACGCGCGACCTGGCGCGGGCGCTGCGCCCGGGCGTCGACGCCGTGGCGCCATGCTTCGCGGGACGACGCGGACATCCCGTGCTGTTCGGAAGGGCCTGCTATCCCGCCCTGCGGAGCCTGGACGGCGATGTCGGCGCGCGGGAGGTCCTGGCCGCGCTGGGCGACCGCCTGGCGCTGATCGACGGCCCGGACGACGGCGTGCTGTTCGATGTCGACCGTCCCGAGGACCTGACCCGCGACGGGTGACCGCTCAGGAGGGGGCGTGGCCATGCCGCCGGCCGCCGGCCCAGGTCCCGAAGGCGATGCACGCCAGGACCCCGTAGCTCCAGATCGCCATGCTGGCCTTCAGCGTGTTGATGGTCACCCGAAGGTCGATCATCACCGCCACGTGCGAGGCCACGATGATCGCCATGAAGGCCGAGGCGATGATCGTCCAGAGACGCCGGGTCCGCATCGAGATCCAGATGAACGCCGCCAGCGCCGCGATGTCGATCGCCAGCACCCCGTAGTCGGCGCTCTGGACTTGCTGGCGGTGGACCAGCAGGGAGCCCAGCCAGTCGGCGAGGAAGGCCGCGCCGATCCAACGGGCGCTCCGATCGCCGCGCCACATCGCGAGCCCGCAGACCAGGACGGCCAGGATCAGGGAGATGATGGTGTGGATCTGCACGGCCGTGGCGCTCGAAACCAAGTTCGAACGCCACCATGCCGCAAGCGTGGTTCGGAGAATAGCAACCTGTGGTCAGTGCCGCGTGCGGCGGCCTTCCCACAGGATGGTCTTCACCTCCTGGATGATGCTCAGCGCGCCGTCAGTGTCGCCGGCCTCGTCGAGGGCGACCAACTGGGGCATCAGCACGGACAGGATCCGGCGCTGGACGGGCCCGAGGGTGCGCAGGTGCTGGCGGAATTCCTGCAGCTCGTCGGCCGTCGAGTCCTGCGGTTGCTGAACGGTCTGGGCGGTGCTCATTGCACGTCATCTTTCATGGGTCGTGCGCGGTTCGGGCCGTGCACGGACGAGGTGGAATATCGGATCAGGCGGCCAGGCCGCCGCGTACGGCGTGCAGGCCGCTGGTGCGCGGCTCTTCCGGACCCTTGTCCAGGTCGCCGCCGGCCATGGCGCCGCAACCGATCTGGCTGCGCACGGCGGCCAGGGCGCTGTGGGTCTCGATGATCGTCCGGCGGGCGGAAACGATGTGGGCCAGGGTCTCGCCCAGGTTGGCGACGGCTTCCTGGCCGAGCACGGCCGACAGCTTGGTCTCGAGCCGGAGCGAGGGCAGCAGACCCATCAGCTCGGCGGTTTCGCGCAGGGCGGCGTCGATCGCGGCTTCGGCGCGCATCAGCTTTGCAGCGCCCGCGCGGGCGGCTTCGGTGCGTTTCATGGCATGACTCTCCCGGTCGCACGGGTCCCCCCCGCACGTTCAAGTCGATGAAATTGTTTCTGGAAATTCGGCGTCAGTGCGCCGGAGGCGGGCTCCAGCCCTCGCGGAACCGCTGAAGGGCGTAGAGGAATTCATGGGCGCCCATCGTGACCGTCCCGAGCAGGATTCCGCCCAGGGTGGCGACGGCGAGGATCAGGCCCAGCCACTGCAAGGGCGTCAGGTCATCGCGCCAACTCCTTCCGTACGGAGCGGCGTGTCGTCCGCCAGGAAGGCCGTCGCGGCCAGGACCCTCAGGAGCAGCTTGCCAGGCGGATCGCCCGCCGCCTGCGCCTTGCGCAGCGCCGAGACCGTCTCCGAGACCAGGCGGCCGCGTTCCGGGGTTCCCGCCATCAAGATCAGCCCCTCTTCCAGGGACTGCCAGCTTGCGATGAAGAAGGCCGAGGCCGGGTTCGGAGTGTTCGTGGAAGATTTCGTCATGGCTGCTCTCGCTGTTGAAACGAGAAGAGACCTCTGACTGGGCCATGGCTAGGTCGGCCGATTGCTTACGGTAGTCATTACCGGGGTCGGTTTCCCAGGCGATGAACGCCAGGGCGGCGTCGCGGCGGTTCAGGCCGGCCAGGCGGCGGCGCGCGCTGAGCACGTGCATCTCGACCGTCTTGGGCGAGAGCCGCAGCAGACGGGCGATTTCCTTGGACTGTCGATGCTGAGCGATAAGCCGCAGAATCTCCCGCTCGCGAGGAGTCAGCCGCTCAAAGCCCAGGTTGTCGCCAGCGTCCACCATGCCGCTAAAATGGTTCGCGGCTCGCCTTACGTCCAGCAAGACTTGACTGATCGTGTCCCTGGAGGGCGCGTCACGTCAAAACCGCATCGAATTTCGCTACGTCTGGCGGCCTTTATTGTCGATCGCGTGACAGTCAGACCTCGGCGCGAACAAAAGGCAGGCGCTGGGTCGGGGTCTTGGAAAGCGCCAGAAGGGCGTTGGCCACCGCGGGGGCGATGACCGGCGTTCCCGGCTCGCCCACGCCGCTGGGCGGGTTGCCGGAAGGCACGACATAGGTCTCGACCGTCGGCGCCTCGTTGATCCGCAGCACGCGGTAGGTGTCGAAATTGCTCTGGTCGACCCGACCGTCCGTCAACGTGATCTCGCCGTAGAGCGCCGCCGACAGGCCGTAGCAGGTGCCGCCCTCGACCTGGGCCGCCACCTGGTTCGGCGCGACCGCCACGCCGCAGTCGATCGCCGTCACCACGCGGCCCACCCGGGGCTGGCCGTCGACCAGCTTGACCTCGGCCACCTGGGCGACGACCGAGCCGAAGCTCTCGTGCACCGCCACGCCGCGCGTGTAGCCCGCGGCCGGCGCGGGACCGGCCTTTTCGACCGCCAGGTTCAGGGCCGCCAGATGGCGCGCGCCCTCCGGGCCGATCTTGGTGTAGAGCGCCCGGCGGTACTCGACCGGGTCCTTGCCGGCCTTCAGGGCCAACTGGTCAATGGTGTGCTCCATGACGAAGGCGGTGTGGGTCGCGCCCACCGACCGCCACCACAGCACCGGCACGCCGCCTTCCGGCGTGGCCAACTGGGCGTCGACGATGGGCGTGGCCTTCAGATAGGGAGAGCCGGCCGTTCCCTCGATCGCGGTCTGGTCGGGACCCTTCGCCTTCATGGGCGAGTCCTTCATGATCGACTGGGTGACGATTCGATGGCGCCAGGTCGCCGGATAGCCGTCCTTGTCCAGCGTCACCCGCACGGCGTGGTGGATCAGCGGCCGGTAATAGCCGGCCCGCATGTCGTCCTCGCGCGTCCAGATCAGCTTCACCGGCCGGCCGCGGCCGACCTTCTGGGCGATGGTCACGCACTCGGCCGCGTAGTCGGACTGGAAATTGGCCCGCCGCCCGAACGAGCCGCCGGCGTACAGGGTCTCGATCTCGACCGAACCGGGCAGGGTCTTGACGATCTTGGCCGCGTTCATCTGGTCCAGGGTCTGGGCCTGGGAGCCGTGGATCAGCTTGACCTTGTTGCCGTCGACGATGGCCACGCAGTTCATCGGCTCCATGGTGGCGTGGGCCAGGTAGGGGAAGTCGTAGGTGGTCTCGAAGACCTGGGCGCCCCCTTTTGAAGGATTGGGGCCGGCCGAGGCGGCCGCCGCGTCGCCCTTGGAGTCGAAGGCCTGCCACTCCAGATCGGCGGGACCCTTGCCGGCGGCGATGTCGCGCCACTGCTGGGCGATCGTCGCCGAGCTTCGGGTCTCGGCCTTGCCCTCGTCCCACTCGACCTTCAGCGCCTCGCGGCCCATGCGGGCGGCGTAGGTGGTGTCGGCGACCACCGCGACCCCGGTCGGAATCTCGTAGACGTCGACGACTCCGGCCACCTTCTTGGCGTCGTCGCCGTTGAAGCTCTTCACCTTGCCGCCGAAACGCGGCGCGTGGGCGACCACCGCCACCAGCATGTCCGGCAGCTGGACATCCTGGGTGTAGCGGGCGGTCCCGTTGCTCTTGATCAGGCTGTCCTTGCGGCGCACCCGATCGGTGCCGATCAGGGTGAAGGTCTTGGGATCCTTCAGGGTCGGGTTCTCGGGCGGCGTCACCTTGGCGGCGTCGACGATCAGCTCGCCGAAGCCCGCGCTCTTGCCGCTGGCGTGGCCGACCACCCCGTCCTTGACGGTGATCTGGCCGACCGGGACGTTCCACCGGGTCGCCGCCGCCTGGACGAACATCGCCCGCGCGCCGGCCCCGGCCTTGCGCAGTTGCTCCCAGGAATTGGAGATCGCCGACGAGCCGCCGGTCAGTTGGATGCCCGAGCCGGTGTTGGCGTAGAGCTTGGCGTTGGCCGGGGCGTGGACGACCTTCACCCGGCTCCAGTCGGCGTCCAGCTCCTCGGCGACGATGGCCGCCAGGCCCGCGTGATTGCCCTGGCCGAACTCGATGTGCTTGGACAGCACCGTCACCGCGCCGTCCGGATCGAACTGGATGAACGGCCCGAACGCGCCCGGTTCGACCTTGGAGCCGGCGCTCATCAGCTCGGCCGGCGAACAGCCGACCAGCAAGGCGCCGCCGGCCAAGACGGCGCCGACCACCACGTCGCGGCGGCTGACGCCCTCTTGGCCCTGCGGCTTCTGGAAGGGCGCGTTCATTGGCCCACTCCGCGACCGGTCGAGCCCGAGGCGGCGGCGATCTCGTCGTCGACGTCGTTCGAGGCCACGGGTTTGGCGGCGGCCGGAGCGGCGACCGTCGGGGCCGCGGCCAGGCCGGCGGCGTCCTTGATGGCGGCGCGGATGCGCTGGTAGGTGCCGCAGCGACAGATGTTGCCGCTCATGGCGTTGTCGATGTCCTCGTCGCTGGGCGACTTGGTGGCGGCCAGCAAGGCGGCGGCCGACATGATCTGGCCGGACTGGCAGTAGCCGCACTGGGGCACGTCGTGCCTGACCCAGGCCTGCTGCAGCGGGTGCTCGCCGCCCAGGCTCTCGATCGTGGCGATCTTGGCGCCGGCCAGCGCCGCGATCGGCGTCACGCAGGAGCGCACCGGGTCGCCGTTGACGTGGACCGTGCAGGCCCCGCACTGGGCCATGCCGCAGCCGAACTTGGTGCCGGTCAGGCCCAGCTCGTCGCGTAGCACCCACAGCAGGGGCGTCTCGGGGGCGGCCTTCACGGCGACCGTCTTGCCGTTGATGTCCAACGTCGACGTCATGGCTTTCGCCTCCCAAGCGAAAAGCGGGGCCCGACGACCCAGCTTGGCCGAATCTAACACTGCTCAAACCCAAACCCGCCAGTGAAATCTTGGTTCAGGCAGGCTAGCCTGACACGCACGTTCGTTTGCTTTGTTCAGGACCCGCGCCTTGGATTCCTTCCCCGCCTACTTCCCCCTGGCCGGCCGCAAGGTCGTGATCGCCGGCAGCGGCGAGGCCGCCGACAACAAGGCGCGGCTGTTTGACGGGTCGCCGGCGACGCTGGTGCGGGTCGACGGCCACGCCGCCTTCCTGCCGGGAACCTACGCCGGCGCGATCCTGGCCTTCGTGGCCGGCGACGACGAGGTCTTCCTTCAGAGCGCGGCCAGCGCCGCTCGGGCCGCTCGGGTCTTGGTCAACGTCGTCGACAAGCCGGCGATGAGCGACTTCAACACCCCGGCGGTGATCGACCGCGGCGAGGTGGTGGCGGCCGTCGGCACCGGCGGCGCCTCGCCCACCCTGGCCACCAAGCTGCGCAACGACATCGAGGCCCAGGTGCCGGAAGGCTCGGGCCGGGTGGCGGCCCTGCTTCGCAAGTTCCAGGACGAGGTGCGCGGCGCCCTGCCCGCCATGCACGAGCGCCGGGCCTTCCTGCGCGACGCCGTAGCCGGCGAAGCCGCCCAGGCGGCCATGGCCGGCGACATGGAAAAGGCCGGCCAATTGTTCCGCCAGGCCCTGGCCAAGGGCGTCGGCCGCGAGGGCAAGGTGCGGTTCATCGCCGGCAAAGGGCCTTCGGACCTGCTGACGCTGCGCGCGCTCCGGGCGCTGGGATCGGCCGACGTGCTGATCGCCGACGAGGGCGCCGACGCGGAGGTCGTGACCATGGCCCGCCGCGACGTGAACCGGATGGAACCAGCCGAAGCAAGCGCCGAGACGCTGGTGGCGCTGGCCAAGGAAGGCAAGCAGATCGTCCGGCTCATCGTGGCCCCGGTCGATCCGGCGCTGGTCCAGGCCCTCGCCGCAGCCTCGGTGGCGGTCGAGGTGCTGATGGCCGCGCCCGCCGTCTAGTCCAGCGACCGGTCCTTGGTCTCGGGCAGCAGGAACAGGGTCGTCAGCACGCTGATCAGGGTGAAGACCACGGGGTACCAGAGCCCGGCATAGATGTTTCCCACCGCCGCCACGATAGCGAAGGCGCTGAACGGCACGAACCCGCCGATCCAGCCCGTGCCGATGTGGTAGGGCAGCGACAGGGCGGTGTAGCGCACTCTTGTCGGGAAAAGCTCGACGAGGGCCGCGGCCAACGGTCCGTACAGGGCGGTGGCGGCGACCACGAACACCAGCAGGACGCCGAACACGCCCCACCAGTTCATCCGCGCCGGATCGGCCTTGGCCGGATAGCCGGCCTTGACCAGGGCGGCCTTGATGGCGGCTTCGCCGGCGGTCTTCACCGCCTTGGCGTCCGCGGCCGGCAGGTCCTTGGCGCTTCGCGAGACGATGCGGGTCTCGCCCACCTGGACGACGGCCGCCGCGCCGGCCGGGCCGACACGGTTGGCGTAGGACACCCCGGCGTTGGCCAGGGCGCTCTTGGCGATGTCGCACGACGAGACGAAGGCGGCCTTGCCGATCGGGTCGAACTGCAGGGCGCAGTCCTTGGGATCGGCGGTCACGGTGACCGGCGCCCTGGTCGAGGCTTCGGCCAGGGCCGGATTGGCCGCCCGCTCCAGCAGGTGGAAGCCGGGGAAGTAGAAGACCAGGGCCAGGGTCATGCCGCCCAACATCACCGGCTTTCTGCCGATCCTGTCGGACAGCCAGCCAAACACGACATAGAACACCGCGCTGACCGCGGCGGCGGCCATCATCAGGCCGTTGATCGTGCCCGGCGCGACCTTCAGGAACTTCTCCATGAAGGTCTGGATGTAGAAGAAGGTCGTGTACCAGACCGCGCCCTGGGCCGACATGACGGCGAAGAAGGCCAGCAGCACCAGCTTGAGGTTCTTCCACTGACCGAAGGCCTCGGCATAGGGCCCCTTGGACGCCGCGCCCTCTTCCTTCATCCGGGCGAAGGTCGGGCTTTCACTGAGCTTCAGACGCATCCAGACCGAGACCGCCAGCAGGCCGATCGAAACGGCGAAGGGGATACGCCAGCCCCAGGCGTCGAAGGCGGTCGGCCCGGCAACCTCGCCCAGCAGCCAACGGGTCGCCAGGATGACCAGCAGCGCCGCGAACAGACCCATCGACGCCGAACTCTGCACCCAGGCGGTCGAGCGGCCGCGCTGGTGCGGCGGCGAATGCTCGGCCACGTAGATCGCCGCGCCGCCGTACTCGCCGCCCAGGGCGAAACCCTGCACGCAGCGCAGGATGATCAGCAGGATCGGCGAGATGATCCCCGCCTGCTGGTAGGTGGGCAGCAGGGCGATGGCGAAGGTCGCGCCGCCCATCAGCAGCACCGTGGCCAGGAACGCGCCCTTGCGGCCGGCCTGGTCGCCGATCTTGCCGAACACCAGGGCGCCCAGCGGCCGGAAGGCGAAGCCCACGCCGAACAGGGCCAGGGCGGCCACGTAGCCGGCCGTGTCGGACAGACCCGTGAAGAAGGTCTTGGAGATCACCTGGGCCAGGCTGCCGAAGATGAAGAAGTCGTACCACTCGAAGGCGGTGCCCGCGGAGGAAGCCGCCACCACCGTGCGCATCGACGCGCGGTCCTCACCCTGAGCCTGGGCCGTCATGCGTGGCTTCCCCCATGTTCTTGGGGGAAATGCTTAGCGCGGTTTCGGGCGGGCTGGAAAGCCTAGGCCACCGCCGCCTCGTCCCCAACCTGGCCGCCCGCCAGCCGGATGATCTCGCCGATCAGGGCGGCGGGGGAGATCGGCTTGGCGGCGACGCCGTCCATGCCCGCGGCCAGATAGGCGGCGCGCTGGTGCGACAAGACGTTGGCGGTCAGGGCGATGATCGGGGTGCGGGCCGCGGGGCTGGGCAGGTTGCGGATGCGTCGGGCGGCTTCCAGCCCGTCGATGCCGGGCATCTGCACGTCCATGAGGATCAGGTCGAAGCCCCGCGCCGCCGTGGTCACGCCGTCCAGCCCGTCCTCGGCCGTCTCGACCTTGGCGCCCAGCTGCTCGAGGATGCGGCGGGCGACCAGGCGGTTGGTGGCGTTGTCCTCGACCACCAGGATCTTCAGGCCCTGCAGCAGGCCGTCGGCCATCTCCGCCTCGACGGCCCGCGCCTGGGCCGGCGGCGCGGCGATGGTCAGCAGGAAGGTCGAGCCGACGCCCTCGCGGGAGGTGAAGCCGACCTCGCCGCCCATCATCTGGGCCAGGCGCCGGGTGATGGCCAGGCCCAGACCCGACCCGCCGAACCGGCGGGTGGTGCTGGCGTCGGCCTGCTGGAAACGCTCGAACAGCCGCGCCTGGGCCTCGGCGGCGATGCCGACCCCGGTGTCGATCACCTCGAAGGCGACGCGCGGCCCGGCCTCGTCTCCATCCCCCTCCAGCCGACGGACCTTCAAGGTCACCGAACCGGCCAGGGTGAACTTCACGGCGTTGCCCACCAGGTTGAACAGCGCCTGGCGCAACCGGCTGGGGTCGGTGAGGATCAAGCCGAGGTCGGGGGCGTCGACCCGCAGCTCCAGCCCCTTGTGCTCGGCCTGGGCTCGCAGCAGCCGCGCCACGCTCGTGGCCAGTTCGCTGGGATCGACCGCCTCGCGGGTGACGTCCAGCCGTCCGGCCTCGATCCGCGAGAAGTCGATCACGTCGTCCAGCAGGGTCGACAGCATCCGCCCGCAGGCCAGGGCCTCGCCCAGCAGATGGTCGGCCTCGCCCGGCAGCTTCTCGCGCTTGAGCAGGTGCATGACCCCCAGCACCCCGTTCATCGGCGTGCGGATCTCGTGGCTCATATTGGCCAGGAACTGGGCCTTGGCGTCGTTGGCGGCCTGGGCGGCGCGCTCGGCCTCGACCAGGGCCAGCTCGGCGCGTTTCTTGTCGTCGATGTCGAGGATCAGGCCGAACGCCTTGCGGATGCGGCCGCTCGCGTCCGTCCGCACCTCGTGGAAGATGCGGATCCAGCGCTCGTCGCCGCTGGGCGTGACCACCCGCACGTCGAATGAGCGTCCCTTGGAGCTCAGATGCCCTTCCTGATGGCCCTGCCAGTCCCCGGCGGCCTCGTAGACCGCCGCCACGTCGTCGGGATGGATCATCGGCCAGACGGCGCTGCGCACGTCGTCATAGGTGACCCGGCGGCCCAGGATGCGATGGAACTCGGGCGAGCCCCAGAAGCCCTTGCCCGCATGGTCGATCTCGTAGACCCCCGCCTGGGCCGCGCCTAGGGCCACCCGCAGCCGCCGGGCGTTGGCGCGCGCCTCGCGGCGGGCCTCCGACAAGGCCGTGACGTCGTCCATGTAGGTGATGACGCCGACGATCTCGCCCTGGGCGTCGCGCCAGGGACGGGCCTCCCAGCGCAGGGTGTGGCTGCGGCCGTGACCGTCGTGCAGCTGATCCTCGCGCCGCACCACCGTCTCGCCCGTCAGGGCGCGCTCGACGGCGCGGACGAAGCGCTTGCGGGCTCCCGAGGTCAGCTCGTGCAGGGTGCGGCCGATGACCTCCGCCTCGGTGGCCTGGAAGGTCTCCAGGAAGCGCGGGCTGACCACCTGCAGGCGCAGATCGCGGTCGTAGAGCGCCACGGCGAACGGGGCCTCCTCGACCAGCCGGCGGGCCTGGCGCTCGCCCCAGACCGCGGCGTCGCGGGTGCGGGCCACGTCGGTGACGTTCTGGGAGATGCCCTTCAGGGCGAACAGGCCGTCGGCGCGCGGTTCGGTGCGGAAGGTGGCGCGGTAGGTGAACCATTGGCCGCCGGCCCCACGCAGGCGGTGCTCGATCGTGCCGCCCACGCCCGTGCGCACGGCGCGGTCGAAGGCCTCGGCCAGGGCGTCGCGCTCGGCCGGGTCCAGCCGGTCGTAGAACTGCTCGGGACGGGCGATGGTCGCCGCGCCCAAGCCGGTGGTCTCCAGCAGATCGCGGGACCACTCGATGTATTTCTCGTGCGGCTCGTAGCTCCACATGCCGACGCCGGCCGAGGAGGCCAGCAGGTCGCGGGTCTGGCGGGCGGCGGCGACCTCGGCGCGGCGGGCCATGTCGGCGGTGACGTCGCGCAGGGCGCCGATCGTCTCGCCGTTGGGCCCCAGGCGCGAACTGCCCTCCAGCCAGACCCAGCCGCCGGTCTTGCAGGTCACCTTCAGGCGGTGGGAGGCCTCGCCGGAGGCGCGGATCAGGGCGGCGGTCTCGACGAACTCCTGG
The DNA here is from genome assembly GCF_056397765.1 of Caulobacter sp. 05L422. Classification (NCBI taxonomy): domain Bacteria; kingdom Pseudomonadati; phylum Pseudomonadota; class Alphaproteobacteria; order Caulobacterales; family Caulobacteraceae; genus Caulobacter; species Caulobacter sp. 05L422. The sequence continues at coordinate 3,833 of NZ_JBFTOB010000020.1, read as the reverse complement.
CGCGAGTCCGGGTGCACGAAGCGCAGGGCGGGCTGGCCTATCAGGTCCTGGGGGGTCCAGCCGGTCACCCGCGTCCAGGCCGGATTGACCGTGGCGAACCGCCCCCTCGACACCACGGCGAACAGATCGTGCGAATGGTCGAAGAACCATTGCGCGCTCTCCGCGTCGCTCAGTTGTGGGGATTTCGAGGGCGAGGTCATCGCGGCTCCAGGAAACGGACGCCGGATGGTGAAGCTCAAGGGTAAACTTATGGTTGGCGTCGGCGATCATTGTTCGCCGACCGCGTGTCAGACCTCGGCCCACATCCGCAGAAGGTTGTGATAGGTCCCCGTCAGCGACAGCACCGAGGCGTCCGTGGAGCCCACCGCGCCGGACAGGCGCTGGATCGAAACGTCCATGTCCAGCAGCAGGGCCCGCTTGGCGTCGTCGCGCACCAGGCTCTGGATCCAGAAGAAGCTGGCGGTGCGGACGCCGCGGGTCACCTGGGTGACGTGGTGCAGGCTGGAGGCCGGATAGAGGATCGCCGCGCCCGCCGCCAGCTTGACCAGGTGGCTGCCGTAGCTGTCCTCGACCACCAGTTCGCCGCCGTCATAGTCGTCCGGATCGCTGAGGAAGACGGTGATCGACAGGTCGGTGCGCAGGGGCTGGCCGGTCGAGGGATCGCGGCGGATCGCGTTGTCGACATGGTCGGCGAAGCCCATGCCGACGCCATAGCGGTTGAACAGCGGCGGCAGGATGGTGCGCGGCAGGGCGGCCGAGACGAACAGCGGATTGGCCTGCAGGGCCTGGACGATCAGCGACCCGACCTCGCGGGCCGCCGCGCCGTCCTGCGGCAGCTGCTGGTTGTTCTTGGCCATCGCCGCCTGGAAGCCCGAGGTGGCGTTGCCGTCGACCCAGTCGGCGGCGTCGAGCACGGCCCGGCAGTGGGCGACCTCGTCGGGCGTCAGGACGTCGGGGATCTGGATCATCATGATCCTTCTCCTAGCAAGAAATCGGCTCCTGGCAGAAATAGGACCTCGCCCGGGAGGGGCCGCTCCCGGGCGAGGCTTTGAGCGTCAGGACGAGCACTCCGGGGAGGAGAAGGCTCAGTACTTGACGTTCAAGGTCAGGATCGCCTGCCGGCCGGGAGCCGGGTCGGCGTGGTGGGTGCCGTTGGTCTTGGTGAAATAGCGCTCGTCGGTCAGGTTCTGGACGTTCAGCTGCAGGTCCATCTTGTCGTTGATCGTGTAGCTGGCGAAGGCGTCGTAGCGCCAATAGGACGGCAGGTAGATGCCGTTGGCGCCGCCGCCGGCCCCGCCCTGGTTGCCGCCGAAGGTCTTGGAGACGTAGTAGGCGCCGCCGCCCAGCGACAGCGGGCGGATCACGCGATAGGTCGTGAACAGGCTGAAGGTGTTCTTCGGCGTGTTGGCCAGCGGGTCGCCCTGGTTGACGCCGTTATAGGCGCCGCGGACCAGTTCGCTGTCCATGTAGGTGTAGCCGCCGAACGCCTGCCACTTGGGCGTGATGTTGCCGGACACGCCCAGCTCGACGCCCTGGACCTGGGTCTCGCCGACCTGCTGGTAGAAACCCGGGTCGGTCTGGATCTGGGCGTTCTTGCGGGTGGTCTTGAACAGCGCCGCCGACAGGGCCAGGGCGTCGTTGAACACGTTGACCTTGGCGCCCAGCTCGAAGCTTTCGCTGTCTTCCGGCTCCAGCACGGTGTTGGCCAGGTTGCCCGTGCCGTTGTTGCCGTTGCTGTTCTGGTCGCCGGCCGAGATGCCCGGCGGGGTCGAGGCGGTGCCGTACGAGATGTAGACGCTGCTGTCCTCGGTCGGCTTGTAGACCAGGCCGGCCTGATAGTTGGTGAAGCTCCACTCGGCGTTGCGATAGGTGATGCCGGTGACGGTGAACACGCCCTGGGCCTGGCTCAGCGTGTAGTCGTGGCCGAGGCTCCGGTAGTTGTCGTGGCGAATGCCCAGGTTCAGCAGCCACTTGTCGCCGAACTTGAGGGTGTCGAACGCGTAGATCGCCGCCGTCTTGCTGATGTTGTAGTTGGCCGGAGCGCGGTTGACGACGCCCGTCCACGGATCGTTGGCGTTCGGGGCGAAGACGTTGGTGCAGTCGCCCTCGCCCAGATTGGCCTTGAAGGTTCCGGTCCAGACATAGCCGGTCGGGCAGGCCGCGCCACTGGTGGTGAAGGTGGAATAGGTGGCGTTGAGGTTCTTCTCGCGGCTCAGCTCGACGCCGACGTCGAAGCTGTGCTCGATCGCGCCGGTCGTGACCTTGCCGTGCAGGTCGGTGACCGCCGCCAGGGTCGTGGTGGGGTTCCAGCGGGTCTTGGGACCGCGCTTCATCCACCAGACGCCGTTGATGAACTGGGCCGGGCCCGCGTCGCCGGGATTGGTCAGGATGTAGTCGTTCAGCGTCTTGGAGTAGCGCAGCACCTGGCGGACGCCGAGGTTCTCGCTGATCTGGTGATCGATCGACAGGGTGCCGATGTCGGCCTTGGTCTTCTGGTAGTCGCGCGACTTCAGGCCATAGAAGGTGTCGCGGTCGACCTTGAGGATGCCCGAGGCGTCGCGCGGCTGGCTCGGAACCTTGGTGAACAGCGGCAGGCCGTAGTCGGGCATGTTGTTGCCGTCGAGGTGGTAGTAGCTGGCCACCACCTGGGTCGGGCCGTTCAGGCCGAAGGCCACCGAAGGCGCGATCGCCCAGCGATCGAAGTCCACCGCCTTGCGGCCGGGCGTGTTGCCTTGCGTGCCCAGCAGGTTCACGCGCACCGCGACGCTGTCGTTGATCTTGTGGTTCAGGTCGACCGTGGCGCGGACGTATTCGTCAGTGCCGACGCCCAGCGAGCCGGTGGCGAAGTCGTCGGCCTTGGGGCTCTTGGAGGTCAGGTTGATGCTGCCGCCGCCCGAGCCGCGGCCGCTATAGGCCGAGTCCGGCCCCTTCACGACTTCCACCTGCTCGAGGTTGAAAACCTCGCGGGTCTGGCCGCCGCTGTCGCGGACGCCGTCGACGAAGATGTTGTTGCCCGAGGCCTGGCCGCGGATGAACGGACGATCGGCCAGCGGCTGGCCGCCCTCGCCCGCCCCGAAGGTGATGCCCGGCGAGGTGCGCAGGATGTCCTGCAGCGAGGTCGCGGCGGTCTGTTCGATGATCCTGCGCGGAATGACCGTGATGGCCTTGGGCGTGTCGACCAGCGGCGCGGTGATCTTGGTCGTCTGGACCTCGGCGGTGCGCTTGCCGTCGATCTTGACGCCCGAGACCTCGGTGCTGGTGTCGGCCGGCGCGGTGGCGACCGCGGCGTCGGCGTCAGGGGCGGCGGCGGCAAAGGCCGTCGGGGCCATGGCCAGCCCGGCCAGGCCGGCGACGGCGGCGACGCCCAGGGCGCTGCGGGCCTGGCTGCGGACGCCGGCGACGGCGGGCTTGGAAATCTTTTGCATGTCTGAAACCCCAGCAGGCCGTCGGGAGAGCGCGGCCCTTTGTCGTAATTGCGACGCGTTCTTATCTGGAGCGTTGCCAGTGTGCAATGATAATCATTCTCAGAAATGTCCGATCTTGACCCTCCGCCCCCTATGGGGGCGGACAGACCGCGAAGCGGTCAGGTGGGGGCAAGTGTTCGCGGGCACGGCGCTGCATGCTCACGCGGTCTCCCGCTGAGGAAATGGAAAGGGTCGCGGAGCGCCGGACGACGTCCGGAGTTCTTTGAATGAATACCGTTTCGACGAAGCCGACCGCTCCGCGCCATCGTTATCCGCCAGCATCCGGTGGGCAGCCCTGTTGAGGCTTAGCCGGACCCGATCCCTGTCGTTTCCGACGAGATCAGCCGCCGGGGGCGCGGGCCAATGGGC
>NZ_JBFTOB010000019.1:0-131049 GCF_056397765.1 Caulobacter sp. 05L422 | reverse complement strand
AGCTGGCGGCCCATGCCGGCGTATTGCGAGCCCTGGCCGGTGAAGACGAACGCGATCTTCGGCCGCTGGGCCCCGGAGACCTGGCCGCGCAGCACGCCGGGATCGCTCCTGCCCTGGGCGGCCGCGTCGAGGCGCTTGGCCAACTGCTCGCCGGTATCGGCCAGGATGGCGATGCGGTGCTCGAAGTGCGAGCGCCCGGCGCTGGCGGCGAAGGCGATGTCGGCCAGGGGCGCATCGGCGAACGGCCGGTAGCGCTCGGCCAGGGCTCGCGCCGCCGCCTCGCCGCGGCCCGACAGGGGGATCACCTGCAGGCCGGGATCGGGCTGAACCGCCGCCTCGACCCGCGAAGGCCCCTCCCCCACGATCACGTGGGCGTTCGTGCCGGTGAAGCCGAAGCTGCTGACGCCGGCCAAGCGCGGGGCGTCGCCACGCGGCCAGGCCTGGTCGGAGGTCGGGATCACGAAGGTCGAGGCCAGCTCGATCTGCGGATTAAGGGTCTTCAGATGCAGATGGCGCGGGATGGTCTCATGACGCAGCGCCAGAACCGTCTTGATCAGCCCCGCGATGCCGGCGGCGGCTTCCAGGTGGCCGATATTGGTCTTCACCGAGCCGACCGCGCACGGCCGCGTATCGTCACGGCCCTCGCCGTAAACGGCCTGGATCGACTCCAGTTCGATCGGATCGCCCAGCGGCGTGCCCGTGCCGTGCGCCTCGACCAGCCCCACCTCGACCGGCTGGACCTGGGCGTCGGCCAGGGCTGCCTTGAACAGATCGCGCTGGGCCGCGCCGTTCGGCACGGTGAGCCCGCCGCTGGCCCCATCCTGGTTGACGGCCGAGCCATGGATCACGGCCAGCACGTCGTCGCCGTCGGCCACCGCGTCCGACAGCCGCTTCAGCACCACCAGGCCGCAACCCTCGCCGCGCCCGTAGCCGTCGGCCGAGGCGTCGAAGGTCTTGCAGCGGCCATCGGGCGCCATCATCCGGGCCTGGCAGGTGGCGATGGTGCCTGCGGGCGACAGTATCAGGCTGACCCCGCCGGCCAGGGCCTCGCGGCACTCGCCCAGGCGCAGGCTGCGGCAAGCAAGATGGACCGCGACCAGCGACGACGAGCAGGCCGTGTCGACCGCCATCGCCGGCCCCTGCAGGCCGAAGGTGAAGGCGATCCGCCCGGCGGCGGCGTTCAGCGCCGCGCCGGTGGCGGTGTAGAGCTCGATCTGGCTGGGCGCGCCAAACAGCGTGTTCTGCGCATAGTCGTTGGTGCTGATCCCGACGAACACCCCGGTCTTGTCGCCCGCCTGAGGCGGCCGACCGGCATGCTCGAACGCCTCCCACGCCACCTCCAGCAACAGCCGCTGCTGTGGGTCCAGCGTGGTGGCCTCGCGCGGGGACAGACGGAAGAAGCCGGGATCGAACGCGGCGACGTCTTCCGACAGGAAGCCGCCACGGCGCGTGTACATCTTGCCAGGGGTGGAAGGCTGAGGATCGAAGAAGGCGTCGACGTCCCAGCGGGCCGAGGGAACCTCGCCGGTGGCGTCGCGGCCTTCCGTCAGCGCCATCCAGAACGCGTCCGGACCGTCGACGCCGCCTGGGAAGCGGCAACCCAGGCCGATCACGGCGATCGGTTCGCTGCGCCACCGCTGCGCCTCGCCCAGCTTCTGGCGCAGATCGCGGATCTCGGTCAGCGCCCGTTTGACGACGGCTTCGCGGTCCAACTCCGGCGATGTGTGGGTCATGGCGCGGCCCCTTCGAGTTCACCCGCCAGCAACGCCAGCAATTCAGCCTCGGACGCGCCCTCGAACGCGTCCCGGGGTTCTGCTTCGTCCGCCTGGGGCGGTTCGGCCAGGCCCAGAACGTCCATCAGAAGGTGGTCCGTCAGGGCGGCGATGTTCGGGAAGCGGAAGACCACGGTCGCCGGCAAGGTGACGTCCAGATTGGCGCCCAGGCGGTTCTTCATCTCGACCGCCATCAGCGAGTCCAGGCCCATGTCGAAGAAGCCCGCGTTCGGATCGGCCAGGGTGTCGTCGCCGGTGATGGCGGCCAGTTCGGCCTGGAGGAACCGGACCAGGATCGGCCGACGCTCGCGGGCCGGCGCGGCGATCAGTTCCGTCAGGAAGACGGCGGGGCCGCGGACGGCGCGCTCGTCCTTGACCGCCTCGGCCGGCAAGGCGCCGGCCAGGTCGTCCAGCGCGCGCGGCCGCTCGCCCGGGGCGAACTGCTCCATGAAGGCGGGCCAGTTGACCGGCATTACCGCGACTTGCGGCGAGGACGCGTTCATCAGATCGCCCAGGTGCTTCAGCGCTTCGGCTGGAGCCAGGGCGGAGACGCCGCGCGGGGCGTGGGTCTTGCCGGTACGGCGGGCCAGGTCGGCCGCCATGCCGATGTCGCGCCACGGACCCCAGCCGACGCTGAGCGCGGGCAGGCCCAGCGACCGGCGATGGTTGGCCAGGCCGTCGAGGAAGGCGTTGGCGGCCGAGTAGTTCGCCTGGCCGGGCGAGCCGAACAGCGTCGCGGCCGAGGAGAACATCACGAAGAAGTCGAGCGGCAGGTCGCGGGTCAGGTCGTGCAGGTTCCAGGCCCCGCGCGCCTTGGGCCGCATCACCTTGACGAAGCGCTCGTCGGTCTGGGCAAACAGCACGCCGTCGTCCAGCACGCCGGCCGCGTGCACGATCCCGCGCAGGGGCGGCAGGGCGCCGGCGATCTCGGCCAGGGCGGGCGCAAGGCTCGCGCGGTCGCCGACATCGGCCGACAGGACCGTGATGCGGACTCCGGTGGCTTCCAGAGCCGCGATATCGGCTGCGGCGGCTTCGGTCGGCTGACTGCGTCCGGCCAACACCAGGCTGCGTGCGCCGGCCTCGGCCAGCCAGCGGGCGACGGCGCGGCCCAGGCTGCCCAGACCGCCGGTGATCAGATAGCTGGAGTCCGGCCGCACGGGCGGTGGGGCGGACTTCGGAGCGGGCGCGGCCGCCAGACGGGCGACCAACCGCTGGCCGTCGCGGAAGGCGACCAGGTCTTCGCCGTCGTCGCCGCAGAGCTGGCGGGCAAGGTCCAGCGCTTCGTCGGGATGCGCCTCGGGCGCCAGGTCGACGAGCCCGCCCCAGGCCTCTGGATGCTCCAGGGACAACGCGCGGCCCACGCCCCAGAGCGGAGCCTGATGTGGGGTGACCGTGGCGTCGCCGACTGGCTGTCCGGCTCGGCTGACGAACCACAGCCTGGGCGGCGTGGACGCTTCTCGCAGCACGCCCTGGATCAGGTGCAGGGCGGTCAGCTCTCCGCAGGAGTCGTCATCATCGCACATGCCGTCCAGATCGAGGTTCCACAGATAGGCGATAGCCGAGGGCGCGCTGGCGGCGAGGATCTCCGGCAGCGTCTGATCGAGCGCGTCCAGAGATCCGAGGCGATAGTGGGCGTCGGCCTTGTCGCCGTCGCGCCGCACCAGGGTGCAGGTCTGGCCCATCGCCGTCAGGGTGGCGGCCAGCCTTTCGGCGACGCCGGAGCGGTCGGCGAAGATCAGCACCGACCGCGCGGACGGTTGTGTCGCCGCGTTGAACGGCGCGGTGCGCCATTGCATCTCGTGGAACAGGTCGGCCGCCCCGGTGTTGGCCGCGGGTGTCGGGGCCATCCAGTAGGATTTGCGCTGGAAGGGATAGGTCGGCAGGTGGAGGCGGGCGTGGGGCTGGTGGCGATGGACGGCGGTCCAGTCGATCGGCGCGCCGGCGACATAGAGGGCGGCCAGGGTCTCGCGCAGGGTGTCCAGGTCGCCGCGCTTGCGACGCAGGGACGGCAGCCAGCGGGGACCGGCTTCGGTATCACCCTCGTCCGGCCTGGCCATGGCGGTCAGGATCGGGTGCGGGCCGATCTCGACGACCACGGTGCAGTCCTGGGCTTTCAGGGTCTGCAAGGCGTCGTGGAAGCGCACCGGGTTGCACAGGTGGGCGGTCCAGTAAGCGGCGTCCAGCGGGCCGTCGGCCAGCGCGCCGTCCAGGTCGCGGATCAGCCGGACCTGCGGGCGCTGGTAGTCGACGGTGCGGGCCATCTCGGCGAACGGCTCCAGGATCGGGGCCATCAGCGGCGAGTGGAAGGCGTGGGAGACGGTCAGCGGCCGGCTGGCCACGCCCTTGCGCTCCAGGTCGGCGCGCAGGGCGTCCAGGGCCGTCGCCTCGCCGGAGACCACCAGGTCGCCGGGACCRTTGACGGCGGCCAGCGACAGGCGATCGCCATAGGCGGAAAGGTCGAGATCCGCCTCGCTCGCCCAGACCGCGGCCATGGCTCCGCCCGGCGGCAAGGCCTGCATCAGCTGGGCGCGGCGAGCCACCAGYTTCAGGCCTTCCTCCAGGCTGAACACCCCGGCCACGCAGGCGGCGACATATTCCCCGACGCTGTGGCCCAGCACCACCGAGGGCTCCACGCCCCAGGASCGCCACAGGGCGTACAGGGCGTATTCCAGGGCAAACAGCGCCGGCTGGGTATGGCCGGTCTGGTCGATCAGGCCGCTGGCGTCCTCGAACAGCACCGGCAGCAAGGTYCCGTCCAGCAGGGCGTCGCAGCGGTCCAGGGCGGCGCGGAACACCGGCTCGCGGTCGTARAGCTGGCGGCCCATGCCGGCGTATTGCGAGCCCTGGCCGGTGAAGACGAACGCGATCTTCGGCCGCTGGGCCCCGGAGACCTGGCCGCGCAGCACGCCGGGATCGCTCCTGCCCTGAGCGGCCGCGTCGAGGCGCTTGGCCAACTGCTCGCCGGTCTCGGCCAGGATGGCGATGCGGTGTTCGAAGTGCGAGCGCCCGGCGCTGGCGGCGAAGGCGATGTCGGCCAGGGGCATATCGGCGAACGGCCGGTAGCGCTCGGCCAGGGCCCGCGCCGCCGCCTCGCCGCGGCCCGACAGGGGGATCACCTGCAGGCCGGGATCGGGCTGAACCGCCGCCGCGACCCGCGAAGGCCCCTCCCCCACGATCACGTGGGCATTCGTGCCGCTCATGCCGAAGCTGCTGACGCCGGCGAACCGCGGGCGATCGCCCGACGGCCAAGCGACCGCCTTGGTGGTCACCTCGACAGGCAGCGTGCTCCATTCGATCTGGGGATTGGGCGTGTCGAAATGCAGATGGCGCGGAATGGTCTCGTGGCGCAGCGCCAGCACCGTCTTGATCAGGCCCGCTACCCCAGCAGCGGCTTCGAGGTGGCCGATATTGGTCTTCGCCGAGCCGACGAACAGAGGGCGATCTTTGCCGCCTTCGGGCCGTAGAGCGCGAGCCGCCGCGCCCAACTCGATAGGATCGCCGAGCGGCGTGCCGGTGCCGTGCGCTTCGAGGTAACCGATGTCTTCCGGCGCCAAGCCGGCGCGTTCCAGGGCCTCGCCGATCAGGGCCTGCTGGGCGACGCCGTTCGGCACTGTGAGACCGCCGCTGGCCCCGTCCTGGTTGACGGCGGAACCATGGATCACGGCCAGCACGTCGTCGCCGTCGGCCACCGCGTCCGACAGCCGCTTCAGCACCACCAGGCCGCAACCCTCGCCGCGCCCATAGCCGTCGGCCGAGGCGTCGAAGGTCTTGCACCGTCCGTCGGCGGCCAGGGCGTGCATTCGGGACAGGGCGACATAGGCGTCGGGCGCCAGCATCAGGTTGACGCCGCCGGCCAGGGCCGCCTCGCATTCGCCCATCCGCAGGCTCTGGCAGGCCAGGTGGACCGCGACCAGCGAGGAGGAGCAGGCCGTGTCGATCGCCAGGCTCGGGCCCTGGAAGCCCAGGGTGTGCGACAGCCGCCCGGCGGCGACGCTGAAGGTGTTGCCGGTGAAGGCATAGGCGTCGATCGCCTTGCCGCCTTGCCCCAGCAGCCTGGCGTAGTCGTTGGCGTTGATCCCGACGAACACCCCGACCCGCTCGCCGTCGACCGGTGGCCGTCCGGCATGTTCCAGGGCCTCCCAGGCGACCTCAAGCAACAGGCGCTGCTGCGGGTCCATCGCCGTGGCTTCGCGCGGGGTGACGCCGAAAAACGGGCTGTCGAAGTCCTCGACGGCCACGTCCAGGAAACCGCCCGACTGGCAATAGCTCTTGTCGAGGCGTTCCGGATCGGGGTCGAACCAGTCGGCGGCCGCCCAGCGCTGCGGCGGGATCTGGGTCACGGCGTCCTGGCCGTCGCGGAGCAGGCGCCAGAAAGCTTCGGGATCATTGGCGCCGCCGGGGAAGCGGCAGCCAAGGCCGACGATGGCGATCGGCGCCTGGGGATCGGCTTTCTTCAGGTGGGCGGTCGGCGCGGCGTCCGACGGCGCGATCAGGTCGAGCAGATGCCGCGCCAGACGCTCGATGGTCGGATGATCGAACGCCACGGTCGACGGCAGCGCCCGCCCCAGTCCGGTCTCCAGACGCGAGCGCAGCTCGACCGCCATCAGCGAGTCCATGCCCAGCTCGAACAGGCCCTGCTTCAGGTCCGGCTTGGTCGGCAGGCGCAGGACGCGCTTGACCTCGGACTGGATGCGGTCGAGCAGCAGGTCGTATCGATCGCCCGGATTGGCCGCGAGCAGTTGCGCCGCGAAGGCGCTGACGCCTTGGGCCGATACGCCTGGCGAGGTCTCGGCCGACGTCCATGGAGACGCCGCCGGTTCGGACATCCCCGTCGCGTTCGAGGCGAACGCCAGATGCGGCGACGCCGCCACGTCATCGAGCCAGAACCGCTGGCGCTCGAAAGGATAGGTCGGCAGCGCCGTGCGCCGCCCGCGACCCGCCTCGAACGCCCGCCAGTCGATCGGCGCGCCAATCCGGTAGAGCGCGGCCAGGGCTTCGAGCATCTCGCGGGCGTCGTCGCCGGTCTTGCGCAGCGAGGGAAGCCAGAGGGCGTTCGGCGTCCCGTCGAAGACGCCGGACCGGCGGGCCATGCCCAGCAGCACCGGTTGGGGGCCGATTTCGATGAAGACGGTGAAACCGTCGGCCTTGAGCGTCGCGAGGCCGGCCTCGAAGCGCACCGCTTCCCGCGCATGGCGTCGCCAGTAGGCCGCGTCCGGTGCATCTTCAAGCCTGGCGCCGGTCAGGTTGGAGATCACCGGGAGCACCGGCTGGGCGAACGGTATCTCAGCCGCATAGGCCGCGAAGCCGTCGAGCATCGGCTCCATCAGCGGCGAGTGGAACGCGTGGGAGACGGCCAGTCGCCGATGCCGTACGCCTTGCTCGGCAAGGCGCTCCAGGACCAAGTCCAGCGAGGCCGGAGCGCCGGACAGGACGACATCGTCGGCGGCGTTGACCGCCGCCACGGCGAGATCGGCCGGCAGCTGGCCGAGCAGATCCCTGACCCGCAGTTCGGACGCGGCCACCGCCGCCATGGCGCCGCGTTCGCAAAGCGTCTGCATCATCCGGCCGCGGGTGGCGACCAGACGGAAGCCGTCTTCGAGCGACAGCACGCCCGCCGCCTGCATGGCCGCGAATTCGCCGACGCTGTGGCCGATCACGGCCGCGGGGACGACGCCCCAGGATCGCCAGAGCGCCGTCAGCGCGCATTCGACCGCGTAGAGCGCCGGCTGGGTGAAGGCGGTCTCGTCCAGGCGTCCGGCCTCGCCGTCGCCCCAGAGCAGCGCCCGCAGGTCGGTGTCGAATTCGTCCTGGAAGATCGCGTCGCAGCGGTCGATGACGTCCCGGAAGACGGCTTCTCCGGCGTCGAGTTCGCGCGCCATGCCGACGAATTGGGAGCCCTGGCCGGTGAACAGGAAGACGACGCGCGGGTCGGAACCGTCGAGGCGATGAAGGGGCGTCTCGCCTCGCGTTAGGTCTTCCAACGCCACGGTCAATTCGTCGTGCGAGCCGACGACGGCGGCCCGGTGCCTGAAGTGGGCGCGCCCGGTGTTGGCCGAGAACGCCGCGTCGGCGGCGACCGTGCCGGCCTGGCTCAGCAAGGCGGCGTAGCGCCCGGCCTGAGCGCGGGCGGCCGACTCCGTGGGGGCCGAGACCGTCAGCAGGGTCACGGGGCGGGGCATGGACGGCTCGGACCGGGGCGGTCCGGCTTCCAGGATGACGTGGGCGTTGGTGCCGCTGAAGCCGAACGAACTGATCCCCGCCATCGGCGCCGACGCGGGCCAGGCGACGGCTTGACTGGGAATGGTGATCGGCAGGCTGTCCCACGGCAGGTGGGCGTTCGGCTTTTCGAAATGGAGGTGGGCCGGGATCTCGCCGTGCTCCAGGGCCAGGATCGTCTTGATCAGGCCCGCGACGCCGGCGGCGGCCTCGAGGTGGCAGATATTGGTCTTGGCCGAGCCGACGATCAGCGGGCCGTCGCGGTCGCCATAGGCGCGCGCCAGGGCCGCCAGTTCGATCGGGTCGCCCAGCGGCGTGCCCGTGCCGTGGGCCTCGACGTAGCCGACCTCGTGCGGCGCGACCCCGGCGTCGGCGAGCGCGGCGTTGATCACGCCTTCCTGCGACAGGCCGTTGGGGGCGGTCAGGCCGTTGCTGCGGCCGTCGTGATTGACCGCCACTCCGCGCACCACGGCGCGGATGTCGTCGCCGTCGCGCAGGGCGTCGGACAGGCGCTTCAGAACGACGACCCCGCACCCCTCCCCGCGCCCGTAGCCGTCGGCGCCGTTGTCGAACGTCTTGCAGCGGCCGTCTGGCGCCAGCGCGCGGACCTTGCAGAAATAGACCGTGCTTTCCGGCATCAGCAGCAAGTTGACGCCGCCGACCAGCGCCTGGTCGCAGCGCCCCGAGCGCAGATGCTGCACCGCCAGGTCCAGCGCCACGAGCGAGGACGAACAGGCGGTGTCGACCGTCATGCACGGTCCCTGCAGGCCCAGGACATAGGACAGCCGCCCGGCCGCGACGCTGGGGGTGGTGCCGGTGCCTGTATAGGCGTCGATGGCCTCGACCCCCGCCCGGGCCAGGGTGTGGGCGTAGTCGTTGTTGCAGATGCCTAGGAAGACCCCGGTGCTAGAGCCGCCCAGCCGATCGGGCGGCAGGCCGGCGTCCTCCAGGGCTTCCCAGGCGACCTCGAGGAACAGCCGCTGCTGCGGGTCCATCGTCACGGCCTCGCGGGGCGCGATGCCGAAGAAGGCCGGATCGAAGGTGTCGACGCGGTCGAGGAAAGCGCCGCGCTTGGTGTACATCTTGCCGGGGATGTTGGGATCGGGATCGTAGAAGGCCTCGACGTCCCATCGCCCGGCCGGCGCGTCGCCCACGGCGTCGCGGCCTTCGCGCAGCAGCGACCAGAAGGCTTCGGGATTGTCGGCGCCGGGGAAACGGCAGCCCAGGCCGATCACCGCGATCGGCTCGCGCTGGGACCTTTCGGCGATCTCCAACCTCGAGCGCATGCCCTCGAGCGCCCGGAACGCGCCCGCCAACAAGCCTCTCGAATCGTTGGCGATATCGTTCATCTCACACCGTCTGTCGGGGCACGAAGATGCGGGTCACCGAAAAGCCGCCCGATCCCCCGATGAACAGCGCCAGGGCGCCGAACATGTAGAGAAGGGTCTGCTCGTAGCCCGGCAGCGGCTGGTCCGGATTGAGCGGCGGCGGGAAGCCGCCGTTGAGCAGGGCCGTGATCAGGTTGGCCGCCATCTCGATCACGATCAGTAGGGCGACCAGCGAGACGAAGGTCCCGCTGAACAGCAGCAGGCCGCCGAAGAATTCCAGGCAGCCGATCACCCAGGACAGCAGCTCGGGGAACGGCACGCCCATGCCCTTCATGATGTAGAGGAAGCTGGCGTGCCCCTCGGCGGTGCAGATCTTCGGATAGCCGTGATAGGCCAGACCCCCGCCGACGATCGCCCGGACGGGAATGGGAGCCAGTTCGTACCAGCGCTTTGTCATGGTCGCCCCTCCCCTCAGGATGTCGCGGCGGATCTCGCCACCCATCGCCAGATTCCGTTGTCGAGCGCGTACTTGCCGCCGCCGGCGATCACCAAGGCGGTCAGGAACAGGATGTAGAAGAGGTTGGTCTCGTAGTCGGGCAGCGGCATCTGGCCGGCCAACGGCGGCGGGAAACCCTTGCCGATGACGAAGATGGTCAGCACCCGCGTGGAGAGCTCCAGCGCCACCAGCAGCGAGGCGAAGACCGTGAACGCGCCGAACAGCACGCACAGCCCGCCGACCAGCTCAAGCGAACCGACCGAGGCCGCCGAAAGCTCCGGCCACGGAAGGCCGACCTCGGTCAGTTGATGAACGAAGTTGGCGTAGCCGGCCTGGGTGAAGACGATCGGCGCGGAATGGTAGATGAGGCCGCCGCCGGCCGCCACGCGGATGGCCAGCTGCGGCGTCTGGGATATGTCTCTGAGCATCAGGGCCTCCCCCCTGGCGGCGCGGCCAGGCCTTCGCCGATCGCGTCGACCTTGCGCGCGAGCAAGGTGAACAGCTCAGCCTCCGACAGGTTGTCGATCTGCGCCTCGGTCAGGGAGTCCCGCCAGACCGCGCGGGACGCGGCGCGAGGCGCAGGGCGAACGTTCAGTTCCGGCGTCGCCAGATGCGTCGCCAGGGCGTCGATGGTGGGATAGTCCCAGAGCAGGGTCGGCGGCAGGCTGCGTCCGAGCCAGGTCTCCAGCTCGCCCGCCAGGCTGACGGCCTTCAGGGAGTCCAGGCCGAAGGCGCTGAACGGCGCGCCGATGTCGATCTCCGCGCGTTCGATGTCGAGCATGGCCGACAGCTGTTCGGCGATCCAGCTCCTGATCTCGCCGGCGGTCGCCTGGCGGCGAACCGTGAGCGGCGTGACGCGTGACAGGGTCGGCGCGGCGCGCTGCGACGTCCAGGTGATGCGCAGTTGTCCCGCCTCGTAGGCCCGCCGGCAGCCTTGGCGCTCCAGCTTGCCGCTGGAGGTCTTGGGCACGCCCAGCGGAGGCACAAGGACGATGGTGTCGACCTGGATGTCGAACTCCTCGGCGACCGCCTTGCGGATCGCCGCGGCGATCTCCTCGACGGGCGGATCGCGTTGGGCGCGGACCAGTTCGTGCACCAGCACCAGCCGTTCGGCCCCGTCGCGCTCGACCGAGAAGGCGGCGTTGCCCCCCTCGCGCAGCGCGGCGTGGCTGGCAGAGGCCACGGCTTCGAGATCCTGCGGGTAGTAGTTGCGGCCATGAAGGATGATCAGTTCCTTCAGTCGACCGGTCACGAACAGTTCGCCGTCACGCAGGAAGCCGAGATCGCCCGTACGCATGAACGGCCCCGCCCCGTTGATGAGGCGTGCGTTGAAGGTGTGCTCGGTCTCGGTCGGGCGGTTCCAGTAGCCCTGGGCCACGCTCGGGTCGCGAACCCAAATCTCCCCCACCTCTTCCGGGGCGCAGGGATGGCAGGTCGCCGGGTGGACGATCTCGACCCGTTCGACCTGAACCGAGCCCGCGCCGACCAGTCGCCTGAAGCCGCCGGTCGCCCCGGGAGCGACCTGGTTGCGAGCCAGGGCGGCGGCGTCGAAATTGCTCACCACGAACCGGTCGCCGCGTTTGCGGGTGGTGACCATCAGGGTGGCTTCGGCCAGGCCGAAGCAGGGATGGAAGGCGTCGCGGCGGAAGCCGGCCGGCGCGAAATAGTCCGCGAACATCTCGAGCGTTTCGGCGCGGATCGGCTCGGAGCCGCAGGGCGCGACCACCCAGTGGCTGAGGTCCAGCGTGCTGCGCTGCTCGGGCGTCACCGAGCGCACGCACAGCTCGTAGGCGAAGTTCGGAGCCCCGCTTACCGTGGCCTTCTCGCGCGAGATCATGTCGAGCCAGCGGAACGGCTGCTGCAGGAACGAAACAGGCGCCATCAGCGACAGGGGCAGGCCCACATAGGCCGCCTGCAGGATGGCGCCGATCAGGCCCATGTCGTGATAGGGCGGCAGCCAGGACACGCCGCGGCTTTCGGCCGTTGTGCCGAACGCCTTCCGCATCAGGTCGGAATTGCGGATCAGGTTGCCGTGGCTGACCATCACACCCTTGGGCGAGGCGGTGGAACCCGAGGTGTATTGCAGGAAGGCCAGATCGTCGGGTTTGGCGTCGACAGGGTCCGTGTCGGGCCCCTGGAGCGGCAGGTCGTCGACCAGCAGCCAGTCCAGAGCCGCCAGTCGCGGCAGCTCCAGAGGTCCTCCGTGTACGGCGCTGAAGATGTCCTGGGTCGTCAGGGCGGCGCGCGCCCCGGACTCCACGGCGACGGCGTTGATCCGGTCGAGCGAGCGATTGCGCCGCGGCGGATACACCGGCACGGCGATGACGCCGGCGTAGAGGCAGCCATAGAAGGCGCCGATATAGTCCAGTCCGGGCGGGCAGAGCAGCAGGACCCGCTCGCCCTGCAGGCCATGCGACCGCAGTCGAGCGGCCAAGGCCCTGGCCCGGCCGTCAAGTTGGGCGTAGGTCCAGGTCTCGACCTGGGAGTCCGTTCCGCGAACGAACTTGTAGGCGACGCGCGTGGGTTGTGTGCGGGCCCTGGCCTGCAGAATATCGATGAACGTGGCGTGGCCGCCGACGGCGCCTTCAGCGACGACCTCGTCGACCGCCATTCGTTCGCTCCCAAGTGAAAGCAACTTGTTCGCCTCCGTGGCAACCTAGCCGGTGCTGATCACGTTCAGCACCTTTTAGTTGTGTTGATAGACGTGATACACCTGCGGCGAGCGAGGCGTATAAAAATGACTGGCTGAAGTGCGTATCGTAACGTGGTCAGCGAACTAATCAGCTACGAATGACGCGATATATACTTTGCTACTACAAAGACGTGGAGCTAACATCGGCTTCTGTGCTGAAGCATCGATACAATTTACAGGCGAAGGTCTTGTGTTAGGCAACCTTCCATCGCACCGCAGCATTTGTCAACCCAAAGCTGCGCAACCTTTTCGAGCTTAAGTCGATTTACTCAATCTGTGTGCAGTGCCGCGAGCATATGATGAGGCGCTGCCCAAGGGCGCCTTTCGG
The DNA here is from genome assembly GCF_056397765.1 of Caulobacter sp. 05L422. NCBI lineage: Bacteria > Pseudomonadati > Pseudomonadota > Alphaproteobacteria > Caulobacterales > Caulobacteraceae > Caulobacter > Caulobacter sp. 05L422. Next base: position 118,217 of record NZ_JBFTOB010000019.1, on the reverse strand, counting down.
TCATCGGATATCACCCCTGTCGGAAGGACCGTCGAGCCATGCGCACCGCCATCGTCACCGGGGCCAACCGAGGACTTGGACAGGCCTGTAGCGAAACCATTCTGGAGACGTCGTCATGGCGTGTCGTCCTGGCCGTTCGGGACGTGGCCGCGACGACCGAGATCGTCCGTCTCGCCGGCGGCGATCGGACCCTGCCGGCCAGGCTCGACCTGGGATCACTGGACGACGTCCGCGCCTTCGCCCGGCGCGCGGCCATGGACGGTCCCATCGACGCCCTGGTCTGCAACGCCGGAATCCAGCACGTCGCCCCTGGCCTTGTACGGACGAAGGACGGTCTGGAAAGCACCTTCCAGGTGAACTTCCTGGGACATTTCCTGCTCGCCAACCTGCTGCTGCCCCACATGGCCAAGCCCGCGCGGATCGTCTTCGTCTCGAGCGGCACGCACGATCCCAAGCAGAAGACCGGTTTGCCGGCGCCCGCCTATACGAGCGCTCAAAAGCTGGCGTTCCCGGACGAAGAGACGGGCGATCCGATGAAGATCGGCCTGCGCCGCTATACGACCTCAAAACTCTGCACCGTCTACGGCGTCCACGAATTGCACCGGCGCCTGCGGGAGGCCGGGGTGGACTGGATCGACGTCAACGCCATGGACCCCGGGATGATGCCCGGTACGGATCTGGCGCGGGAATATCCGTCGTGGATGCGCTGGTCGTGGGACTATCTGCTGCCGGCGCTCCGCCCATTCCTGCGCAACACCAATTCGCCGGATCGTTCGGGCCGGAACCTGGCCGCCTTGGCGATCGCGCCGGAGTTCGACGGCGTATCCGGCCGCTACTTCGAGGGGATCAAGGAGATACGCTCCTCGGAGCTATCCTACGACGACGCCAATGCGCGGGATCTTTGGGAGACCAGTTGCCGGCTGGCAGGCTTGCCGACGAACGGCCTGATCGACACGCTCAAATCCGACGCGGGTTCGGACGCGCGCTCCAGCTGAACCTGAACGCCCTGGCTCAGAATGCCTGAGCCGCGCTCGGCGTCGAGACATGGGCCGCGGCCGCCGCGTGGGCTCGCGACCCGATCATGGCCGACAGGATCGCCGCGCCGAAGATGATGGCGATCAGCCCGGCGCTTTGCCAGAAGTGCGATGTGTGCATGGATGTGCTCCCTCAGCCCCAACAGACTACGCCGTTCAAGCGAAAGACCAATCGGGTCGAACCCTGATCCGTGAAGCTCGGAATTCGAGCGATGGACGGCGAGAAATGCTCCGGTTCGCGACGGTTTGAGCGGTCGAACGACGCTCCACGAACGCTGCTTGCCATAAAGATAGCTTTAGCTACTGTAACCCTCATAAAACAGTAACGGGGGTATGGAATGCGGAAGCTTCAGGTGCTCGCGGGCGTCGCCGGGATGGCGATGATGGCAGCGGTGGGAAACGCCTCGGCCCAGGAGGCGACCGCTCTCGACGAGATCGTCGTCACCGCCCAGAAACGATCGGAAAACCTTCAGGACGTGCCGGTTTCGGTGACCGCCCTGACCGCCGACCAGCTCAAGGACCAGCGGGTCGGCGACGTGCTGGCGCTGTCGGGCCTGTCCCCGGGCCTGCAGATCAAGACCGACGACAATGCCGCCAACCCCCGCATCTTCATCCGCGGCATCGGGGTGAACGACTTCAATCCCAGCACGGCCAGCGCCGTCGGGGTCTATGTCGACGGGGTCTACGTCGCCTCCCCGCTCGCCCAGATGGCGGGCTTCTACGACCTGCAGCAGGTCGAGGTGCTGCGCGGGCCGCAGGGCACGCTCTATGGCCGCAACACCACGGGCGGCGCGATCAACGTCACCACCAAGAAGCCGAGCAGCACGCCTCAAGGCGACCTGGCCGTCGACTACGGCCGATTCAATTCGCTCAACGTCCAGGCGGGTTTCGGCGGCCCGCTGGGCGGCGACACCTTGGCGTTCCGGATCGCCGGTCTCTACGACAAGAGCGACGGCTACACCCTCAATCGCCTGACGGGGAACAAGGGCAACGACGCCGACCGCAAGGCCGTGCGCGGCGCCTTGCGCTTCACGCCCGACGACAAGCTGACGGTCGACGTCTCGGCCAGCTACAGCAAGTCGAGCGGTGGTTCGATCCTGACCTACAACCGCTCCCTGGTCGCCCAGACGGCCGAGGCGGCCAGCACGGCCGATCCCGATCCGACCTTCGGCTACATCTTCTGCAAGCCGTCCTATTACACCTCGGGCCAGTGTACCAATGTCGCCGGTTACGCCAACACCAGCGACAACAAGTACGAGGGCGACTACCGCTTCGAGGGCAAGGACGTCGTCAAGCTGTTCGGAGCGACCTCGGCGATCAGCTACGACTTCGGCGGTGTGACGCTTTATTCGATCACCGGCTATCAGCGGGCCAAGCGCGACGACTACGAAGAGACCGACGCCAATCCGATCTCGATCTTCGACGCGCGCTATGTCGCCGAGCAGGACACCACCAGCCAGGAGTTCCGCCTGCAATCGAACGGGGCGACGGCGCTGCGTTGGGTCGCCGGCGTCTACGCCGCTCGCGACAACCTGGACAATGACAGCCACTACAATGTCCTGGAAGTGCTGCGCGTCCCCGATCCGGTCAACAACCCGACCGGCATGGACCCGGCCAACAGCGTTGGCGTGTTCGGCTGGCCGCTGCACCAGATGACCAAAAGCTACGCCGCCTTCGGCCAGGTCGACTACGACCTGACCCCGAAGTTGACCCTGACCGGCGGCCTGCGCTGGTCGCAGGACGAGAAGGCTTTCCACTATGTCAGCGACGTCGACTACGGCCTGCTGACGCTGTTCGAATACGACAACGAGAAGACCTTCAGCTCGATCTCGGGCCGCCTGGGCCTGCGCTATGCGGTGAGCGACGACGCCAATGTCTACGCGACCTACAATCGCGGCACCAAGAGCGGCGGGTTCTTCAGTGGCCAGACCACCGATCCGGCCGACCTGGGCCCCTATCGGGACGAGACCGTCAACGCCTACGAGGTCGGGGCCAAGAGCGAGTTCCTGGACCGCCGCCTGCGGGTGAATGTCTCGGCCTTCTACTATGACTACAAGGATCTGCAGGTCTACACGGTGATCCAGCGCAACGGCCTGCCGGTGCAGCTGTTCACCAACGCGTCGAAGGCCCGCGTCTATGGCGGCGAGGCCGAGATCGAGGCGCGGCCGATGAGGGGCCTCTCCCTGACCCTGGGCGCTTCGCTGCTCAGCGCCGAATACAAGGACTTCCAGTCGCTGGGCGAGGACTATTCGGGCAACACCCTGCCCTCGGCGCCCAAGACCAGCCTGAACGGCACGGCGCGCTACGAGCATCCGCTGGGCGCGGGCGACCTGATCACCCAGCTGGACTTCACCTATCGCAGCAAGGTCTATTACGACACGGCCAACACCGAGCGGCTCAGCGACAAGGCTCGCGCCTTCGTCAACGGCCAGGTGGGCTGGGCCTTCGCCGACGGGCGTTACGAACTGGGCGTGTGGGGCAAGAACCTGGCCGACACCACCAACATCTCGGACATCACCCCGATCGCCGCCTTCGGCTTCGATGTGTTCAGCATGGGCCCGCCGCGCACCTACGGCGTCTACTTCCGGGCCCGATATTGAGCGCGATCGACATTCCGGCGGCCGTCGCCCCGACGCCCCCTGTCACGGGCGTGTGGATCGGCGCGCCGCCCAGCCTGGTCCAGCGCCTGACGGTGTTCTGGATCGGGCTGGTCGGGGTGCTGTTTCCCGGCGTCGGGCCTCTGCTGCTGGGCGGGATGGAAGCGGCTGGTCGGCTGACGGCCAATCAGCTGGGCCTGGCGGGCATGGCCGAGCTGGTGGCGATGGGGATCGGCGCGGCGGTGATCGGCCCGCTGTTCGGCGAGCGCCGGCTGCGGCTGGCGGCGGTGGCCTGCGGCCTGCTGTTGGCGGCTCTGGACCTGGCCACGACCCGCCTCTCCGGTGATCTGCTGATCCTGGTCCGCGCCGTCGCGGGTCTGCCAGCCGGCGCGATGATCTGGCTGATCACCGGCATGATCGTCCGTTCGCCGCGCCCGGAGCGCTGGGCGGGCCTCTACCTGACGATCCAGACCCTGCTTCAGCTGGGCGTGGTGAGCGCGGTCGGCGCCTTCGTCATCGGACCGTTCGGGCCGGACGGAGGGTTCGTGGTGCTGGCCGCCCTCACCGTCTCCGCCGCGCTTGCCGGCCTGGCGATCCCGGGCGTCTACGCCCCCCTGGTCGAGACCGAGGACAACCCCAAGGGGCTGCCCAGTTCGCGCGGCTGGATCGCCCTGGCGGCCGTCTTCTGCTTCCAGGCCTTCATCCTGGCGGTCTGGATCTATGCCGAGCCGCTGTCGCGTCAGGCCGGACATCCCGCGAGCGTCGCCAGCGCCGCCTTCGCGGTGTCGTTGGCCGCGCAGGTCGCCGGCGGCGCCGTGGCGACAGCCCTGGCCGCGCGGCTGTCCTGGTTCTGGTCGTTGACGGTCGCCGTGATCCTGGCCGCCGGCGCCCTGCTGGTCATGGCCAGCCTGCCGTCGGCCGCGATGTTCCTGGCGGCCTCGGCGGTGTTCGGCTTCGTCTGGCTGTTCGCCTCGCCCTATCTGACGCCGTTGGCGATCGAGGCCGATCCGAGCCGCCGGGCCGCCTTGCTGGGGCCGGGCGCGAGCCTGCTGGGTTGCGGCGCGGGACCCCTTCTGGCCTCGTTCGTGGTCAGCGGCGCCGACGTGCGTCCGGCGGGCTGGCTGAGCGCGGGCCTGGCGCTGATCACCCTGGTGATCGTCGCCTTCCTGCACGTGACGAGGCCGCGCTAAGGGTTCAGGCCGATTGGCTTTTTTCACCAAAGCGCTCTAGTCCAGAAGGACTGGAATGGAGAGACCGCATGCCGAAGGCGACGGCCAGAAAGACCGCCGGCCCCGACATCGCGCTGGACGCCAAGCTGCAGCCGACCCAGGCCCGCGGCCAGGACACCTACGAGATCGTCCTGGCCACGGCCGGCGAGATGCTGGGCGAGACCGGCTTCGAACAGTTGACCACCAACGCCATCTGCAAGCGCGCCGGCCTGACCCCGCCGGCCCTCTACCGCTATTTCCCCAACAAGTACGCGATCCTCAAGGAACTGGGCGACCGGCTGATGAAGGCCCAGGACGACAAGGTCGCCGCCTGGATCGAGGCCGGCGGGCTGGAGGGCGACACCGCCGCCGAGCGCATCGAGAAGAACGTGGTCATGCTGACCGAGATGATCGAGATGACGCGGCGCTTTCCGGGCGGCGCGGCGATCGGTCGGGCCCTGCGCGCTGTGCCGATGCTGCAGCAGCTCCGCTTCGCCTCGCGCGACATGGTGGCCGATCAGTTCGGCGAGATCCTCAAGGCGCGGTACCCGGGCGCGCCCGAGGGCCGGGTTCGACTGGCGATGCGGATGATGGTCGAGTTGACCTATTCGGCCACCGAGATGGCCGTCGAGGAGCCGGACCAGGACGCCCTGGCCCTGAGCCGCGAGGTCTGTCTGCTGTTCGAGCGGTATTTCGACACGTTCGGCGATGCGTCGCTGGTGCCCTGGAACGACGAGTTGCAAGAACGGTAGTTTTTACTATCATCGTTGCATCGCGGATGGGGAGATGCGGATGACGGGGTGGAGCAACTGGTCGGGCAGCGTCGCGGCCTCCCCTCGCCTGATCGCAAGACCCCGCGACGCTGGTGAGCTGGCCGCGCTGGTCGGCCAGGCGAGCAAGGTCCGCGTGGTCGGGGCCGGCCATTCGTTCATGCCGCTGTGCGAGACCAGCGACCTGCTGCTGAGCCTGTCCGATTACGAGGGCGCGGTCGAGATCGCGCCGGACCGCAAGACCGTCTGGGCGCCGGCGGGCTGGAGCCTCAAGCGGTTGACCGCGGCCTTGTGGGCGGAAGGCCTGTCGCTGATCAATCAGGGCGACATCAATCCGCAGTCCCTGGCCGGCGCCATCTCGACCGGCACCCATGGCACGGGCGCCGAGCTGGGCAGTCTGTCGACCCAGGCGTGCGGTTTCCGGCTGATGACCGCCGACGGCGCGATCGTCGAGTGCGGGCCCGGCCAGAACCCCGAGCTCTACGAAGCCCAGCGCCTGTCGCTCGGCCTGCTCGGCGTCGCCGTCGATATCCGGATCCATGTCGTGCCCGCCTACCATCTGGAGGAGCGGGTCGAGCGCCGGCCTCTGGCCGAGGTCGCCGAACGCCTGGACGAACTGGCCGCCGCCACGCGCCACATGGAGTTCTTCGTCTTTCCGTATTCGGACGATGTGATCTTCAAGACCCTGCATCCGGTGGAAGTCCAGGATCCGGGCCGGCCGCCCAAGGAGGTCGGCGAGGACAGCGAGGCCACCTTCAAGACGATCTGCGACATCTGCGCCGCCGTGCCGATCCTCACGCCGTCGCTGCAGCGGCTGATGATGCGGATGATGGGCAAGGCCAGCCGACGCGTGGGCCCGGCCCACGAGATCTTCCCGTCCGAACGCAACATCCGCTTCGAGGAAATGGAGTACGAGCTGCCGCGCGCCGCCGGCCTGCCGACCCTGAAGGCGGCCATGGCCCACATCCGCAAGCGCCGCCTGCCGATCACCTTCCCGTTCGAGTTCCGGCTGGCCGCGGGCGATGACATCTGGATGAGCCCGTTCAACGCGGGTCCCGGCGCCTCGATCTCGTTCCACCAGTACGCCAGGATGCCCTGGCGCCCGGCCTTCGCCGAGATGGAGGCCGTGCTGCGCGACGGGGCGGGCCGTCCCCACTGGGCCAAGCGCCACACCCTGACGACGGCCGACGTGCACCGGCTCTATCCGCGCGCGACGGACTTCGTGGCGGCCTGCAAGATCTGGGATCCCGCCGGCAAGTTCGCCAATACTCACCTGACCGAACTTTTCGGCCTCTGATCGGAACCGCACCATGACCGACCAAGACCTGCACGCCCATCTGATCGGCGCCCAGGGTTCGCGCCGCGACCTCAACACCCCGGTGCTGGTGATCGACAAGCCGGCCCTCGAACGCAACATCGCCCGGATGGCGGAGTTCGCGGCGAGCAAGGGCGTCAAGCTGCGGCCCCACGCCAAGACCCACAAGAGCGTCGACGTCGCCAGGCTGCAGATCGCGGCCGGCGCGGTGGGCCTGTGCTGCGCCAAGATCGGCGAGGCCGAGACCCTGGTCGACGGCGGGGTCTCGACCGGCCTGCTGATCACCTCGCCCGTGGTCTCGGCCTCGGCCGTCGCCCGTTTGATCGCGCTGAACGCCGTGACCACCGACCTGATGGTGGTGGCCGACAATCCGGCCAACGTCGCCGCCCTGGGCGCGGCCGCCGCCGCTGGCAAGCTGCTGAAGGTGGTCATCGACCTGGACCCCGGCATCCATCGCACCGGCGTGGCTTCGCCCGAGGCCGCGGTGGCGTTGTTCCAGGCGATCCAGGCCCAGCCGGCCCTGACCTATGCTGGCCTGCAGTGCTATTGCGGCATGCAGCAGCACATCGCGAGCTTCGCCGACCGCAAGGCCAATCTCGAGGATCGGGGGGGCTATATCCGGTCGGTGATCGAAGCCCTGACCGCCGCCGGCGGCCCGCCGCCGATCGTGTCGGGTTCAGGCACTGGATCGCACCGGATCGACGCGGAACTGGGGATCTTCACCGAGTTCCAGGTCGGCTCGTACGTGTTCATGGACGGCCAGTACCTGGTCTGCGACATCGCCGGCGACGGGGCGGAGGAAAGCCCCTACGAGCCCTCGCTGCTGATCGATGCGCGGGTCGTCAGCGCCAACACGCCGGGGATGGTCACGGTCGATGCGGGCTTCAAGGCGCTGTCCACCGACGCCGAGCCGCCCACGGTGCTGGGCGGGGCGCCGGACGGATCACGCTACTTCTTCATGGGCGACGAGCACGGCGCGATCCTGCCGCCGCCCGGAACGACGCCGCCCGGCCTGGACGACCGCGTGATCCTGGGCGCGCCGCACTGCGATCCGACCGTGAACCTGTACGACACCTACCACGTGGTGGACGGCGACACCCTGGTGGCGCTGTGGCCGGTCTCGGCGCGGGGGCGCTCGCGCTAGGCCCCCGGAAAGCGCTCCGGAAATGAGGAGTCTGGAGGAGCCCGCCTAGGGAAATCCCTCGATACCCACCCCGGGTCCCGCAAGCCCATCCTGCCGGCTCTTTCAAGGACCGGCCGGAGGCCATGACCCATGAGCGTGTTTCGAAGGATCCTGACCGGCGCCGTCGCGCTGCCGTTCGCGATCGGGCTCGGCGCATCGGCCTATGCTCAGGCGAAAACCACGCCCGCCGCGGCGCCGGCGACGAAACCCGACGCCGACGCCCTGGCGGCGCTCAACAAGATGGGTGAAGCGCTGCGGGCCCTGTCGGGTTTCACCATCACCGCCGACGTCACCACCGAGCAGGTGCTCGACAGCGGCCAGAAGCTGCAATACGGCGGCGACGTGAAGATCGAGGTCCAGCGGCCCGGCGCGTTCAAGATCTGGACGAAGTCCGACCATCAGGAACGCGAGCTCTATTACGACGGCAAGTCGCTGACGGTGTTCGCCCCTAAGATCGGCTACTACGCCTCGGTCCCCGCCCCCGCGACCATCAGCGCGACCCTCGACACGATCAGCGACAAGTACGGCCTTGAGGTCCCACTGGCCGATCTGTTCTCCCTGGGCGTGGATCCGGCCCTGACCGCCAAGATCCAGTCCGGCTTCGACGTCGGTCCCGCGATGGTCGCCGGAAAGGCCTGCGAGCACTACGCCTTCCGCCAGGAGGAAGCCGACTGGCAGGTCTGGATCCGTTCGGAAGGGCCCGCCCTGCCCTGCAAGATGGTGATCACCACGACCCAGGACGAAGCCCAGCCGCAATATACGGCCGTCATGACCTGGGAGGCCACCGCCCCGCCCCAGGCGGCCTACACCTTCACTCCGCCCGCCAACGCACACCGCATCACCCTCGCCGACGTAGCGGCGGCAAGCGCGAAATGAGGCCGCCCATGAACAAGCTCCAGAAGGCCCTGGTCATGACCGCCGCGATCGCCGTCCAGGGACTGGCGGTCCCGGCCTCCGCGCTGGCGGCGGACATCTTCGCCGGCCAGACCCTCTTGCCGAAGTCAGCCTCGACCGCCGAGTGCCAGCGGGGCGGCCGCGGAGGCGGCGGAGGTGGAGCCGGCGCCCGCCCGGCAGGCGGCGGGGCTCGGGCTTCGGGCGGCGGGGCGGCGGCGCAGCGAGGGCACGCCGGCGGCGCCAACGCCGGCAGCCGGAACGTTCGAACCAACGCCAGTTCGAACGTCAATCGCGGCGCGAACGTGAACTCGAACCGGAACGTCAATCGCAACACCAACGTCAACACCAACCGGAACGTCAACGTCAACGTGAACGGCAACTACGGCGGCGGCTACGGCTACAACGACGGCTGGGACCATCACCCGGTCGCCGCCGGCATGGCCTTCGGCGCGGCCGCGTCGTTGACCGCCGCCGCCATCGGTTCGGTCGTCTACAGCGTGCCGCCCAGCTGCTCGACGGTGATCGTCAACGGGATCAGCTACTCGCAGTGCGGCAGCACCTGGTACGCGCCGCAGTATTCCGGGACGAACGTGCAGTATGTCGTCGTCGAGGCGCCGCGCTAGGCCGGCCGGCGCATCTGGAACTTATGAGCCTCGCTGATCCCGAAATAGTCGGCGGGGCCGCCGGCGCGCAGGATCGGCTCGGCGGCCACGGTGTCGTAGACGCCGTCGACCAGCAGCGCCTGGTCGATATGGACCCTCACCACCTCGCCCAGGGTCAGCCAGGCGTCCACCGGCGTGTCTTCCGCGTCGGTCAGCCGGATCAGCTGGGTCAGACGGCACTCGAAGGCCACGGGGCTTTCGGCGACACGCGGCGCGGCGACCCGATCCGAGGGCGCGGGCGTCAGGCCGGCCAGGGCGAACTCGTCGACATGGTCCGGGACCATGGCAGAAGTGGCGTTCACCGCCTGGGCCAGCGGCCGTGTCGCCAGGTTCCAGACGAACTGCCCGGTCTCCTCGATGTTGCGCACCGAGTCCTTCCAGCCGGTGCTCGAGAACCCGATGATCGGCGGCCGATAGTTGAAGGCGTTGAAGAAGCTGTACGGGGCCAGGTTGTGGACGCCTGCGGCGCTGACCGTCGAGATCCAGCCGATCGGCCGTGGCGCTATGATGGCGTTCAGCGGATCGTGCTTCAGGCCATGGCCGGTCTTGGGATCGTATGAGTGGATCGCGGTCATGGGCGCCTCGTCTTGCCGACGCCTGTCTTAGGGGGAGGCGCCGCGGCCCGCCAGCCATCCCGCTCTTCCCTTAGGTTTCGCCAGCCTGGATTTCTGGTGCATCCTGGCCGGAGTCGCCCGCCGGGAGTTCCGCGTGAAGCTTAGATCCGTCGCTCTCGCCCTGACCGCCGCGCTCGCCGTCTGCGGTGCCAGTCACGCCGCGGACGCGCCGCCTTTCAAGCTGATCCGGTCGGACGAAAGCTACGCCTATCTGGCCGACAAGCCGGGCGCGGGCCTGGACAGCCTGCGCTACGTCCCGCTGGGACCGGACGCCTATCTGTCGCTGGGCGGCGAGGCCCGGCTGCGGGTGGATTCGTTCGACGCCCCGCGCTTCGGCGTCGCCGGCGCGCAGCCCGATCTCTACGGCCTGGGCCGGCTTCTGTTCAGCGCCGACCTGCACCTGGGGTCGCGGGTGCGGGTCTATGGGCAGCTTGGCCTGCATCGCGATTTCGACAAAAAGGACCCGCCGGCCGTCAGCGACCGCGACGACGTGGACGCTCAGGTGGCCTTTATCGACGTGACGCCTGACGCCGACCGCCGCTGGCGACTGCGCCTCGGCCGCCAGGAAATGGCGTTCAACGCGACACAGCGGTTCGTCTCGGTGCGCGAGACCCCGAATATCCGTCAGAGCTTCGACGGCGCGCGAGTCACCCGCCAGGCCGGGGACCTGCGGCTGGAAGCCTTCTATCTGCATCCGGTGACGATCCAGACCGGCGCCTTCGACGACAGCAGCAACCGGGACCAGCAGTTCTACGGCGTCTACGTCTCCAAGGCGCTGAGCAAGGCGGTCTCGCTGGACGTCTACGCCTTCGAGCTGGATCGCGATGGGGTTCGATATGGCGCGGTGCGCGGCGACGAGCGTCGGGCCAGCTACGGCGCACGACTGGCCGGAAAGCGCGGGGCGGCCGACTACGAGGCCGAGGGCGTGATCCAGGATGGATGGTTCGCCGGTCGCGACATCCGCGCCTGGGCCGGCAGCGTCGGCGGCGGCTACACCCTGGGCCAGGCCTGGTCACCAAGGCTGGGTCTGCGGTTCGACGCCGGGTCGGGCGACAAGAATTCCAGCGACGACAAGCTGGGAACCTTCAATCCGCTGTTCCCGAAGGGCGGCTATTTCAATGAAACGGGTCTGACCAGCTGGAGCAATCTGGTCGCCGTTCGTCCCAGTCTCGGCCTCGCGCCTCGCCGCGATGTCAGCCTCGAGCTGAGCTATCTGATGCGCTGGCGGCAGACGGGCGAAGACGCCGTCTATCTGCAGCCCTCGACGCCGCTGGCGCCGGTCGGTCCAAACCGGTCGAAGGCCGTGGGAAACGCGATCCAGCTGGATGCGACGTGGCTGGTCAGCCGCAATCTCAAGCTCCAGGGCCAACTGGTCCACCAGTCGGCCGATGACGCCGTGCGAGCCCTGGGCGGCCGCTCCGTCGATTTCGCGATGCTGATCGTTCAGACCCGGTTCTGATCGACCCGCGCGGAAAGGCTCGACAGCTCGGCCATGATCAACTGAGCCGCCAGCCAAGCGGGTTCGGCGTCGTGGGTCACCTCCCCGCGCTCCAGCAGGGACGCCAGCTTGGCCCGCGCCCGGCAGACGCGGCTTTTCATCGTGCCCTCGGGGACGTCGCACATCTCGGCCGCCTGCCGATGGGAGAAGCCGCCCGCTCCCACCAGGATCGTCGCCTCGCGCTGCTCGTCGCTCAACGCGTTGAGGGCGTTGCGCAGGTCGTTGAGCATCAGGGATTGGACCTGGTCGGTTCCGACGGCCGGTATCTGGGCGCTCATGGCGACGTCCAGCGGCGTCTCGCGCCAGACGCGGCGGCGTTGCGAGTAGAAGTGGTTGCGGGCGATCTTCAGGATCCAGCCCTTGAAGTTGGTGCCGGGGGCGAACTGCGCCCGGTGCTGCCAGGCCTTCAGCAACGCGTCCTGGGCCAGGTCGTCGCCGCGGGCCATGTCGCCGCACAGGCCGCGGGAGAACGAGCGAAGGACGGGGATGCTGCCCACGACCAGTTGCCGGAACTCGTCCTCGTCGAGCGGCGCGGGGCGATCGGACGGGGCCGCGAAGCTGCGGGGTTCCGTCGCGACTTCGCCCTTCGAACCGCGCCAGCGGGCGGAGGTCTCGAGAAGTTTCTCGGTCGGGCTGCGGTCCGTCATAAGGAACTCCGAAATTCAGACGCCAGATGGCGATGCGACGAGATGTTGCGGTCGATTTTCACAGTGGGGTCGAGTGCCAGGGAATGCCGGCGACGCCGGCCAGACCGCGAAGCATGAAGGTGACCCCGAGCGCGGCCTGCAGGATGCTGAACACCCAGCCCAGCACGCTCATGGCCGGCAAGCCGACGGTGCGCATCACGGGGCCGGCGAAGATCATGCCGACGATGTTCAGGAGCATGATCAGGACCAGGACGACGGCGACGCCGCCCAGCCGGTTCTGATCTTCGGCTATGCTCACGAACAGCATCAGGGCGACCAGGCCCCAAGGCGTGACGATCCCCGGGATCGCCAAGGGGGAGATGACGATGCTGATCGGCCGCCTGGCGGCCGGATCTGCCGGCGGTGCGTGCCCCTCGGGAGGCGCTGGCGGCGCGAGCACGCTGGACAGGATCTTCAGCGACCCGATCAGCAGCAGGAAGCCGCCCGTGATGACCAGGGCTTCGCGCGAGATGCGCCAGTTGGCGGCGAGAGCCGATCCGATCACGGCGGCGACCACCAGGATCAGGAAGGCCAGGACCGCGCTCTTGAGGGCCAGGCCGAGCCGCGCCTTGCCGTCCATCCCCTGGGTGACGCCGTAGAAGGTCGGGATCAGCTTCAAGGGGCCGAGCGTCAGGAAGAAGATCGCGAAGATGAAGCTCAGATTGATGGGCGCTGCCATGAGGTTCTCGACTGATCCTGTGCGGTGACGGGCGGCTGACGTCCATGTTCGTGCGGCTACCCGGCGGGCGGCGCGCCTGGCGGCAGGGTCTTGACCATGTCGGCGATGATGGCGTTCAGCCCGTCCTGGGTGCCGTCCTTCTGGTCGATCCGCTTCTGCGACGTGGCGCGCCAGGCCAGCTTGCCGCTGGCGGCGTCGGCCAGGTCGAGCATCACGGCGCCTTCGACGTAGTTGATCGAGCGGATGTCCACGTCCCTGGGCGCGCCGTACATGCCCCAGCCATAACCGCCGATGCAGCCACGGACGCCGCAGGCCATGCCGCCCGGCCCGCTCATGCTGGTGGCCGAGTAGTCGGTCTTGTTCTGCAGGCCGATATGGTAGGAGACCAGCAGCTTGGCCTGGGCCGGATCGACCTGGCTGTAGCCCTTGGCGGCCAGGTTGGTGTCGACCGCGGTCTTGATGCGCTCGCGAATGATGTCGTTGTCCACCCGGGGATCGCCGGTTCCCGGCTGGCCGTCCGGCGCCCAGGCGTAGGTCGAGCCGGCCAGCGGCGTATTGCCGGAAAGGACCGAGACCTGCCCTCCAGGGCTCTCGCAACCGACCAGCGGCAGGCACGCGGCGATCGCCGCGGCTAGGAGGGCTTGGGCCATGATCCTCGACGGCATCGGACGGACTCCTGCTCGACTGCGGCGTCCCGTCTTACGGTTGCGCGGCGCCGTTCGAACTTTCCGCCGGGCGCGGAGCCGCCTCAATCAGGTGAAACCCTGGCCTTAGGGGGTAATCCCTTGAGTTGAGCAGCGCGCTGCTCGGACAGACGAAAAAAGGCCGGCGGATTTCTCCGCCGGCCTCGTCAAAACTGCCTTCGAAACGATCAACCGCCGCCTTGCGCTTCGGCCATCTTCGCTATCGCGTCGTCGATGGTGAAGGTGTTGGGCTTCTGCACCGGCGGGAAGTCCTTGAACGTGTCCGCGAACTGCGCGGCGATCCCCCAGGCCCCGTACAGTATATAGGCGTGGTAGAGGAACCACTCGTAGTAGCTGTTCGAAGTGACGTCCGCGAACTCGTAGGGATCGGTGCGCAGGTTGAAGATCTTGGGCAGACGCAACGGCGTGAAAGGTTCGGCCCAGATCCGCATCGTGCCGACGCAGCGCTGCTCCATGAACACGACCTTCCAGTTGTCGTAGCGGACCGCCAGGATGTCGCCGTCGTCGCTGATGTAGACGAACAGCTTGCGCGGGCTGTGCTCGACCTCGCCGGTCAGGTAGGGCAGCAGGTTCACGCCGTCGATGTGGTTCTTGTACCGCCGGCCCGCCGCTGTGACGCCCTTCTTGACCTGCTCGACGATGTCCGGCGCGCCCGCGGCCGCCAGGAAGGTCGGCAGCCAGTCGTGGTGCTGGACGATCTCGTTGGAGACGCTGCCGGCCTTGATCTTGCCCGGCCAACGGATCAGTTCGGGAATGCGGAAGGCGCCTTCCCAGTTGGAGTTCTTCTCGCTGCGGAACGGGGTCATGCCGCCGTCCGGCCAGCTGTTGCGGTGGGGACCGTTGTCGGTCGAGTAGACCACGATGGTGTCCTCGGCCAGGCCCAGCTCGTCTAGCAGGTCCAACATCTGGCCCACGTTCTTGTCGTGGTCGATCATGGTGTCGTGATAGGGCGACTGCCATCGGCCGGCCTGGCCCAGGCTGGACTTCTTCGTGTGCGTGAACATGTGCATGTGCGTGGTGTTCAGCCAGACGAAGAACGGCTTGTCGTCGGCCTGCTGCTTCTTGATGAAGTCGCTGGCCCGCTCGACGAACTCGTCGTCGCAGGTCTCCATCCGCGCTTTGGTTAGAGGGCCGGTTTCCTCGATCTTCTGCCTGCCGACCTTGCCCCAGCGCTCGTGCGTGGTCGGGTCGTCGACGTCGGTGGCCCAGGAGTGGATCACGCCGCGCGGGCCGTTCTTCTTCTTGAAGTCGGGGAAGTCCTCGTCCGGATAGTAGTCGTACATCTCCGGCTCTTCCTCGGCGTTGAGGTGGTAGAGGTTGCCGAAGAACTCGTCGAACCCGTGGTTGGTGGGCAGCATGTGGTTCAGGTCGCCCAGGTGGTTCTTGCCGAACTGGCCGGTGGCGTAGCCCTGTTCCTTCAGCAACGCGGCGATGGTCACCAGCTTGTCGTTCATGCCGACCGGCGCGGCCGGAGCGCCGACCTTCGACAGGCCCGTCCGCAGCACGCTCTGACCGGTGATGAACGACGAGCGCCCTGCGGTGCACGACTGCTCGCCATAGCTGTCGGTGAACATCATGCCTTCGCGGGCGATGCGGTCGATGTTGGGCGTCTGATAGCCCATCAAGCCGTGCGAGTAGCAGCTGAGGTTGCTGATGCCGATATCGTCGCCCCAGATGACGAGGATATTGGGTTTTTCTTTGGGCATGATGGTGCTCCCGCGGTCGCGCCCCGGAGACAGGGCGGAGGCAGATCATCACGGCGTCGGGGCGGGGAATATCGGCGGGACTACCAGCCCCGGGCGCTGAGTTCACCCTAGCCCCTCGAGGGGTTTTCACGGTGCGTCACGGTTTGGTCGCGAACACCGTCTTCCAATCGCTCTTCATGCTGACGACCGTCCAGCCGCGGGCGGAAGCCTCGTCCAATGCCTTGTCCAGCTTGCCGATCTTCGATTGCCGGTCGTAGGCGTACTCGCGGACGGCGTCGTCGTGGTGGACCAGAATCTGCAGGTTGGGACGCGTGCTGGAGGCGGAGTACTGCAGCATCTGCAGATCGCCGTCGGAATTGCCCACCGCCACCAGGGGCCGGCGGCCGATGTGCAGGTCGATGTTGCTGGGCTTGCCGGGGCCGTCGTCGATGCTGCCCAGCGTGGGCTGCGCCACCAGCACGCCCTTCCCGTCCCGCATCTCGAACTTGGTCGTCAGACTGGTGCCGATCACCTGCTCGGGCGGGACGCCATAGGCCTGCTCGGCGAACACCCGCATGAACTGCACCTCGCCGCCGGAGACGATGTAGGTCTTGAACCCCGCCGCTCGCAGATAGGCCAGCAGCTCGAGCTGCGGCCGATAGGTCAGAGCGGTATAGGGCGTCTGGAAACGCGGATGGCGGGCCTGGTCGAACCACGCCTTGGCGACGGCCTGGTATTCGCTCGTCGTCAAACCGACTTGAACGGCCAGGACCGCTTCCATCAGATCCTTTTCGCTCAACCTGGCCATGGCGGCCTGGTCCCGGTCGGCGATGGCGGCGAAGGCGGGCTTCTGACGCAGCGCGGGATCCTTGGCGACCATCTGTCCGATCCGCTGCATCGCGAAGGCGAACTGGAAGTAGATCGGCTGTTCGGCCCAAAGCGTGCCGTCGTTGTCGAACACCGCGATCCGGTCGGCCGGCGGCACGAAGTCGGGGCCTTGGCGGGTGACCCGGGCGACGTAGCCGGTGATCGCGGTCTTGGCGGGGCCGGTGTTCCACGACGGCAAGGGATCGACCGGCGGAGCGGCCAGGCTCGGCGCCGCGATCAACAAGCCCAGCGCGGCGCTCCCGGCAAGAACGGTTCTGCGTGTTGAAACGGACATGACGCCTCCCGGACCCGTGGTCCTCATTCGAAGAGCTTCAGCTGCAGGATCGGCAGGTGCGCCACCATCAGCGCGCTGAGCACGCAGACGACAAAGGCCATGGCGACCAGGACGCCCTTGATCATCGTCGACTTGAAGGTCTGGCCGATCCCGCCGAAGAACAGCGCCACGGCCAGCAGCACCGTGGCGCGCACGAAGCGGTCGCCGATGTCGTTGTCCCGCTGCCCCTGATTGAACAGGTCGTCGGCCTTCTTCTGCAATTGCTGCGCGCGGGCAAGCAGGGCCGAGTGGTATTCGGGCATGGCGAAGGGCGAGGCCGGCGCGCCGGGGTTCTTCAGCGGAGCGGTTTCGAGCCAGGCCTCGAACGCCCTGGCGAATTCGGGACGGAAGCGCTGGCGATAGAAGGCCTGGAGCATCGGTTCGTCCTCGGCGGCGGCGCTCAGCCACCCCTGGAACAGCAGCAGGTCCGCCGTCTGGAGTTGTCCGCCCGCCGCGATGGCGGAGGTCGCCTCCACCCGGGCCGCTCCGGCCTGGGCGTAGTGCGCGGCCTGCTCGCCGTCCCACAGCGCGGCCTGAAAGCCGACCCAGGACGTCATGGCCGCGGCCAGCGAGATCACCAGGGCGGCCGAGACCTCGACGAGCCAGGCGCGATCAAAGCGCTCGGTCATGGCTTTGCTCCTGCCTCTTCCAAGGGAGCGGGATCGGGAGAGAACTCCTCCATGTCCCTTTCCAGGAAGTAGTTCAGGACGGTGCGGATCAGGGCGATCGCGCCGAGATGGCCGATGTCGTCCCAGGTCGGTGCGATCGCCGTGCGGACGATGTCGGCGGCCAGGGCGAATTCCAACGCCAGGACGATCCACCTGGCGAACTGAGCCCACAGCTCACGTCGCGCGTCCTGTCGCGTCTGGCGGCCGGCCGCGACGACGATGGTCCCCTGAACCAGGGTTTCCACCATGCCGACCGCGATGCAGAGCACCGAACACAGCTCGGCGGCGAGCGCGACGTAGTTGGCGCATTCGCGCAGCAACATTTCCATGGACGACCTCGCGGCGAACGGCTTCGAGGGGCGCTAGCAAAGGGCGTTTGGCGCGCGGGCGCTATCCGGCGAAGCGCCGAGACGCTCGGGGAGAAACCTGCACTGACGGGCGGATCGATAGGGAATCTTCCCTTCCGACCCCGGGGGATCGCCTGATCGATCAGCGTCGTCGCCCATGGTCACTAGTAGAGACCTTGCGGTGGAGGCGGGCCATGCCAGAGTCATACGTCCCGTTCGCAGCCGCTCACGACTGACAGGGCGCGCATGAAGAACCTTGGCGATTCCGCCCCCTCCGCGAAGACTTGGCGCCGACCGCTCAGGGAAGCGATGACCTGGATCCCCGGCGGCGTCTTCACCATGGGCTCCGACCATCACTATCCCGAGGAGCGGCCGGCGCGCCGGGTCTCGGTCGACGGGTTCTGGATCGACCCCAGCCCCGTGACCAATCGGCAGTTCGCCCAGTTCGTGGAAGCCGCGGATTACGTCACCTTCGCCGAACTGCCGCCCGATCCGGACGACTATCCCGGCGCCGACCCGGCGCTGCTGGTCGCCTCGTCGATGGTGTTCACCCCGCCGCGCGGCCCCGTCGATCTTCGCCATCCCCTCCAATGGTGGGCCTTCGTCCAGGGCGCCAACTGGCGCCGTCCCTATGGACCCGGCAGCGATATCGACGGCTTGGGCGACCATCCCGTGGTCCACGTCGCCTGGGTCGACGTGCTGGCCTACGCCGCCTGGGCCGGGGTCGAGATCCCTACCGAGGCCGAGTGGGAACTGGCCGCCCGCGGCGGGCTCGAAGACGTGGAGTTCGCCTGGGGCGACACGTTCCTGCAGGACGGTCGCCACATGGCCAACACCTGGCAGGGCGTATTCCCCCATCAGAACACCCTGGACGACGGTTGGGCCCGGACGTCGCCGGTCGGGGCCTATCCGCCCAACGGTCACGGCCTCTACGACATGATCGGCAACACCTGGGAGTGGACGGCGGACTGGTGGTCGACGCCCGATGCGGGGGACGCGGCGCCCCGCTGCTGCGCCGCCAGGAATCCAAGGGGCGGGCTCGAGGAGGCCAGTTGCGAGACCGACGGGCTTGGCATCCCCAGGAAGGTGCTCAAGGGCGGCTCGCACCTGTGCGCGCCGAGTTACTGCAAACGCTACCGGCCGGCGGCGCGACACGCGCAGCCGATCGACACCTCGGCGTCGCATGTGGGCTTCCGCTGCATTGTCAGATCCCGCGCCTGAGCCGCTCGGAGGCGACCATGACCAAAGTGCCATTACCGAGTTGGTCCGACACCTCGCCCAGGCGGAAGATCCTGGACTTCGTCGCGCGGGTCACGCGCCCCGGCGGCCGCGACTATGTCGCCCCGGCCGATCGCATCGCCGTGTTCGACAACGACGGCACCCTGTGGGTCGAGCACCCCCTCTACGCCCAGGGCATGTTCGCCCTGGACCGCG
This sequence comes from Caulobacter sp. 05L422, assembly GCF_056397765.1. Classification (NCBI taxonomy): domain Bacteria; kingdom Pseudomonadati; phylum Pseudomonadota; class Alphaproteobacteria; order Caulobacterales; family Caulobacteraceae; genus Caulobacter; species Caulobacter sp. 05L422. The sequence goes on along the minus strand of NZ_JBFTOB010000019.1, from coordinate 99,038 downwards.
CCAAGCACATGGCGACCTCGCATCCCGAACTGGCCGCCAAGCCGGTCTTCCAGGCCTTCCTCAATCAGGACCTGCCGGCCCTGGCCGCGTGCGGAAAGCAGGCCGTGATCGAGCTGCTGCTGCACCTGCACGCCCACGCCACCGAGGAGGCTTTCGCGCTGGACGTGGCGACATGGCTGGTCGAGGCGCGGCATCCTCGCTTCGACAGGCCCTACACCGCCCTCGCCTACCAGCCGATGCGCGAGCTGCTGACCTATCTGGCGGCCAACGATTTCCGCAATTTCATCGTCACCGCCGGCGGGGTCGACGTCGTGCGGATGTTCAGCGAGCAGACGTACGGCGTGCCGCGCGAACGGGTGATCGGCTCCAGCGGCAAGACCGAGTTTCGCCTGAACGGTCGCCGCGGCGAAATCCGCAAGCTGCCCGAGCTGCAGTCGTTCAACGAGTACGCGGAAAAGCCGGTCAACATCGCCCTGCATATCGGCCGGCGACCGATCTTGGCGTTCGGCAATTCCGACGGCGACCTGGCGATGCTGGAATACACGGCCTCGGGCCCAGGCCGGCGGCTGCCGATGCTGCTGCATCACGACGATCCCGAGCGCGAATACGCCTATGACAAGGACACCCACGTCGGAAAGCTGGACGTGGCCCTGAGCACGGCGATCGATCGGGGCTGGACGGTCGTCAGCATGAAGGACGACTGGTCGCGGCTGTTTCGGGACAAGACGCTCTAGGGGCGACGAACGCCGGCCCGCCGATGGTGGTCGACGGGCCGTGACAGTTCAGGAACGCGTCTGAAGACCGCCGGGCGGCGGCCTACTTGCGGGCCGCCTTCTCGGCCGCGTTGGCCTCGGAGCGGGTGACGACGCCGTCGTGGTTGGTGTCGAACGTGGCGAACCTCGGGCCGTAGTAGGCGTCGATCTCGGGCGGGGTCACGAAGCCGTCCTTGTTGGTGTCCAGCATATCGAAGAGCCCCGCCTTGCCGATCTTCGGCCAGCCGTCGACGCCCTCCGCGCGAACTTCGTTGCGAACCTGCTCGGCGCCCCGGTTCCATTCGGCCTTGCTGAGCTTGCCGTCCTTGTCCTTGTCGGCGCGCATCAGGAAGGTTCGGCGACTGTCCTGGTATTCCTTCTGGGTCACCTTGCCGTCCTTATTGGCGTCGGCGAGCAGTTGCTGGGCGTTCGCGGCGGACGCGGACAGCAGCGCCACGGCGGTGATGAGGACGAGTCTACGCATGTAAGGACCTCCAGAAGATGGGGCCTCGGCCCCGGGGAAACTCAAAGGAATCTGGTGACCTGGCCGCGGCGAAGGATAACGCGGTCCATCAGAAGGCCTCGCCGACATAGAAGTAGAGGGCCGAGGAACCGTCCCCGACGGCGTAGTCGATGCTGAGATTGACGTGGTACTTCGTGGAGGCCTCGAACCGCGCGCCGATCCCGGCCGCCGGCAGAAGGTCCTTGGTGTTCATCTTCGAGAACTCGGTGGACACTTCGCCGACCCCGACGAAGGCCACCGCGCCGAAGCGCTTGTAGATCTTGCGCCGCACCTCGGCCTGGACCGCGAACATCGCGTGGTCGCGATATTGGCCGGCGGTGTAGCCGCGCAGGTCGTTGCTCTGGCCGTAGTTGCACAGGTCGTAGAAGGGCGCGCCCTCGCCGGACCGGCAGACCGACCCGCGCCAGGCCAGCACGGTCTTGTCGTTGACGCTGTGATAGCCGTTCGCCGCGCCGGTGAACCGGGGATAGTCGAAGTCGCTGCCCAGGACGTCGTCGGACACCAGCCACTGGGCGTTGGCGTAGACGCCCGATCGGGGAAAGTACTCGCTGTCCCGCGTGTCGAACTCTCCGGAAAGGCCCAACTGCGAAACCTGGCTCTGGAGCTCGATCGGCGGCAGTTCGAACTGCGGTAACAGGCTGGTGGTGTCGAACGAGGAGTCCATCTTGATGTAGCGATAGCGAAGACCGCCGTGGACGTTCTTGCGCAAGCGGGCCAGCACCTCGACGACGGCGCCGCTGGTCTTCTGCTCGAGCTCGACCGAGCGTCCGTCGGAGCCCGCATCCGAACCGATGCCGTAGAAGTCGACGTTGAAGACGCCCGTCCCGACGCCGGCGGTGACCCGATATTTGTCGCCGCCCAGATAGGCCTTCTGGAACACCGCGACGCCCCAGCTCTTGGTGTCGGTGTAGAGCCCGCCCGCGCCGCTGGTCCAAGGCCGTTCAGAGCCTCGAGGCTGGTAGATGGCAAGGGCGGCCACGCCCAGGCCGCTGCCGATCGCGGGGTTGGACAGGGGGATCGGCATGACCACGAAGCTCGGCTTCAGCTTGCCGACTTGTTCAACCGGCGTCCGCAGGCTCGTGGCGGAAACCTCGACGTCTTGCGCCCACAAGGCGGTCGGCGAAGCGATGAGAATTCCACAGAGGATCAGGCTTCGCATGACGGACGGCCTTAAACGCGCATGCCGTCAACTTTGGGCGCCGGTCGGGTCGGAACAATCAGGTGAAGTCCTACCCGCTTTCCGGAAGCACCAGTATTTCCCTCGTGGATAGGCCCGAGCGTCAAACCATCGGGGGATTTAGGAGGGCCGACTAAGGGTTTTACCCGGTAGATTACTACCTCAAGGCACTGCAACCGTGCTTTCCGGGTAGAGGGAAGAGTTCTTGAATGGGTAGGGTGGCCACAGCCTTCACGGGCGAGGCGCTTTTTGTCGGGGGATTGGATATTTCGCCGACATTCGCGGCGGAAAGACCCCAGGCGTCGACCGTGGCGTCGATCGGTCCGATCACGCCGGACGCGGGCCCGCGCACTAGGGCCTATCTTCGATCTTCCCGGAGCTTTGAAGCGATCTCTTCCGCCGACGTGGCGGAAGCGGTCGACGAGAAGCCCGTCAATCCGTTCTGCTTGGGAAAAGCCCCCTCGCCTGACGGCCTGCTCGGCCGCCACGACGCCCTGACCTGGCTCGGGAATGCACACGAGTTTCGCTGTGCGACCACAGGTGCGCCGATGGGGTATTTCACAACCTCGCGCAGAAAATTACGCAAGCATTTCAGCTGAAAGCTGACAATTATAGTGTGCATTGCCATCGGAGCGGGAATCGAAGATGCCCTTGCCTAGCACCCCGACCATTCTGCTCGCCGACGATCACTCGATCGTCCGGGCAGGGCTGCGCGAGGCGCTGGAGTCTCAACCGGGCTGGACGATCTGCGGCGAGGCTTCGAACGGACGTGATGCCGTCCGCCTGGCCAAGGAGTTGGTCCCGGACGTCATGATCCTGGACATCAGCATGCCCGACCTGAGCGGCGTGATCGTCGCCCGCGACGTCCGCAAGCTGAAGACCCATACCGAACTGCTGATCTTCACCATGCACGACAGCGAACAGCTGGTGCGCGAGGTGTTCAGCGCCGGCGCGCGGGGCTTCGTGCTCAAGTCGGCGTCGACCGACAACATCATCGCCGCCGTGGCGTCCCTGCTGAACCACAAGCCCTACTTCTGCCCGGGGATCACCGACGCCGTGCTGCGCGGCTACCTGTCGCCCGGCGGGCATGGGTTGGGGGAAGTCATCGAGGGGTCCGAGACCCTGACGACGCGCGAGCTGCTGATCGTTCAGCTGCTGGCCGAGTCCCGCAGCAACAAGGTCATCGCCTCGATGCTCGACATCAGCGTCAAGACCGTCGAGAGCCACCGCGGCAACATCATGCGAAAGCTGGGCGCCCATTCGCTGGCGGACATCGTGCGCTATGCGATCCGCAACAAGCTGATCGAGGCCTAGTCAACCCGAGGCTCTGTCGAATGCACACGGGCGACAGCATGGCCGGAGGGTTCGACCCGGCGTTCTACGAGTCCGCCCTGGACGCGTTCACGGCGAACGTCGCGGTGCTGGATGCACGGGGCGAGATCGTCGCCGTCAACGACGCCTGGGTCCAGTTCATCACTCTCAACGATCTCAAGCCCGTCAACAATGGCGTCGGCTGCAACTATCTGGGTTTCTGCGATCGGCTGGGCACGCCTGGCGGCGATACAGTGGCGGCCGGTTTGCGGGCGCTGATCGCCGGGGGAGACGGTCCCTTCCGGCATGAGTATGTCATGCCGTTGGACACCGGTTCACGCTGGGTGAAGCTGTCGGCCGTCCGCGTCGGTCACCTGGACCGGCCTTTCCTGATCGTCGCCCACGAGGACATCTCCATCCAGCGACGGGCCGAAATGGGCCTGCGGGAGGCTACGGCGCGTCTCCTGCGTGCCGAGGATTCCGAACGACGGCGCATCGCGCGCGAGCTGCACGACAGCACCGCCCAGCATCTGGCCGGCGCGAAGCTGATGCTGCGGCGGCTGGACGCCAAGGATCCGGTCAGCACCGGCCTGGTGCGCGACGAGGTGTCGGGGCTGCTGTCCAGCGCCTTGGACGAGATCCGCAGCTTCGCCTACCTGCTGCATCCCCCGGCGTTGGAGCATCTGGGGCTGGCGGCGGCGATCCGGCAGTTCGCGACCGGCTTCTCGCGACGCGCGGACGTGGCGGTGACGATCGACATCTCCGACGACTTCCCGCGACTGTCCCACGCCACCGAGATCGCGCTCTACCGCGTGGTGCAGGAAGCCCTGGCCAACGTCCACAGTCATTCCGGCAGCCAGCAGGCGGTCGTGAGGCTGCGGGTCGCCGGCGAGATGATCCTGCTGACCGTTCGCGATTTCGGCTCGGGCCTGCCGCCGAGACGCGACAGCGTTCCCGGCGTCGGGCTCGAAGGCATGCGCCTGCGCCTGGAGTTCCTCAAAGGGCATCTGTCGCTGCGCAACGCCGAACCGGGCCTGGCGCTGGAGGCCTGGGCCCCGTTCCTGCCCGAGGGCGAGGACTGAGCCTGCTGGATCGCTGAGGGAGGGACGCGTGGGAGAGCCGGCCCAGCACATGCGTCGGGACATGTGGGCCGGCTCTCGACCCGCGACCACGGCCGCGCTCTTGGGGGATGAGCGAACCGCGGCTTGCCAAGGGAAATCGGGGGTGACGCCTTGGCGAGCGAGCCAAGCCAGATTGGGGCCACGACGGCGCGAGCGCCATCAGGTCAAACCCTCGAATGGCGCGAGAAAATCCTTACGGCCAGGTTCTTCGACTAGGCCCGATCAGGCCAGGTGAACGGAACTCTTGATCTCGCTCGTGGCGGCCTGCTTCTGGCGTGCCCGGTCGATGGCGTCGTCGAGCAGCTTCAGGAACTCCGACTGCATCTGCAGGGACTCGATGTCCGACGCCCTCACCCCGTCCAGGGTCGACTGCCGAATTTCTTCGAGCTGTTCGAGCGACAGCGCCGCGCAGAGCCGAAGGCTTAGGAACTGCAGCGCGGCTACTCGGATCTCAAGATTTGTCATCGGCATGTCGCTGCGAAAACCGGGTGCGAGCAGATACGGACGGATGGGGCCGTCGGATGTCGTCGACGGTGCGACCATAACGATCGAGTTCAAGCTGCGCCACGATTGACTCCCCGCAGGCGAATCCCAGGACGACACCAGAGTAGAACGGGCGAAACGCTGTTTGGGTCGGCTCAATTGTTAACTAGTGCAAATGAGCGGCTGGAGGAGAAGGAGCCAGCAGCCGATCCTTCGTGAAATTGTCGAGGCCTCGAACGAACGGCGCGCGTATGGCCCGGAGCTATCCTCGCCAGGCGGGGAACGCGCGACAGACACCAAAGCAATGCGTGGGATGTTTCTTCGAGACGTCCACCGTTATCAGGGCGTCCTGCCCGATCTCAAATCAGGCGAACCCCTCTTACGGGCACGGAAAACGACCTACTGGCCCAGGGATAATCGGGCATTTGCACCAGACTGTGGAGAATCGGCCACGCCCCTACGCGGAAAGGTTGCGCTTGCTTCGTCGTTCGTCAAGTCCGCGAGCGGTTTTCAGAGTTCCGCCGCGGCCTCGCTGACTAGGCGCATGAGCCAGGCCACCGGTCCCGCCTCGCTCTCGCCGCCCCGGATCACCGCTCCGAACTGGGCCGGCTCGGGGTGCCGGCTCGGCTCCACCAGGACGACGGCCCCACGGTCCGCCGCGAGGGTCGCCAATCGTCGGGGCAGCAGGGCCGCCATGTCCGTCTGGCTGACCATCACCAGGGCCGAGGAAGCGTCCGGCACGGTGACCGGCCCCTTGAGCCCGCGCATCGACGGCAGGGCGTAGTCGTCGCTCCAGCTGGTGATGCGTCGAAGGCCCAGCTCACGCCGTGATCCCCGTCGTGTCTCCTCGTTCTCCTGACCACCGGAGACGACCAGATAGGGCACGCCGGCCAGGGCCTGCGGCGTGATCTCGCCATCGCCGGCCGCCAGGGCGACGGGGTGGTCGACGCGGATCACCCAGACCCCGGTCTCCGTGAACAGCGGCGTGTGGACGAAGCGCGGCGCCACGTGCTCGAATCCGCCGATCACCATGTCCAGCCGTCCACGATCGAGGTCCTCGACCAGAGGGCCTTCGATCCCGCCGATGCGCAGCTTCACGCCCGGAGCCTGCGCCTGCACCCGCCGCACGACGCCGGGCAGGAGGACCGAGCAGAGATAGGCGCTGGCGCTGACATGAAAGGTTCGCTGGTCGGCGGCTGGATCGAAACGCGAGGCCGTGACGGCGGTCTCCAGCAGCTTCAGGGACGCCCGAACCGGTCCGCCCATCTCGACGGCGCGCGGGGTCGCCTGCAGACCTGACGGCCCCCGCACGAACAGGTCGTCGCCCAGCGACAAGCGCAGGCGGCCCAGGGCGTGGCTGATCGCCGACTGGGTCAGGCCCAGCTTGGAGCCCGCTCGGGTCGCGCTCTCTTCCTCCAGCAGGGCGTCGAACACCCGCAGCAGGTTGAGGTCGAGAGTCTTGAAATGCGCGTCATTCATGATTGCTGTGACGGAATATCATTTTGCTCATGACCTCGGGAGTCCTATCTCGCGGTCAAGGTAGGGCCCTCCCCGGCCCTCCTCATCAAACTGTGTGTGATCCGCGGCCGGCCTGAGCGCTGGCCGCTTGGGCGTGGAGCATTGCGTGAGCGACGCGGAAGGTTATCAGGCGATCGCCGAAGTCGAAGAAGAAGCGGCCCGTAAACGCCAGCAACGAACCCTGGGTCAGAGACTGCGCTGGCCGCTGATGATCGGCGGTCCGCTGATCGTGCTGGCCATCGTCGCGTTCTTCATCCTGACCGGCGGCAAGTTCGAGACGACCGACGACGCCTATGTCCAGGCGGCGCGGGCCGCCATCAGCCCCAGCGTGGCGGGGCGGGTGATCGAGATCGACGTCGGCGAGAACCAGACGGTCAGGAAGGGCCAGGTCCTGTTCCGCCTCGACCCGGCCGACTTCCAGGTCGCCCAGGCCCAGGCCGAGGCCGCCCTGGCCGCCGCCCGCTTCGAGACCCAGGGCTCGCGCGCCGTCTACGACCAGCGCAACGCCGACCTGGCCGCCGCCCAGGAGACCGTGGCCTACACCCAGCGCGAAGCCGCCCGCCAGCAAGCCCTGGCCGCCGCCGGCGTCGCCACCAGGGCCCAGGCCGACGAGGCCGCCCACGCCGCCGAGCAAGCCCGCCGCCAGATCGCTGTCGTGCGCCAGCAGATCGCCTCGGCCCTGGCCGACATCGGCGGTCGCGTCGACGTGGCCGCCGACCGACAGCCCAAGGTGATGCAGGCCCAGGCCGACCTCGACCGCGCCAAACTGGATCTGAGCTATGCGACCGTCGTCGCCCCCGCCGACGGCGTGGTGACCAAGGTCGAGCAGCTGCAGGTGGGCAACCGTGTCGCCGCCTCCCAGACCCTGTTCTGGTTGGTCTCGGGCCAACCCTGGATCGAGGCCAACTTCAAGGAGGACCAGTTGGCCCACATGCGGATCGGCCAGCCGGCGACGATCAAGGTCGACGCCTACGACCGGCCGCTGAAAGCCCATGTGGTCAGCTTCAGCCCCGGCACCGGTTCGAGCTTCGCCCTGCTGCCGCCCGAGAACGCCACCGGCAACTGGGTCAAGGTCGTCCAGCGCCTGCCCGTCCGCCTGGCTCTCGACGAGAGCGCCCCGCATCTGAGCGCCGGCCTCAGCGCCAAGGCCAAGGTCGACGTCCGCTCTGCTAAGGACGCCCCCAAGGATCAGGGCGCGAAATGACCGGCGCCGGCAACGGCAAGGGCGACGCGGCCAACCGGGTCGCGATCACGATCTCGGTCATGCTGGCGACGATCATGAACTCGCTGGACACGACGATCGCCAACGTCGCCCTGCCGCACATCCAGGGCAGCGTCTCGGCCTCGGCCGAGCAGATCACCTGGGTTCTGACGTCTTATATCGTCGCCGCCACCATCATGACGCCCCTGACCGGCTTCCTGGCCGATCGGGTGGGTCGCAAGATGGTGTTCCTGGTGTCGATCGCCGGCTTCACCGCCGCCTCGATGCTGTGCGGGATCGCCGGCAGCCTTGTCGAGATCGTGCTGTTCCGCCTGCTGCAGGGCCTGTTCGGCGCGGCCCTGATCCCGCTGTCCCAGGCGGTGCTGCTCGACATCAACCCGCCCGAGAAGCACGGCTCGGCCATGGCTATCTGGGGCGCCGGGGCGGTGCTGGGTCCGATCCTGGGTCCGGCCCTGGGCGGCTGGCTGACCGACAATCTCGACTGGCGCTGGGTGTTCTTCATCAACCTGCCGATCGGCATCCTGGCCTTCGCCGGGGTGTTCCTGTTCCTGTCGGAGAAGAAGAGCGCCGAAAAGCGCCGGTTCGACGTCCTGGGCTTCGCCAGCCTGGCCCTGGCCATCGGCGGCTTCCAGATGATGCTGGACCGCGGCCCCAGCCAGGACTGGTTCGCCTCGACCGAGATCTGGACCTACCTGATCGTCGGCATCGTCTCGCTGTGGATCTTCGGCGTGCAGCTGGCGACCGCCAAGAAGCCGTTCGTCGACCGCGCCCTGCTGGCCGACACCAACTTCATCACCTGCTGCGTGTTCGGCTTCTTCATCGGCATCCTGCTCTACAGCGTGCTCGCCCTGCTCCCGCCGATGATGCAGAACCTGCTGGGCTATCCGGTGGCCTTCACGGGCCTGGTCAGCATGCCGCGCGGCATCGGCTCGTTCATCGCCATGTTCGCCGTCGGCCAGCTGATCGGACGGATGAGCATCAAGCTCATCCTCCTGATCGGCCTGTCGGTCAGCGCGGTATCGCTGTGGATGATGACCCAGTTCAGCCTGGGCATGGACACCCACCTGATCATCGTCTCGGGTTTCCTGTCGGGCGTCGGCACGGGCCTGATCTTCGTGCCGCTCAGCACCATCGCCTTCGCCACCGTCAGGCCCCAGCACCGGGCCGAGGGCGCGGGCCTGTTCACCCTGATCCGTAACATCGGTTCGGCGGCCGGCATCTCGATCATGCAGGCCCGGTTCGTCAGCGGCATCGAGGTGCACCACGCCAAGCTGGTCGAGCACGCCCGGCCCGACAACCCGCTGTTCCAGGCCTATGCGCCGCTGGTCTTCGCCACGACGGACGCCATGGCCCGGTTCAACGCCGTGATCACCCGCCAGGCCTCGATGCTGTCCTACATCGACGATTTCCAGCTGATGCTGGGCATCACCATCCTGTGCGCCCCCATGATCCTCCTGATGCGAACCCCCAAAAAGAAATCCACGGGGGAAGAGACCGTCCATGTCGCCGAACACTAAGCGCTTCGCCGCCCTCGCCGCCTCCGTCAGCCTGGCCGTCCTGGCCGGCGCCTGCACGACCGTGGGGCCTAACTTCGCCCAGCCGGATGCGCCCAAGACCCCGGGCTATGCCGCCCAAGGCGAGACCGCGCCCGCAGAGGCTCGCCTGGACGCCGCCGCCACGGCCGGTCCGTGGTGGACGGCCCTGGGCTCGCCGGCGCTGGACGCCACGATCCGCCAGGCCCTGGCCGACAGCCCGACCCTGGCCGAGGCCGACGCCACCCTGCGTCAGTCGCAGTCAGCCCTGGCCCAGGCACGTGGCGCGGCCGGCCCGAAGGTCGACGCCACCGCCGGCGTCAACCGCGAGCGCGCCAACTTGCAGGCCTTCGGCTTCACCAGCTTCGGCGACGTCAAGCTGGAGAACCCGACCTTCAACCTCTATTCGGTGGGCGGCGCGGTCGGCTACGACCTCGATCTGTTCGGCGGCAATCGGCGTCGGATCGAGGGCGCGGCGGCTCGGGTCGAGGCCCAGACCCGGCGCAGCGACGCGGCCTATCTGACCCTGACGGCCAATGTCGCCCTGCAGGCCCTGACCATCGCCACGCTCAATGCCCAGATCGAGGCGGTGACCCAGATGATCGTCGCCGACCAGGCCAATATCGACCTGGTCCACAAGGCCAACACCCTGGGCGGTTCGACCGCCACGGCGCGGGTCTCGGCCCAGAGCCAGCTGGAACAGGACCGCGCCCTTCTGCCGCCGCTGCAGGGTCAACTGGCCGCCGCCCGCCACGCCCTGGCCCTGCTGGTCGGCCACGCGCCCGCCGACTGGACCGCGCCGGACTTCACCCTGGCCGACCTGAACCTGGCCGCGCCCGTACCTGTCGCCCTGCCCTCGGCCCTGGTCCGCAAGCGTCCGGACATCCTGGCCGCCGAGGCCGACCTGCACGCCGCCACCGCCGATATCGGGGTGGCGACCGCCGACCTCTATCCGAACGTCAAGCTGACCGCATCCCTGACCCAGGGCTCGCTGAACCCGTCGGACTTCTTCTTCTACGACGCCACCGCCTGGAACGTCGGGGCCGGGCTGACCGCGCCGATCTTCAACGGCGGCGCGCTGAAGGCCCGTCGGCAACAGGCGCGCGAGGCGGCGGTGGCCTCATCGGCCCGCTACCAGCAAACCGTCCTGATCGCCTTTGCCCAAGTAGCCGACGCCCTGTCGGCCCTGGCGGCCGACGACGCGGCCATCGCCSCCTATGGCCGTTCCGAAGCCCAGGCCGGCGAGAGCCTGCGTCTGGCCCGCGTCGCCTACGACAAGGGCGGCGGCACGCTGCTGGAGGTGCTGGACGCCCAGCGCCGGGTCCACGAGATCCAGGTCTCGCGGGTGCGCGCCCAGGGCCAGCGCCTGGCCGACGCGGTTCGGCTGTTCGCGGCGTCCGGCGCCGATTGGCGGAGCGCGACGACCTAACTGACCAAATCCAACATTTGGTCAGGCCAATTGCTTGCGTGGCTGACCGGACCCGTTATGGTGCCGGCCGAACCGACGCCGAGTCCAAGGCGCGTCGACGGATTGGGGATGCTGACCATGCGAACGAAAACGGCCGTCGTCGGCCTCGTGGCCCTGTTGTCGCTGAGCGCGGTCGTTCCCGCTTTCGCCGCCGAGCCGACGGTCCCTTCCGCCCCGGCCGGCGTCTGCAAGGGCGGTGACGGAACCGCCGCGGCCTTCGGCGGTCGCCGCCTTTTCCGCTGGAGTCCCGAGGGCCTGGAATACGCCAAGGCCCACCGCGCCGACCCCGCGATCGCCGCCGCCTACGCCGCCGTGATCAAGCGCGCCGACGCCGCCCTGGCCGGCCCGACCTATACGGTCGTGGACAAGACCCGCACCCCGCCCAGCGGCGACAAGCATGACTACATCTCGATGGGTCCCTACTGGTGGCCCGACCCCAGCAAGCCCAATGGCGAGCCCTATCTGCGCCGCGACGGCGAGTTCAATCCCGAGCGGGCCACCAACGCCTTCGACGTCTCCGACCTGGACGCCATGAGCGGCTCGGTCGAGGCCCTGTCCCTGGCCTACTGGTTCACCGACGACGCCCGCTACGCCACCAAGGCCGCCCAGCTGCTGCGCGTCTGGTTCCTGGATCCGGCCACCCGGATGAACCCCAACACCAAGTACGCCCAAGGCGTGCCGGGCCGCAGCACCGGCCGGGCCGAGGGCGTGCTCGATACTTACCGCCTGCTGAAGGTGATCGAAGGCGTGGGCCTGCTGGCTCCGTCCAAGGCCCTGTCGGACGCCGACCAGAAGGGCCTCGAGCGCTGGTTCGCCGACTACACCATCTGGATGCGCACCGATCCCAATGGCCGCGAGGAACAGGCCGCCGCCAACAACCACGGCATCTGGTTCGACTACCAGCTGGCCGGCTTCTCGCTGTTCGCCCGGCAGGACGCCGCGACCCGTCAGGTGGTCGCCGAGGCCGGCGCTCGACGGATCAAGACCCAGGTCGCGCCGGACGGTTCGCTGCCGCTGGAGCTGAAGCGCACCCGCGCCCTGCACTACAGCTACTTCGCCTTGGAAGCCCTGGTCGGCACGGCGCAGTTCGGGCGCTGCATGGACTTGGACCTGTGGCGCTACCAGACCGCCGACGGCCGCGGCCTGCGCGCGGCCTTCGACTTCCTGGCGCCGTATGTCGGCAAGGAAGCCAGCTTTCCCCATCCGGAACTGAAGCCCGAGGACGCCTCGTCCGAGGCGCTGCCGCTGTTCACCGCCGCCGCCATGGCCTATGGCGACAAGGCTCTGGCCGACAAGGCGTCGGTCCTGGCGGAGCGTTACCCGGCCAACCTCAACCGCCTAGTGGCCGCACCGAAACCCTAGGCCTTTCCAGGGCTGCCCAAAAAAAGCGCCGGAGCTATTGAGGCGCGGGCGCGCTATAGTGGGCGGAGCCCGTGATCGCCCCGCGCCATGCGGGATCGCCGGCCTGAAAGGACTTCATGTCCGACCATCCGGACACGCGTCAGACGACGCGTTGGACCGCCCTGCTCGAACTCATCGGCATCCATAGGATTACGGCGCAGGAAATTCGCGCCGAGACCATGTTCCTGGGAAACCGTCACCAGGGCAGGATCGCCGAGGGCGCCCGCCTGGAGCTCAAGGATCCCGAGCTTTCGCCTCATCGCGCCGCGCTGCTGCACGCGGTGATCCGCGCGGTTGCGGCGACAACTCCTGACGAGGTCGAGGCATGACGGACGAAGACGCCCAGACCCTTCGCCGGGAGAACGACTACCTGAAGCGTCGCAACGCCCAACTCCAGGACGACGTCACAAGCCTCGGCGGCCAGGTTCTGCGCATGCAGCAGGAGTTGGAACGTGTAAGCGGGCGACGGGCGATGGTGTCGCCCGATCCCCTGTCTGGCGGCCAATAGCATGATGCTCTCGCCGAGCCAGTTGGTGGCGTTGAAGAACCTGGCCAGGAAGAAGGCTGGCGATGCGGTCGATTGGATCAACATCGCCGATGCGCGAGCGCTGACCGATCTCGGCCTGGCGGAGCGTACCGGTGGCGGCTGGGTGATCACGCCCGCCGGAGTCGCCGCCCTCGCTGAAAGGGACTAGGATTTTGCTATACAGCGTTGAAATGTCGGCGATACTTGGCTGACGATCATGTGTTGTCAGTCGCCGATGAACCGGTAGCCGATTCCCGGTTCGGTCAGGATCATCTTCGGGGTCGACGGGTCGGCTTCGAGCTTCTGGCGCAGCTGGCCGACGAACACGCGCAGGTATTGGGTGTCGTGGGCGTGAGCCGGGCCCCAGACGGCGGTCAGCAGGTCCTTGTGGGTCAGCACCTTGCCACGCGCCTGGGCCAGGCGGGCCAGGACGTCGTATTCGCGCGGCGAGATCTTCACCACGGCCCCGTCGCGGGTCACCAGATGCTTTTCGAGATCGATCTCGACAGCCCCGGCCAGGATCGGCGCCAAGGGGCCCTGGGCTTGGCCACGCTGGCGCAGCGCCACACGAAGGCGCGCCAGCAACTCGCCGACACCAAAGGGTTTTTCGACATAGTCGTTGGCGCCGAGATCAAGCGCCTGGATCTTCTCGGGCTCGCGGTCGCGGGCCGAGAGGATGACGATCGGACCCTCGTAGAAGGCGCGGGCCTTCTCCAGCACGTCCTTGCCGTCCATGTCCGGCAGGCCCAGGTCCAGCACCACGGCGTCGGGCGACCACAGGGCGATGCCGCGCAGGCCCTCCTGGCCGCTGTCGGCGCGCAGGGGCTCGTAGCCGGCCGCGTCCATGGCCGGACCGAGGAACCGGTGGATCTGCGGCTCGTCGTCGATGATCAGGATGCGCTGGCGGACAGGACTCATAGGACCGTTATAGCAGATGATGCGGAGTCGCGACGGCCTTGGGCAGGCTGATCAGGATCCGCGTGCCCTTGCCGTCGTGAATGGGGCTGGCGGCGGCGATGCGCCCGCCCATGGCGTCGACGAAGCCCTTGGAGATCGACAGGCCAAGCCCCGCGCCCTGGTTGCGGTCGGTGGGCTCCTCCATGCGGCGGAACTTCTCGAACACCTGCTCCAGTTCGGCCGTCGGAATGCCCCTGCCCTCGTCCTCGATGCTGATCACCACATTGGCGCGATCCTCGTAGGCGGCCATCTCGATCCGGGTGTCCGGCGGACTATAGGCGATGGCGTTCTCCAGGATGTTGACCACGGCCTGCTCCAGCAGGCTGGAGTCGGCATGCACCAGGCTGAGCTCGCCGGGGAAGTCGCGCACTAGCGCCCGGTCGCCCAGCCGGCGCGAGACGCGCTCGGCGGCTGCGCCCAATACGTCGCGAACGTCCGTCCAGTCGGTGCGCAGCCGCAGCGCCCCGCCCTCCAGCCGCGTCATGTCCAGCAGGTTGCCGACATAGCGGTTCAGCCGCTCGGCCTCCTCGCGGATGCTGAGCAGCAGGTCGTCGCGCACGGCCGTGGTCATGCCCTTGCCGAAGTCGAGCAAGGTGGTGGAGGCCCCCAGCACGGTCGACAGCGGCGTGCGCAGGTCGTGGCTGATCGAGTTCAGCAGGGCCGAGCGGAAGCGATCGGCGCGGCGCAGGGTCTCGGTCTCGACGGCCTCGCTCGCCAGTTCGGCCCGTTCCAGCGCCACCGCGCCCTGTTCCAGCAGCGCCAGCAGCAGGCGTTCGTCCTCCGACCCGGCGACCATCGCGCCCGCCTCGACGCCGGCCACCCCGGCCCGGGAACGCACCCCTTCCAGCGGCCAGAAGGTCCAACGGGTCTGTGGCAGGGTGCCGGTGCCGAAACCGGCCGCCTCGCCCTTCTCCCAGGCCCAGCGGGCGGCGGCCATGGGCGCGGCGTCCAGTTCGTCGAGGGTCGGCGCTCCGGCCATCGCCTGGAGTTCGCCGTTGGTGGGCAGCAGCACCACGGCCTTGGCCCCCACGGCCGCCGCGGTCTGTTCGGCCAGGGCCTTGGCGGCGGCCTCGCGCCCGGCCGCCGCCGAGAAGGTGCGGCTGGCCGCCAGCAGGGCCGAGACGGCCGAGGCCCGCCGCTGGGCGTCGCGTCCCTGGTCCCGCACCCGCCCGGCCAGACCGCCGGCCGCCAGGGCCACGGCCCAGAAGACCACCAGGGTCAGGAAGTCGGTCGGCGAACCGATCGCGAAGGTCTGGCGTGGTTCGAGGAACAGATAGTTGTAGACGAAGAAGGCCACGGTCGCCGCCGCCAGGGCCGGTCGCAGGCCGCGCAGGACCCCGGCCGCCAGCACGGCGGCCAGGAAGATCATCCCCAGGTCCACCCGGTCGAAGGCGACGTCCAGGCCCCAGGCCACGAGTGTGGCCGCGGCGACGCAGCCGGCGGCCAGCAGGTAGGAGGTCCAGCCGGCCGGCGGCCGACGCCTGGGCGGTTCGATCAGCGGCTCGTGCGTCGCCTCGGTGACCACGTGGATCGCCGCGCCGCGCGCCTCGCGCAGCAGGGCGGCGGCCAGCGACCGGCCCAGCAGTTCACGCCAGCGGCTGTCGGCCGACTTGCCGATGACGATCTGGGTGACGTTGTTGCGGCGGGCATAGGCCATCACCGTGGCGACGATGTCGGCCCCGCTGAGCACCACGGTAGAGCCGCCCAGCTGCTCGGCCAGTTTCAGGGCGTCGCGCAGCCGCGCCGTCGCCGCCGGGGCCGTGACCGGATGGTCGAGGCGGTCGACATGGGTCACCGTCCACGGCGCGTCCATCATCATGTCCGACAGCCGCCTGCCGGCGCGCACCAGGCTGCTGGCCATGGCGTCGCCGCCGACCAGCACCAGGATGCGCTCGCCCGCCGCCCAGGGGCCTTCGACCCCCTTCTCGCGCATGGCGGCGACCAGCTGATCGTCCACGGTCTGGGCCGCGCGGCGCAGGGCCAGTTCGCGCAAAGCCGTGAGGTTCTCGACCTTGAAGAAGTTCTCCGAGGCCAGGCGCGCGGTCTCGGGCACATAGACCTTGCCCTCGGTCAGCCGGTCACGCAGCTCGTCCGGGGTGATGTCGATCAGTTCGATGGCGTCGGCCCGCGACAGGGCGCTGTCGGGCACGGTCTCGCGCTGGCGCACGCCGGTGATGCGCTGGACGACGTCGACCAGGCTCTCCAGGTGCTGGACATTCAGCGTGGTCCAGACGTCGATCCCGGCCGCCAGCAGCTCCTCGACGTCCTGCCAGCGCTTGGGGTGGCGCGAGCCCGGGACGTTGGAGTGGGCGTATTCGTCGACCAGAAGCAGGGCCGGCTTGCGGGCCAGGGCCGTATCGAGGTCGAACTCCATCATCACGTGGTCGCGATGGTCGATCGGCTTGCGCGGCAGCACCTCCATGCCGCGCAGCAGGCTTTCGGTCTCGCGACGGCCGTGGGTCTCGACCAAGCCGATCAGCACGTCCTGGCCGTCGGCCTTGCGACGTCGGGCGGCGCGCAGCATCTCGTAGGTCTTGCCCACGCCCGGCGCCATGCCCAGGAACACCTTCAACCGCCCCCGGCCGGCCTTGCTGGCGACCGCCAACAGCGCCTCGGGATCGGGACGGTTCTTCTCGGAATAGTCAGCGGGCATGACGGCGAGTCTCCGAGGAGGAGGACAGCTTAGGCCAGTCCGGGCGGGGATACGATCTCGGCGACCCGTTTGAAGACGGGTCTCAGGCCTCGAAGCGCATCCCGTCGTACGCCGGCTCGACGCCCGGCGGAAGTTTCGCCGCCAAGGCGTTGAAATCCAGGTCGATATGCAGATTGGTCAGGATGGCGCGGCGCGGCTTGGCGCGGGCGATCCATTCCAGGGCCAGACCGACATGGGCGTGGGTCGGGTGCGGCGTCCAGCGCAGGGCGTCCACCACCCAGACATCGAGATCGCTCAGGGCGTCCCAGCTCTCCTCGGGGAAGCCGATGGCGTCGGGGGTGTAGGCGACCTTGCCGAACCGGTAGCCGACGGCGCGGATCTCGCCGTGGTCGACATCGAAGGTGGTCACCGGGATCGCGCCGCTGGGGCCGTCCACCCGCCAGGGCTGGCCGTGCGGCGGAATCGGATGGGCGTCGCAGATGGCCGGATAGCCGCCGTTGCTCTTGAAGACATAGTCGAAGCGCCGCTCCAGACTGGCCGTCGTATAGGCGTCCATATAGGTCGGCACGCGCCGGCGATGGTTCAGGAAGAACGGCCGCAGGTCGTCGATGCCGTGGGCCTGGTCGGCGTGGTCGTGGGTGAACAGGCAGGCGTCCACGCGCTTGACCTCCGCCCTCACCGCCTGCAGCCGGAAGTCCGGCGCGGTGTCGACGACGACCGTCGTGTCGGTCGCCGGATCGCCGCCTGGTCGGCGCACCAGCATCGAGCAGCGGGTGCGCAGGTTCTTGGGCTCGGCCGGATCGCAATCGCCCCAGTTGCCGTCGGCGCGCGGCACGCCGCCCGACGAGCCGGAGCCCAGGATCGTGAACTCCAGCCGTTCCGTCATTGTCGCGGGATCCGGTCGAACAGGGTGAAGAAGGCGTCCTCGGTGCGGGCTTCGGCGTCGGCCCGGGTCCAGCCCCGGACCTCGGCCAGCTTGTCCAGCACGTGGGGCAGATAGGCCGGCTCGTTGCGGCGGCCGCGCATCGGCACGGGGGCCAGGTACGGGCAGTCGGTCTCGAGGATGATCTTGTCGGCCGGCATGTCGGCGATGATGTCGCGGACCTCCTGCGCCTGCTTGAAGGTGGCGATCCCCGAGACCGAGAACCACGCCCCCAGCGCCGCCATCCGCTTCGCCAGCTCCGGACCGCTGGTGTAGCAGTGCATCAGGATCTTGAACGGCGCCTTGGCGTGCTCTTCCTCGAGGATGTCGCCCATCACCGCGTCGGCCTCGCGGGTGTGGACCACCAGCGGCAGGCCGGTCTGGCGGGCCGCGGCCACGTGGGCGCGGAACACGTCGGCCTGCACCTCGCGCGGGCTGAGATCGTAGTGGAAATCCAGGCCGGTCTCGCCGATGCCGATCACCTTCGGGCGGCCGGCCAGCTCGACCAGGCGTTCGGTCGTCAGCGCGACATGGTCCTTGGCCTCGTGCGGGTGAGCGCCGACCGTGCACCAGATGTCGTCGTTGGCCATGGCGATGGCATGGACGGATTCGAACGACGGAATCTTGTCGCAGATGGTGACCATCAGTTCGATCCCGGCCTCGCGGGCGCGGTCGATCACCGCCTGGCGATCCTCGTCGTATTGATGGGCGTGCAGGTTTACGTGGCTGTCGATGAGCATGCGGTCACATGGCCGCCCGGGCGGCGGCGCGCAAGTCCATGATCGCGGTCCAGAAGACGTCGGCGCGGTCCAGATTCACGGCCTCGGCCTCGCCCGGTGCGCGGACGATCTTCTCCCAGGCCGCCACCCAGCGGTCCAGGCCCGCCGGGGTGCGCTCGCCGGCCATGCCAGTGGCCATGGCGTGGATCTGGTCGCCCAGGCGGTCGAACAGCAGCTCAAACCGCGCGACGCCTTCGGCGCCCCGGAAGGTGTCGGCCATGGCCAGCAATGCGCCTTCATCCAGGTCGGGCAGCTTGCGCAGGATCTCGCCGGCGGCGTCGTCGGCCTCCAGGGCTCCGGCGGCGGCCAATTGCAGCGCCCGGCCCGGCGCGCCCTTGGCCATCCGCGCCAGGCGGTCGGCCTCGTGGGCCGAGACGCCGGCCCGCTGCTCGACCATGGCGGCGGCCAGGGACAGGTTCGGCGCGGTTACGGCCAGACGCCGGCACCGCGAACGGATGGTGGGCAGAAGCCGTCCTGGCGAGTGGCTGATCAGCAGGATCACGCCCCGCGCCGGCGGTTCCTCGAGAGTCTTCAGTACGGCGTTGGCGGCGTTGACGTTCAGGTCGTCGGCCGCGTCGATGATCGCCACGCGGTAGGGCGAAATGGCCGGCGAATTGGCGAAGAAGGCCGGCAACAGGCGGGCCTCGTCGACCGGGATCGACTTGCGGGCCTTGCCGTCGTCCGTCTCGCGCTCGAGCACCATCAGGTCTGGATGCGAGCGGGCGGCGACCTGTCGGCTGACGACATCGGTCGGGGCCGAGCCCAGGACGCCGAAGGCGGGATCGGGCCGCGCGCCCAGCAGGCGGCGGGCCATGCGGTAGGCCAGGGTCGCCTTGCCCACGCCCTCCGGGCCGGTCAGCAGCCAGGCGTGGTGCAGCCGGCCGCGATCCAGGGCGTCGAGAAAGGCCAGCTCGGCGGCCTCGACGCCGTCGATGGCGAACACGTCGCGTGGGTGTGGAGGGGCGTCCATGCCCTAGAGGCCCAGCCGGGTGGACACGGCGGTCCAGACGTCGACCCAGACGGCGTCGATCGCGTCGTCAGCCTCGATCACCACGCAGCGCTCAGGCTCGCGACGGGCGATCTCCAGGAAGGCCTCGCCCAGGCGCTGGTGGAATTCCAGGCCCTTGGACTCGAAGCGCGCCTCGCCGCCCCGGGCCATGGCGCGTTCGAGGCCCGTCTTGGCCGGGATGTCGAAGATCAGGGTCAGGTCCGGAACCGTGCCGCCCAGCACGTGCTCCTCCAGCGCCTTGATCAAGCCGATCGGCGCCTCGCCGCCAGCCCCCTGATAGGCCCGGGTGCTGTCGGCGAAGCGGTCGCACAGCACGATGGCGCCGCGCTCCAGGGCCGGCCGGATCACCCGCTCGATGTGGTCGCGGCGCGAGGCGTACATCAGCAGGGTCTCGGTGACCGGCGACCAGCGGTCGACGTCGCCGTTGAGGATCAGGTCGCGGATCTGTTCGGCGCCGGGACTGCCGCCCGGCTCGCGGGTCAGCACCACGTCGGCGCCGTCCGCCTTCAGGCGTTCGGCCAAGCGGCGGATCTGGGTGGACTTTCCAGCCCCCTCGCCGCCCTCGAAACTGATGAAGGTTCCACGCGTCACCGGCTTCAAATCGGCCGTAACGCCCGTCTTGTCCAGAGCCGATCGCGGCTCAGTCCAGGGCATCGGCTTTTTCCGAAAACCGGGTCCCGCTTTTCGGGCCGATGCCTCTAGGGACGCAGCACGGTGGCGTCGGAAAAGCCCAGGGCGGCGACGCGATCGCGCACGCCGAAGGCTTCGGCCTCGTCGGGCCCGGCCTTGACCACCACGCGGTAGAGCACGCCCTGGCTGCGCTCGACCGACTCGATCGAGGCCTCCCCCGCCCCGCTCAGCTGGGCGACGGCGCGTTCGGCGTTGTCGCGACTGGCGAACGAGCCGGCCTGGACGCGATAGGCGCTGGCCAGCACCGGCGCGGGCTCGGCCGGAACCAGGGGCGCGGACGGTGCGGACGGCAGGTACGGGACGTAGCCCGGATCGGCGGCCTTGGGCGGCGGCGGCGGACCATAGGCGGGCTGGGCCGGCGGCAGGCCAGTCGCATAGACCCGGGCCTTGGGCGGCGGGGCGTAGCTTGGTTGTGGGCGCGGCTCGGACGGCGGCGGCGTCGCGGCGATCATCCGGCGCTGGTCGAACGGAGTCTTGGCGGCGGGGCCGATATAGCGGACGCGGACCCGGGCGACGCCCGCCCGGCCATAGCCCAACTGCTCGGCGGCGGCCTTGGACAGGTCGATGATGCGGCCGTCGACGAACGGACCCCGGTCGTTGACCCGCACCTGCATCTTGCGGCCGTTGTCGAGATTGGTGACCTCGACGATGCTCGGCAGCGGCAGGGTCTTATGGGCCGCCGAGGGCAGGTCCATGTCGAAGATCTCGCCGTTGGCCGTGCGGCGATTGTGGAACTGCTCGCCGTACCACGAGCCGACACCCCGCTCGTCATAGTCGGGATCGGACTTGGGATAATACCAGATCCCCTTGATCTGATACGGCTTCTCGGTGCCGCGCAGGCCGCTGGTCGAGCCCGGCGGGGGCGGACCTGAATAGGGCCTTGCGGTGGAGGTCGTCTGCGGCAGGCGGGTCGGCAGCGGCGTGGCGCAAGCGGCCAGAGCGGCGCAGCCCAAGGCGGCCACGGCCACGCCGCGCAGCAGACGAAACTCGCCTCGCGCCTCGCATCCCATGACCCAGCCGCCCTCCTGAAGGTTGTATACCAGAAGGCAGGGTMGTTCAGGAGGCTTGAGGTCTGGTTAATCAAAGGTGCGACGAAACGGACGGGAAACGACTGGAGCGCGCGGACGACCGCTGATATAGGCCCCTGCTCCGGGCTCCAGGGCCCTGCAAGGAAGTGTGGCCGAGTGGTTTAAGGCACTGGTCTTGAAAACCAGCGACGGTGAAAGCCGTCCGTGGGTTCGAATCCCACCGCTTCCGCCACATGTCCCGAGATCCTTTCCATGTCCGACTCCGTTCGCGCCGCCGTCTATGGCTTTCCGTCTTTCGACATCGTCGACGTGCCCGGCGGCGCCGTTCAGGTCTCGCCGCTGGTGGTCGGTTCGACCGACCTGGCCGACCTGGCCGAGGGTTCGCTGGACGAGATCGTCATCCAGGCCCCGGCCGGCGTCGCCGAGCGGCGCTATGTGCTGGCCCAGGCCCTGCGGGCGCTGAAGGTCGAGGGACGGCTGACCGCACTGGCCCCCAAGGATCGCGGCGGCCTGCGGATGAACAAGGAACTGACGGCGTTCGGCTGCACCGTCGGCGAGAGCGCCAAGCGTCACCAGCGGATCTGCGTGGCCCTCAAGCCCGCCAACCCCGCCGGACTGGACGCCGCCATCGCCGAGGGCGCGCCGCGCCGCCTGGACGACGACGGCCTGTGGACCCAGCCCGGCGTGTTCAGCTGGGACCGTTTGGACCCCGGCTCGGCCCTGCTGCTGAAGTCGTTGCAACCGCTCAGCGGCGTCGGCGTCGACCTGGGCTGCGGCATCGGGATCCTGGCCCACGCCGTCCTGACCTCGCCCAAGGTGACCAAGCTGACCCTGATCGACCTGGACCGCCGGGCGGTCGAGGCGGCCAAGCGCAACGTCAACGACCCGCGCGTCGAGGTCGTGCAGGCCGACGCCCGGCGCGGCGCCGAGCTGGCGACAGGCCTGGACTTCGTGGTCACCAACCCGCCGTTCCACGAGACCGGGAACGAGGACAAGGGTCTGGGTCAGGCCTTCATCACCTCGGCGGCCGCCATGCTGCGCAAGGGCGGCGTGCTGTGGATCGTCGCCAACCGCCACCTGCCCTACGAGGCGGCGCTGAACGAGTCCTTCAAGAATGTCCGCCCGGTCGCCGACGCCGGCGGGTTTAAGGTCTACGAGGCCCGCAAGTGACAAAAGCCTTGATGGCGCGTCTGGACCGCTTGTTGGCCAATCTCGGCTACGGCAGCCGTCGCGACGTCCAGGCCCTGGTCTCGGCCGGCAAGGTCACGCTGGACGGCGTGCCGATCAAGGACGCCGGCCTGAAGATCGCCGTCACCGCCGACCTGCCTCTGCACCTGAAGATCCGCGGCCTTCCCGTCGATCCCCCGGCGCCCCTGGTGCTGATCATGCACAAACCGTTGGGCGTGGTCTGCTCGCACCGCGAGGACGGGGAGCGGATCTATGACCTGCTGCCCAAGCGCTGGCAGATCCGCGACCCGGCCCTGTCGAGCGTCGGGCGGCTGGACAAGGATACGTCGGGCCTGATCCTGATCACCGACGACGGCGACTTCCTGCACCGGGTGATCTCGCCCAAGCGCCACGTGCCCAAGGTCTATCGCGCCGTGCTCGACCGGCCGCTGACCGGGACCGAGGGTACGGCCTTCGCCAGCGGGACGCTGATGCTGGAGGGCGAGGAAAAGCCGCTGCTGCCGGCGGAACTCGACGTGCTGGGCCAGCGCGAGGCGCGGCTGACGATCACCGAGGGCCGCTATCACCAGGTGCGCCGGATGTTCGCGGCCGTCGGCAACCACGTGGTCGGCCTGCATCGCGAGCGGATCGGCGGCATCGCCCTGCCCGACGACCTGGAGCCTGGTCAACATCGGATCCTGACGGCGGCCCAGGCGGAGACGGTGTTCGATGTCTAACGCCAAGCCCGAAGAACGTCTGATGGACGCGAGGGGGCATCGCTGCCCGGTCCCGACCCTGCGTCTGCGCCGGGCCCTGGAGGAGGCGCCGGCCGGCGGTCTGGTGCGCCTGCTGGCCGATGATCCGCTGGCCCGCATCGACGTGCCGCATTTCGCCGCCAGCGCCGGGGCCACGGTGCTGGAGATCGTCGACGCCCCGAACGGCGCGATCAGCTTTCTGGTGGCGAAGGCGCCTTGAGCTGAATGGCCTTGGGGCCCTCGAGCAGGGCCCGGGGCCGCTCGTCCAGCGCGATCTCCATCTCGGTGGCCAGGGCGCCGCCGAAGAACACGGCGTTGACGCTCCACGACAGCCAGATCAGGAAGATGATCACCGCCGAGATCGAGCCGTAGGTCGCGCCCAGATGGGCCACCTGCTCGACATAGAAGGCGCTGGCCCAGGACATGAAAACGCACATCACCGCCGCGGCGAAGCCGCCGGTGGTCGAGGCGCGCCAGCCGACCGGGGCGCGCGACATGGCGTAGCGATAGATCAGGGTCATGCCGAACATCAGGCCCAGGCTGGCCCAGGTCCATTCGCTCTGGATCCACGACACGCCGGCCAGGGGGCGCAGGTTCAGGGTGCTGGCCAGCAGGCGGAAGGTCAGGAACACGCCCGACAGCACGAACAGCAGCACGAAGGCGGCGACCAGCACCACCAGGGCCATGAAGTTGAAGCCGAAGAAGCCGCGCTGGTCCTCCTCGTCGTGGATGAAGGACAGGCCGGCCAGCAGGGCCTTGAAACCGCGATGGGCGGCGTAGAGACCGATGACCAGCACCACGGCGCTCTGCACGGAGATGGCCCTCTCCGGGGCGTGGACCAGGCGCGCCAGCTCGCTCTGGAAGATCGGACGAGCGCCGGACGGCATCAGGAAGGCCAGCTTGTCGGCCTGGAACGCCGCCTGCTCGGGCGTCAGCAACAGGCTGAACAGGCCGATCAGAATCGCCAGGCCCGGGAACACGGCCAGCAGGACGAAGAACGAGACGCCGCCGACGTAAAGCATCACGTCGCGGCCCCACAGGCGTTGCAGGGCCAGGCCCAGGACGCGCAGGATCTCGCTCACCCAATGGATCGGGTCGAGATCGAGATCCCGAAAGCGAAGACGGTCCTGGGGGGATTTCATGCGGCGGAAACTGGCCTCGGCGCCGCTTCGACGCAAGCGCGCCGCCGAAAAAACATGAAGTTGAAGCACAAAGACCCGCCGCTTCAGGGAAAGCGGCGGGCCTCCGCAGGACGAACCTGAACCGATCGCCGCATCGAGGGACGGGTGGCGCGACGGCCGGTTGCAGGATCAGGCTTAAGACCTTGCGGCTGAACCGGACCTGAATGACTCCGTCAGGAGAAGTTGTTCACAGCGCCCCCTGCGCCTTCAGCGCGGTGATCGCCTCTGCCGAGAAACCCCAGTCCGCGAGGGCGGCGTCGTTGTCGGCGCCGATCTTCGGAGGCGGGCCCTGGATCGCGCCGGGCGTGGCCGAGAAGCGCGGGGCCGGAGCCGGTTGCGTGACGCCGGCCACCTCGACGAAGGTCTGGCGGGCGGCGTTGTGGGCGTGGGTCGGAGCCTCGTCCATGGTCAGGACCGGAGCAAAGCAGACGTCGGTGCCGTCCATCAGGGCGCACCAGTCGTCGCGGGTCTTGGTCGCGATCACCGCCGCCAGCTTCTCGCGCAGCTGCGGCCACTCCTCGCGGCTCATCTGGTGCTGGAACTGCGGGTCGGTGATCCCGGTCTTTTCAAGCAGAAGCAGGTAGAACTGCGGTTCGATCGAGCCGATCGAGATCCATTTGCCGTCGGAGCATTGGTAGGTGTCGTAGAAGTGCGCGCCGCCGTCGAGCATGTTGGCGCGGCGATCCTCGCTCCACATCCCGCCGGCCTTGAAGCCGTAGAACATGGCCATCAGCGAGGCCGCGCCGTCGCTCATCGCGCAGTCGATCACCTGGCCCTGGCCCGTGGCCCGGACGTGGATCACCCCGGCCAGCAGGCCGAAGGCCAGATAGAGCGCGCCGCCCCCGAAATCGCCGACCAGGTTCAGCGGCGGCACCGGCTTGTCCCGTGTGCCGATCGCCGCTAGGGCGCCGGTGATGGCGATGTAGTTCATGTCGTGGCCGGCGGCCTTGGCGTAGGGGCCGGTCTGGCCCCAGCCGGTCATGCGGCCGTAGACCAGCTTTGGATTGCGGGCCAGGGCGACATCGGGCCCCAACCCGAGGCGCTCCATCACGCCCGGCCGGAAGCCCTCGATGATCCCGTCGGCGCCTTCCATCAGCTTCAGGCAGGTCTCGACCGCGGCCGGCGACTTCAGGTCCAGCGCCACCGAGCGGCGCCCACGGGCCGTGACGTCGGCGGGCGAGCTGCGCCCCGAACCCTTGCGGTCGATGCGCACGACGTCGGCCCCGAGGTCCGACAGCAGCATGCCGCAGAACGGTCCCGGGCCGATCCCGGCGAATTCCAGCACCTTCAGGCCGGACAAAGGTCCTTGGGGTCCCTGGGCCATATGTTCCTCCCGGCCGACTCTCGCGGCGCTTCGTTTCTCTCGCACTAGAACGACCCTGCCCTTCGGTCAGGCAAGAGCGTTTGTCTGTGCACAGCCCTGCGGCGATGCGCACCTATGAGGGCCGCAAGCCTCTGCTATGTTGCAGCGTCGAATCTCGAGGGCGCCGCGTCGTCGAGCGATACCGGTATCCGGGGCGGAGGCTTGAGTTGGCGGTGAACGCCCGAATCCTGATCGTGGCGCGCGACGATTCCCGCGCGGGGCCGCTGTCCGAAGGGCTCGACAAGCTCGGCTGGCGCACCATCACCGCGCGTGGCCCCTACGCCGCCCTCGCCGCCCTGGGCGACCTGAACATCGAGGCCGTGATCGTCGACCTGGAAAGCGCCGGTCCCGACGCCCATTCCCTGTCGCGTCGCCTGAAGGCGGCGGTGGCTCCGCGCCGCCTGCCCGTCATCGCCATCGGCGAGCCCGGGACGGAAGCGCATCACCAGGCCTTCGACCTGACCCTGTCGCCGCCCCTGCATCCCAGCCAGGCCGTACTGCGCCTGGAGTCCCTGGTCCGCACCGCCATCGCCGAGGAGGAGTTCGAGCTTCGCCTGGCGACGTTCGGCGATCGCGGCCGGCGGCTGGACCTGCCCGAGCCCCAGGCCGAGCCGTTCCGCATCCTGGCGATCGGCGAGCCGGCCCCACAGTTCCTGGCCCTGTCCAACGCCCTGACCCGCAGCGGAGCCGACGTGGTCGGCGCCTTCACCGCCTATACGGCCTTCGACTATCTGCATGAGCGGGCCTTCGACGCCGTGGTGCTTTGGGCCGGCGACAACCAGCAGGAAGCCCTGTCGATCGCGGCGGGCATGCGCCGCAACACCCGCCTCTTCCACATCCCGGCCCTGCTGTACCTGAAGGCCGAGAGCTATGTGACCATGTCGGAGGCTTTCCATCGCGGGGTGTCCGACGTCGCCTCGCCGGAAACGGCCGAGATCGAGACCGCCAAGCGGGTCATCGAGCTGGCCCGCAACTACCGTCGCGGCGAGTCCATCCGCGGCGCGCTGGAGAAGGCCCGCAGCTCGGGCCTGATGGACGCCGCCACGGGCCTCTTCACCCGCGACCTGTTCGCCGCCCACCTGGTCCGCCTGGCCGGCGCGGCGCGTGAACGCGCCCGGCCGTTGTCGATCTGCGTGCTGCGGGTCGCCGACAAGCCCGACACCGTCTGGGCCCGCAAGAACGGCTGGCTGGACCGCGCCATTCCGCAGATCGGCTCGATGGTCGGGCGGCTGGTGCGGGTCGAGGACACAGCCGCCCGCCTGGCGCCGGAGGTCTTCGCCCTGGCCCTGCCCGCCACCAACCAGGCCGCCGGCCGCGCCGCCGCCGAGCGGATCGCCGCGGTGATCGGCTGCACGGCCTTCGACGCCGGCGACGACCGCCCGCCGTTCGTCTGCGAGTTCGACATCGGCGTGGCCCAGATCGAGGCCGGCGAAAGCGCCGTCCACGCCCTGGAACGCGCCGCCGCCCAGGCCTTGCAGCGCCACAGCGCCTAGGGCGGACTTGTCGGAACGGCTGGACCGTCCTACCTCGGACGCTCTAGCCAGGAGACCGCCATGGGCCAGCCGCTGCTTATCGACCTCGTCGCGGACGTCGTCTGCCCCTGGTGTTATCTGGGCTGGCGGCGGGTGAAGTCGGCCGTGGCCCTGCGTCCGGACGTCGAGCCGCTGATCGTCTGGCGGCCCTACCAACTGGACCCGGCCCTTCCCGAGCAAGGCGTTGATCGCAAAGCCTATATGGCCGGCAAGTTCAAGGACGCCCTGAAGCTTAAGGCGGTGCACGCCGCCCTGGTCGAGGCCGGGGCCGAGGAAGGCATCGTCTTCGATTTCGACGCCATCGAACTGTCGCCCAACACCAACGCCGCCCACCGCCTGATCCGCTGGGCGCACGGCGCGGGCAAGCAGGACGCCGTGGTCGAGGGGCTGTTCGCGGCCTATTTCACGCAAGGTCGCGACATCGGCGATCCCGTGGTCCTCGCCGACATCGGCGAGGCGGCGGGCATGGATCCCGTGGTGATCCTGCGCCTGCTGTCGGAGGGCGCCGACAAGGAGACGGTTGCCCGTGAGCACGCCATGGCCGTGCAGGGCGGGATCACCGGCGTGCCGTTCGCGATCTTCGGCGGCAAGCTGGCGGTCGTGGGGGCTGAAAGCCCGGAGAATATCGCCCAGGCCATCGACAAGGCCCTTGAACAAGCGGCCTAGCTTGGCAATCTGCCGTGGAGAGACCGCGTTTGTCGCGGTGGGTAGTCGGGGCGTCCCATGAACCAATCCAGCATCCAGACGGCGATCACCATCGCGGTCGTCGCCGTGGTGTTCGCGCTGCGCTTTCGCGGCATGACCCGCGAGCGTCCGCTGAAGCTGGAACTGCTGTGGATCATGCCGACGCTGCTGGTCGCGGCCATGGTCGCCGCCCTGCTGCAGTTCCCGCCCCATGGCCTGGACTGGCTCTGGCTGGCGGCGATCCTGGCGGTCGGCTCGGCGATCGGCTGGTGGCGCGGCAAGCTGATGCCGATCACCATCGACCCCGAGACCCACCTGCTGAACACCAAGCCGTCGCCGGCGGCGATCCTGTTCCTGCTGGGCCTGTTCGTCGTCCGCTTCGCCCTGCGCGCGCTGATCGAGAGCGAAGCCTCGGTCTGGCACATCAACGCGGCGCTGGTCACGGACGGCTTCATCGTGCTGGGCGTCAGCCTGCTGGCGGTGTCGCGCGTGGAGATGGCCTTGCGGGCCTGGGGGTTGTTGCGCTGGGCCCGGGCGGCGAAGGCGGCTTAGCCGGAGATCGGCGGCTCACCCACTTGCCCCCTACGGACCGCTTCGCGGTCGTCTTCCCCCATAGGGGGAAGAGGAGCGTGAGCGCGGCGTCCTCCGCCCCCTATGGGGGCGGACAGACCGCGAAGCGGTCAGGTGGGGGCAAGTGGGTGTGATCCCACGCAGGACCCGCTGAGCGTGATGGAGAGGGTGCGAAGCGCCCGGGCCTCGCCCGGATGATTTGCAGTTGCGAGTACCGTTTCGACGAAGACGAGCGCTTCGCGCGGCCGTTATCCGGAAGCCTTCGGATCGCGGATTTTTAACCCGCTCCGATGGAGGCCCCCGACGGGCAGGACGTTGGCGCGTCCTGGACCGCACAGGCGATTTCAGCCCATGCCTGCCGCGTCAGCCGATCCCTCGCCGCCTGGGTTTCGTCCTGTGTTGCAAGGAACCTGCCCAGGACCGTCGCGAAGGCTGTCACTAAAGACCACCGACGAACGCTTCCCGCTCGACCACCCCCGAAAGCCGCATCGGTCGCCGTACGTGCGCCCTCCCCCTGCTTTCAGGTGGGAACAGGATACGGGCGGTCCGGAAGGGTGAGGATCAAATCGGGTCGAGAAAGTTCAAGGCGTTGGAAACGCTGGAGTTCGTTCCCTATCCGCCGAGCGCAAACACCCTTCCCTCCCCTTCACGGGGAGGGAAAGCGCGATGAGCGGCTTCAATGCGCTTCCAGCGTCGTTTTCATCGCCGCGCAGCCGAGGTCCATGAAGCCGGCCACGCGCTCGGCCGCGTCGTGCGGCAGGAGGTCGGCGGTCCAGACGATGCGGCTGCCCTGTCCTTGCGCCAGCACCTGCATGGCGCCGTTGTGATGGCTCAGCAGTTGGCTGCCGACCACCGACCAGACCAGGCGGCGGGTCTCGTCGTCGACCGCGACGATAAGTTCGCGGGCGACCAAGCCGCCCGCGAAGGTGACGGTCCGGACGCCCTCCTCCACCACGCAGTCGGTCAGCACGCCGGGACACAGCCGCTGATGGACGTGGCCCCAGTCGCGCACGGCGTCCCAGACCCGGTCCGGGGCGAGCGCGACATCGACGGACTTGGTGACGGTGGCCATGGGAAATCTCCTTTTGAGCTTTCCCCGACTCTGGCAAATCCGCGCCGGGTCGGCTGGCGGGATCCGGACCCGGTCATCTGAGCCGCGAACGGTTCGTCGGCGCCAGGCGCAGGCGCTGGATCACGCCACGCCTCGACACCGCGCCGAACCCGTCGCCCAGCCCGGCCCGTTCGGCGCGGACCAGATGGTCGGCATGGGCCGCCGCGTCGGCGAAGCGGCCGATCCAGACCAGCGCCGGTTCACCCTCGCGCACCGGAAGGCGGGGAAAGGTGTTTTCAGCGTCCTCGATGATCATCCAGCCCAGGACCGACGCGCCGGCCGCCTCCAGGGCCGGCCGGACCTCGGCCTCGAACCGATCGGCGAAGCCGGGCTCCGGCGGGCCGTCCAGCGCCTGGATCGTCACGCCGATCAAAGACGCTGGACCCAGGTCCGCCCCAGCGGGCCGACGCGGCGGCAGGTCGAGGCGCGCGGTCTTCACCGGCGGCTTGAGCAGCAGGACGTCGTCATTGTCGGCCAGGGTGTCATTGGCGGCCTCGCGATGAGCCTGCCAGACCGGGCCGCCGTAGAAGCCCTCCAACGCCGTCTTGCGGGCCTGCATGCTCTCGAAGGCGCGCATCCAGACGAAGTGACCGGGCGCGTCCAGGTCGCGGAACTGGCCCAGCAGGCTCATGCCATGGGCCTCCTGGCTCTCGATGAACTCCCGCTCGAACAGCGTGACCAGGTCGTCGCGTCTCCCCGGCTTCATCCGGTACTGGCGCAGTTCGATCACCGGGCTCATGCCGCGTCCGCCATCCGCGTGAAGTCCATGATCCAGTTGGCTTCCCAGGTCGCGCCGCCGTCCAGCGAGAAGCTCTGGGTCCAGCGGGCCGAGCCTGGGGTGATGTCCGACCAGACGTAGCGGGCGCGGATCGGCCGGTCGCCGTCGACATCGTCGCCCTCGAACAGGCCGACGCCGCCCTCGAAGCGCCCGGTCACCGGCGCGTGCAGACGCCCCTCCAGGCTGCTGATCCACCAGATCGACCACAGGCCGGTCGCCAGGTCGAAGCTGCGCAGGGAGACGCCGGAAGAGCCGCGCTCGGGCATGGCGATCTCCTCGACATTGACCATGCCGCCCAGGCGAGGCTCGCAGGTCGCGGTGGCGTCGAAAGCGTCCCAGTCCTGGGAGGCCACATGGCGCTGCTTCAGCCGGCGATGGGCGATGCGCCAACGGCCGTGCAGGAAGTCGAAGTCGCGGGCGCCGGCGGGCGTCTCATTGGGAACGGTCATGCTGGCCTCTTCATCGCGGGTGACGACGGCCATGTAGACAGGTCCAACTGACATCTATTGTCAGGTATTTTCAGCTAGGATCGAAAACATGCGCTCAAGCCGCCTGCTCTCGATCCTGATGCTGCTGCAGACCCGGGGTCGCCTCACCGCCGAGGTCCTTGCCGAGGAATTCGAGGTCTCGGTGCGCACCATCTATCGCGACATCGACGCGCTCAGCCTGTCGGGCGCGCCCGTCTATGCCGATCGCGGTCCCGGCGGCGGCTTCGCTCTGCTGGACGGCTATCGCACCCGTCTGACCGGCCTGACAGACGCGGAGGCCGAGACCCTGTTCCTGGGCGGCCTGGCCGGCCCCGCCGCCCAACTGGGCCTGAGCGAGGCCATGGGCGTCGCCCAACTGAAGCTGCTGGCCGCCCTGCCCCCCGAACGTCAGGCGGCCGCCGAGCGGATCTCCAGCCGCTTCCACCTGGACCCGGTCGGCTGGTACCGCGACGCCGAGGAAGCCGCCCGCCTGCCGGCCCTGGCCCAGGCGGTCTGGACCTGTCGACGGATCGAAGTTCGCTACGACAGTTGGAAGGGCTTGGTGGAACGGATCCTGTCGCCGCTGGGCCTGATCCTCAAGGGCGGGACCTGGTACCTGGCGGCTCTGGCCTCAGGCGCCGAGCCGCGCGTCTACCGCGTCTCGAACATCCAGGCCCTGGTCGTGGGCGACGAGACGTTCGAGCGTCCGGCCGATTTCGATCTCGAAGCTTTCTGGACGGCCTCGACCCAGCGCTTCGAGGCCGAGATCTTCACGGGAGAAGCCCGCCTGCGCCTGACCCGCGCGGGCTTGAAGCGCCTGTCCTATCTCGGTGCGACCCAGGCCCGGATCGCGGCCGAGGCCCTGGCGGCGCTGGACGGCGAGACCTGCGAGGTCGTCGTGCCGATCGAGTCCGTCGACCACGCGGCGGCCGACTTCCTGCGCCTGGGCGTCGAGGCGCAGGTGCTGGAGCCGCCGGCGCTGCGTGAGCGCATGCGCCGGACGGCGGTCGAACTGGCCGGGATCTACGCCGACTAGGCCTTCGTCAGCTTGACCAGCTGCGTCAGGATCTTCTCGGCCGCGTCCAGTCGCTGGGCCGGGGTGTCCCACTCGCCCTTGACCACCACCTTCTGGTCGGGGCGCACCTTCCAGACGATGTTGTTCTTGGCCACGAACTGCATCAGGGCCAGCGGCTCGGCGTAGATGTCGTTGCGGAAGCTGGCGACCGCGCCCTTGGGGCCGACGTCGATCTTGGCGACATTGGCCTCGCGGCACAGGCCCTTGATGGCGACCACCTTCAGCAGGCTGTCGGTCTCGGGCGGCAGCGGGCCGAAGCGGTCGATCATCTCGGCGGCCAGCGCCTCGCGGTCGGCGGCCTTCTCGGCTTCCGACAGGCGGCGATAGAGCGACAGGCGCACGTTGAGGTCGGGCACGTAGTCGTCGGGGATCATCACGGCCGCGCCGGTGTTGATCTGCGGCGACCATCCGCGGTCCTCCAGCAGGGCCTCGGCCCCCTGGCGCTCGCGCAGCTCGGCGACGGCGTCCTCCAGCATCTGCTGGTACAGCTCGACGCCGATCTCCTTGATGTGGCCGCTCTGCTCGTCGCCCAGCAGGTTGCCGCCGCCGCGTTGGTCCAGGTCGTGCGAGGCCAGCTGGAAGCCGGCGCCCAGGCTGTCCAACGACTGCAGCACCTTCAGGCGCTTCTCGGCCGACAAGGTGATCTGCTTCTCCGCCGGCGTGGTCAGATAGGCGTAGGCGCGGGCCTTGGAGCGGCCCACCCGACCCCGGATCTGGTAGAGCTGGGCCAGGCCGAACATGTCGGCGCGGTGGACGATCAGGGTGTTGGCGGACGGGATATCCAGGCCGCTCTCGACGATGGTCGTGGCCAGGAGCACGTCGTACTGGCCCTCGTAGAAGGCCGTCATCACGTCTTCCAGCTGGGTCGGGGCCATTTGCCCATGCCCGACCACGTACTTGACCTCGGGCACCTGGGTGCGGAGGAACTTCTCGATGTCCTCCAGGTCCTTGATGCGCGGCACCACGTAATAGGCCTGGCCGCCGCGATACTTCTCGCGCAGCAGGGCCTCGCGCAGGGTGACCGGATCGAAAGGGCTGATGTAGGTGCGCACCGCCAGGCGGTCGACCGGCGGGGTGGCGATGATCGACATTTCCCGGATGCCGCTGAGCGCCATCTGCAGGGTGCGCGGGATCGGCGTGGCGGTCAGGGTCAGCATGTGCACGTCGGCGCGAAGCTCCTTGAGCTTCTCCTTGTGCTTGACCCCGAAGTGCTGCTCCTCGTCGACGATGACCAGGCCCAGGTCCTTGAACGACACCTGCTTGGACAGGATGGCGTGGGTGCCGACCACGATCTCGAACTGGCCGTTGGCCAGGCCGTCGCGGGTCTCGGCCGCCTCCTTGCCGGTGACCAGGCGCGACAGGCGGGTGACCTTGACCGGCCAGCCCTGGAAGCGGTCCTTGAAGGTCTTGTAGTGCTGGCGGGCCAGAAGCGTGGTCGGGCAGACGATGGCCACCTGCTTGCCGCTCATCGCCACCACGAAGGCGGCGCGCAGGGCGACCTCGGTCTTGCCGAAGCCGACGTCGCCGCAGATCAGCCGGTCCATCGGCTTGCCGGACGATAGGTCTTCCAAGACGTCGTGGATGGCCGACAGCTGGTCGTCGGTCTCCTCGTAGGGGAAGCGGGCGCAGAACTCGTCGAACACGCCGTGCGGCGGGTCGGTCTCTTCGACCGACTTCAGCTGGCGGGCGGCGGCGATCTGGATCAGGCCCTCGGCCATGACCCGCAGGCGTTCCTTGGCCTTGGCCTTGCGCCCCTGCCAGGCCGCGCCGCCCAGCTTGTCCAGCTGGACGTTCTCGGCGTCGGTCCCGTAGCGGGTCAGCAGGTCGATGTTCTCGACCGGCAGGTAGAGCTTGGCCTCGCCGCCGTACAGCAGATCCAGGCAGTCGTGCGGCGCGCCCTGGACGTCCAGGGTCTTGAGGCCCTCGTAGCGGCCGATGCCGTGGTCGATGTGGACGACCAGATCGCCGGGCGTCAGGGCGCTGGCCTCGGCCAGGAAGTTGGCGGCGCGGCGCTTCTTGCGCGGCCGGGCCAGGCGATCCCCAAGAATGTCGGTCTCGGAGATGACCGCCAGGTTTTCGGTCTCGAAGCCGTTGTCCAGCGGCAGGACCACCCGTTGCGGGGTCTTGGGATCGTTGGCCTTGGCCGCCTGCCAATAGGCGGCGTAGGGGATCTTCTTCAGGCCGTGGTCGGCCAGCATGGTCCCCAGGCGCTCGGACGAGCCCTCGGACCACGAGGCGAACAACACGCGTTTCCCCTCCCCGGCCAGCTTCCTGGCGTGGTCGGCGGTGGCCTCGAACAGGTTGACGCTGTCCTGGGCCCGCTCGGCGGCGAAGGTGCGGCCCAGTTTCGCGCCCAGGTCGACGACGTCCAGGCCCTGGGGCTGGAACGGCGTGAACTTGCGGTTCGGGCGGTCCTCGACGGCCTGGTCCCATTCCTTGGCGGTCAGGTAGAGCGCGTCGGGCGCCAGCGGGCGATAGGCCGACTTGCGGTCGGCCGAGGCGCGGGCGTCATAGGCGTCGGCGATCATCGCCAGGCGCTCGTCGCGGCTCTCGGCGACCTGGTGGTCGACGCCGATCAGGGCGCCGTCCGGCAGATAGTCGAACAGGGTCGCCATCCGCTCGTAGAACAGCGGCAGCCAGTGCTCCAGCCCGGCGCGGCGGCCGCCCTCGCTGACGGTGGCGTACAGGGGATCGTCGCCCGGCGCGCCGAACGCGCGGATATAGCCGTTGCGGAACCGGGCGATGCCTTCCTTGTCCAGCAGGGCCTCGCTGACCGGCAGCAACTGGATCTCGCGAAGCTGCTTGGTCGAGCGCTGGGTTTCCGGATCGAAGGCGCGGATGCTCTCCAGGGTGTCGCCGAACAGGTCCAGGCGCACCGGCTCCTCGGCGGCCGGCGGGAACACGTCGATGACGCCGCCGCGGATGGCGAACTCGCCGCGTTCCGACACGGTCGAGGCCCGGCTGTAGCCGTTGATCGCGAAATAGCGTTCCAGATCCGCCACATCGACGGAATTGCCGACCTTGGCCGAATAGCTGGCGCGCAGCAGCACGGCCTTCTCGGGCACCCGCTGCAGCAGGGCCGGCGCGGCGGTGACCAGCATCGCCGGCTTGTCCTTGCCCAGACCCTCGGCCAGGCGATGCAGGGTGGCCATGCGCACGGCCGCGACACCCGCCGACGGACCKATGCGGTCGTACGGGAGGCAGTCCCACGACGGGAACAGCACCGCCTCGATCTCGGGCGCGAAGAACTTCAGGGCGTCGATGAAGGCGCTGGCCCGGGCGGTGTCGCGGGCCACGAAAGCGGTCAGCCCGCCGCGCGACCGGGCGATGTCGGCCATGACCAACGCGTCGAAGCCTTCCGGCGCGCCTGCGAGGGTCAGGCTGCCGGAAGCCTTGGCGATCTGTTTGGCGTCGTAGGCCATGCAACTCTTCGAAGGTTGAGCCAGCGACAACGCCGCCGGTACTGATGCTGTTGCCCGAAAACGGTCGGGCGGAGCCGCTACATCCCGTCGCCGATCGGCCGCGAAGCATGAGCTTCGTAGCGGAAGGTCTTGATAAGGTTCAGGACATCGGTGTCGAACTTGGCCGGAGTCGGCTCCTGGCCGACGATCCAGGCGTAGATTTCGCGATCCGACTCCTCCATCAGCGTTTCGAACGTATCCAGCTGCTCGGGGGTCAGCTTGGGGCCATGGGTGTCCGCGAACGGCCCCAGAATGAGGTCCGCTTCCCGAAATCCGCGATGCCAGGCCCGGAACTTCAGCCGCCGGAGGCGGGAGTCGTGATCGATGGTCATGTGACCGGGGATATAGAGCGCTACAGGGTCTTGCGCCAGCCGCGCATTGACCGTCATCCGCCGGCCCTGTAGGCGCGGGCCATGGCCTCGCTGATGATCCAGGGCTGCGGTTCGGACGTGGGCAAGTCGACCCTGGTGGCGGGCTTGTGCCGGCTGTTCGCCAATCGTGGTCTGGTCGTGCGGCCGTTCAAGCCGCAGAACATGTCCAACAACGCCGCGGTGACCGCCGACGGGGGCGAGATCGGCCGGGCCCAGGCCCTGCAGGCCCTGGCCTGCCGCACGCCGCCGACCGTCCACATGAACCCGGTGCTGCTGAAGCCGCAAAGCGACGTCGGGGCCCAGGTGGTGGTGCGGGGCAAGGTGGTCGGGAACTACAAGGCCCGCGCCTTCCAGGGGCTGAAGCCGGACCTGCTGGCCACCACGGTCGAGAGTTATCGCCTGCTGGCCGCCGAGGCCCACCTGGTCCTGGTCGAGGGCGCCGGCAGTCCGGCCGAGACCAACCTGCGCCAGGGCGACATCGCTAACATGGGCTTCGCCCATGCCGCCGACGTGCCCGTCGCCCTGGTCGGCGACATCGACCGGGGGCATGTGATCGCCGCCCTGGCCGGGGCCCACCTGGTGCTGGACGCGGCCGACCGCGATCGCATCAAGGGCTTCATCATCAATAAGTTCCGCGGCGATCCTTCGCTGTTCGACGACGGCCGGCGCGAGATTGTCGCCCGCACCGGTTGGCCTGACCTGGGCATGGCGCCGTGGCTGGCCCCGGCCCGCGCCCTGCCCGCC
The DNA here is from genome assembly GCF_056397765.1 of Caulobacter sp. 05L422. NCBI lineage: Bacteria > Pseudomonadati > Pseudomonadota > Alphaproteobacteria > Caulobacterales > Caulobacteraceae > Caulobacter > Caulobacter sp. 05L422. Next base: position 62,707 of record NZ_JBFTOB010000019.1, on the reverse strand, counting down.
GAGGACGCCGTGGTGCTGGAGCGCCCGGTTCGCGCCGACGGCGACAGGCGCGTGCGGATCGTCGTGCCGATGCTGTCGCGGATCGCCAATTTCGACGAGTTCGACCCGCTGCGGGCTGATCCGGACATCGACTTCGCCTTCCTGCCGCCCGGCACGCCCGTGCCTGGCGACGCCGACCTGGTGATCATTCCAGGCACCAAGGCCACCCTGGCGGACCTGGCCTTCCTGCGCGCCCACGGTTGGGACATAGACATCCTGGCCCATGTGCGGCGCGGCGGACGGGTGCTGGGCGTCTGCGGCGGCTACCAGATGCTGGGCAAGACGGTGTCGGACCCCGAGGGCATCGAAGGCGCGGTGGGCTCGGCCCCCGGCCTGGGCCTGTTGGACGTCGACACCGTGCTGCTGGGCGACAAGGTGCTGCGGGCGACATCCGGCCGCTTGCTGGACGGCGACGCGCCTTTCTCCGGCTACGAGATGCACATCGGCCGGACGACCGGTCCAGGAACGGCGACACCGATGCTGGCCCTCGACGGCGGCGTGGCGGACGGCGCGGTCTCGGCCGACGGCCGGGTCTGCGGCGCCTATGTCCACGGCCTGTTCGAGCGGGGCGAGGCCCGTGCGGCTTTGCTGGCCCCGCTGGGCCTGGCGATGACGCCGCGCGACCACGCGGCCACCGTCGACGCGGCGCTGGATGAGATCGCCGCGATGCTGGAGCGTTCGCTGGACATCGAGGCGATCGCGCGGATCGCGGGGCTGTAGACACCCTCACGTCCTCACCCGGCTGTCATCTCGGGCGGAGCGAAGCGTAGACCCGGGACCGACGCCTGAGCGCATGCGCTTGTGGCGGTCCCGGATCGGCGCGCTGCGCGCTTGTCCGGGATGACAACCTTGGTGGGGGCGATGGGTTTCGGTAGCCTTGTCACCTTCCCCCGAGCCAAGATGGTCTCAAGATTCTCCCGAGGCCCCGCCGCATGACGACCGCCCATCCCCGTGGAATCTCGGCCCTGCGCGCCTTCCTCAAGAGCGAGTCCGCCGGCGGGCTGCTGCTGATGGGCTCGGCGGCCCTGGCGCTGATCGTCGCCAATTCGCCGCTGGCCGAGGGCTATTTCCACGTCCTGCACGTCTATCTCGGCGGTCTGAGCATCGCCCACTGGGTCAATGACGGCCTGATGGCGGTGTTCTTCCTGCTGGTGGGGCTGGAGATCAAACGCGAGACCGTCGACGGCGAGCTGTCCAGCTGGTCGCGGCGCGTGCTGCCGGGCGTCGCGGCCCTGGGCGGGATGATCGTTCCGGCCCTGATCTACGTGGCGGTCAATCTGCAGACCCCGGCCAACCTGCGCGGCTGGGCCATTCCGGCCGCCACCGACATCGCCTTCGCCCTGGGCGTGCTGTCGCTGCTGGGATCGCGCGTGCCGGGCTCGCTGAAGATCTTCCTAGCCGCCCTGGCGATCATCGACGACCTGGGCGCGATCCTGATCATCGCCATCTTCTACACCGACCACCTGACCCTCTGGGCCCTGGGCGGGGCGGCCGCGACTCTGGTCGTACTCGTGGCGATGAACCGCTTCAAGGTGATGAGCCTGTGGCCGTATCTGCTTGTCGGCGCTGGACTTTGGTTCTTCTTCCTCAAGTCCGGCGTCCACGCCACCCTGGCCGGGGTGATCCTGGCCATGACCATCCCGATCACCAAGTCGCCGGCTCGGCCGGACGACGAGCACTCGCCGCTGCACCGGCTGGAGCACGGCCTGGCGCCGTGGGTGGGCTATCTGGTGGTGCCGGTGTTCGGTTTCGCCAACGCCGGCGTCGCCCTGGGCCAGGTCGGCCTGGCCGAGCTGACGGCGCCCGCCACCCTGGGCGCGTCGCTGGGCCTGTTCCTGGGCAAGATGATCGGGGTGAGCCTGTTCTGCCTGGCTGCGATCAGGCTGGGCTGGGCCCAACGTCCCAGCGGCGCGTCCTGGACCCAGCTGTTCGGCGTCTCGGCCCTGTGCGGCATCGGCTTCACCATGAGCCTGTTCATCAACAACCTGGCCTTCGACGCCCCGATCCTGCAGGACGAGACCAAGATCGGCGTGCTGGTCGGTTCGTTGTTGTCGGCCCTGCTGGGCTGGTTGATCTTCAGCCTGGCGCCGCGCCCGCGCGACCCCCACATTTCGAGTGAAGCCTGATCCAGGAGGAGCCTCCCATGCGCGTCGCCCTCGTTTCCGCCGTTCTGTTGTTGGGCGCGGCCCAGCCCGCCCTCTCCGCCCCGGCCGTTTCGTCGGTCAAGGTCTCCATCGGCCCGGCCCTGGCCGACAAGGTCGACGAGATCGGCCAGCGTGACCTCGACATCCTGACCTCCCAACTGCAACGCACCGTCGAAAGGCGGCTTCCGTCGCGCGCCGACGGCGGGACGCTGACCCTGGTCATCGACGACGCCCGGCCCAACCGGCCCACGCCCCAGCAACTGATGACCACCCAGGGGCTGTCGATGGAGAGCTTCGGCATCGGCGGGGCGCGGATCAGCGGCGACTATGTCGACGCGGCCGGCGCCCGCACGCCGATCGCCTACAGCTGGTACGGCGACGACATCCGCTGGGCCCGCTACGGCTCGACCTGGCAGGACGCCGAGCAGGCCTTCGACCGTTTCGCGGTCCGTCTGGCCAAGGATCAGTTCGGCGACGCGCGCTGAGCTCGGCGTTTCCGAGGCCTCTTGCCAGCCGTCGCGACACGGCGTCTGATCGCTGTTCATAAACGCGGGGGCAGCCCGCTTTCGGCGAGGAACGCATGACCGGACGGCGCTCATCCTGGACCCTGGCGGCCTTCGCCGCGCCCAGCCTGCCCCTGGCCGCCCTGGGCCTGCCCTTGGTGGTCTATCTGCCGGAATACTATGTCAGCGAGCTGGGCCTTTCGCTGTCGGTGGTCGGCTCGGCCTTCCTGCTGGTGCGGGTGGCCGACATCATCCTGGACCCGATCCTGGGCGGCATGATGGACCGCACGCGAACCCGGATCGGCCGATTCAGGCCCTGGCTGGCGGCGGCCGCGCCCGTGCTGATGCTGGCGGCCTATTTCCTGTTCATGGCCAAGCCCGGAATCGGGCCGCTCTATCTCTGGGGCTGGCTGGTCGTCTGCTATGTCGGCTACTCGATGGCGGTGCTGTCGCACACCGCCTGGGGCGCGGTGCTGTCGCCGGACTACCAGCAGCGATCACGCGTCTACGGCTGGTGGAGCGCCGGCAACGTGGTCGGGATGATCCTGGTCCTGCTGCTGCCGCCGATCCTGGCCGTGATCTACAAGGGCAATCACGCGGCCGGCGTCCAGGCCATGGGCTGGTTCATCATCGCCCTGCTGCCGCTGACCTTCCTGCTGGCCATGAAGGTGGTGGGCGAAACCAATGTCCCGCCGGTCAAGCACGAGGCCGGCCTCAAGCAATATGTCGACCTGCTCAAGCGCCCGTCGGTGCGGACCCTGCTGTTCGCCGACCTGCTGATGGGTCTGGCGCCGGGCATCACCGGGGCGCTGTTCTTCTTCTTCTTCGAGCGCATCAAGGGCTTCGACAAGGCCTCGGCCGGCATCCTGCTGCTGATCTATTTCGTCGCCGCCCTGGGCGGATCGCCGATCTGGCCGGCCCTGGCCAAGAAGATCGGCAAGCACAAAGCCCTGGCCATCGCGGCCGTGATCTACGCCCTCGTCCAGGTGGTGACGGTGTTCACGCCCCGGTACGACGGCGGGTCGTATCTCAGCCCCCCGATGCTGCTGGGCATGGTGATCCTGGTGCTGGCCGGCCTGCCCTATTCCGCCGCCCCGCTGCTGGTGCGTTCGATGATGGCCGACCTGGGCGACGAGGAGCGGCTGGCCAGCGGCGTGGACCGCACCGGCCTGCTCTACGCCATCGTCAACGGCACGGTGAAGCTGGGCTACGCCCTGGCGGTCGGGGTGTTCCTGGTGCTGGCGCAACTGGGCTTCGACCCGAAGGTTCCCAGCGCCCAGGGCGACACGGCCTTGATCGTCCTCTACGCCGTGGCCCCGGCCGCGCTTGGCCTGCTGGTGTGCGCGGTCATCCTGCGCTATCGCCTGGACGAGACCGCCCATGCCGAGATCCGCCGTCAGCTCGACGCGCGGGACGCGGCCGAGCCCCTTCCCAGTCCGAGCCCGGAACCGCATGTCTCTCCCCTCGCAGCCCCAAAGCCCGCCGCTGAATGATCCCCGCGAGAAGGATCAGCATCCGCTCTTCACCCTGATCGACATCATGGCCAAGCTGCGCGATCCCGACGGCGGCTGTCCGTGGGACCAGGAGCAGACCTTCGCCACGGTCGCGCCCTACACGGTCGAGGAGGCCTACGAGGTCGCCGACGCCATCGAGCGCAACGACCTGTCGGACCTGAAGGAAGAGCTGGGCGACCTGCTGCTGCAGGTGGTGTTCCATTCGCGCATGGCCGAGGAACAGGGCGTGTTCGACCTGGCCGGCGTGGCCCGCGCGATCAACGACAAGATGGTGCGCCGCCATCCGCATGTGTTCGGCGACCATTCGTATGATGACCTCGACGCCCAGGTCGCCGGCTGGGAGACGCTGAAGGCCCAGGAACGCAAGGCCAAGGCCAAGGGCGGCGTGCTGGACGACGTGCCCGCCGGCCTCCCCGCCATGACCCGCGCCGTCAAGCTGACCAAGCGCGCCGCCCGGGTCGGCTTCGACTGGCCCTCGACCGACGAGGTGCTGGACAAGCTGGCCGAGGAAGTCGCCGAGCTGAAGGTCGAGATCGCCGCCGGCGACAAGGCCAAGGCCCGCGAGGAGCTGGGCGACCTGCTGTTCGTGGTCGCCAACCTGGCCCGCAAGCTGGACGTCGAGCCCGAGGACGCCCTGCGCGCCACCAACGCCAAGTTCGTCCGGCGCTTCGCCTTCATCGAGGCCGAGCTGGCCAAGGACGGCCGCACCCCGGATCAGTCGGACCTGGCCGAGATGGACGGCCTGTGGAACGCGGCCAAGGCGGCGGAGCGGAAGTAGCTACGGTTGGGGACATGCACTTGTGCGTGTCCCCAGGTCCTAGCGCGTTGGGGACACGCACAAGTGCATGTCCCCGTTTCTAGAACGCCGGCCAATCGTCCAAACCATCGATCTCGCGCCAGGCCCGGACGCAGGCGTTGACCGGGTCCTTGCCCACGAAGATCGCCGCCTCGGCCCAGCGGCGGCGTAGCAGGCCGACCAGCGGCTTGCCGTTCTGGTTGATCCACTTGCGCATCTCGTCGGGCACGGCGGTCTTCTCGCCGGCGTTCAGCTTGCGCAGCATCGTCGAGGTGCGCAGCGCGCCGTCGCCCAGATTGTAGGTCCACGAGATCAGGGCGGCGGCCTCGTAGACCAGCAGCGGGATCCGGACGCGGGTGTGCACGTCCATGGCCGCGCGCTTCATGTCGCGCATCAGCAACTTGACGGCCTGGACCTCGGTGACGGCCGGGGTGGTCGGCGTCACGGCCTTGCCGGCCGCGTCGCGGATCGTGCCGTAGCCGATCGTCCAGGTGCCGCCCGGCAGCGCGCCGTTGTCGTCGTAGGGCTGGGCGAAGAAGCCCTCCACCCGCTTGACGACAACCGTGGCGGCGTCCGGCACCGTCACGCCGTCCCAGGGATCGTTGGCCATGCTCGCGCTCCGAATGCGGGGTTCGGAGTGTTCACCCTCAGGGCGAGCGCGGCAAGCGGGGAAAGATCAGTCGCCGGTCGCCATGATCCAGACGTCGGGGAACTGGCGTTCGAACCGGCCCAGGGCCTGGGCGTCGAGACGGGCGATCAAGCGCACGCCGCCCTCGTCCTCGTCCTCGCGGCTCTCCACGCGGCCGTTGCGGTAGATCCAGGCCAGGGCCTCGCCGTCCTTGGCCGCCAGACGCACCGCCACCGGCGGCGTGTCGTCGATCAGGCCGCCGACCCGCTTGAGCAGTTCGGCGCAGCCCTCGCCGGTGACGGCCGAGACGGGCGACGCCTCCTGCCGGCGGGCCTGACCCTCGAGGATTTCGCGGGCCTCGCCCTCGACCAGGTCGATCTTGTTCCAGACCTCGATCAGGGTCTTGCCGTCGACCTCGTCGCCGTCGTCGCCAAGGACCTTCAGCTCGGTCAGCACCTTCTGGACGTCGCGGGCCTGGGCGTCGGTGTCCGGATTGGCCACGTCGCGCACGTGCAGCACCACGTCGGCCTCCTGCACCTCCTCGAGGGTGGCGCGGAAGGCCTCGACCAGTTCGTGCGGCAGGTCGGAGATGAAGCCGACGGTGTCGGACAGGATCGCCGGCCGCCCGTCGGGCAGCTTCACGGTGCGCAGGGTCGGGTCCAGGGTCGCGAACAGCATGTCCTGGGCCACGACCGTGGCATTGGTCAGGCGGTTGAACAGCGTCGACTTGCCGGCGTTGGTGTAGCCCACCAGGGCCACGGTCGGGTACGGCACCTTCTTGCGGGCGCTGCGGTGCAGGGTGCGGGTGCGCCGCACCTCGTCCAGCTCGCGCTTGAGCTTGATGATGACGCCGGCGATCAGGCGGCGGTCCAGCTCGATCTGGGTTTCGCCGGGACCGCCGGTGTTGCCGGTGCCGCCGCGCTGGCGCTCCAGGTGGGTCCAGGTGCGGACCAGGCGCGAGCGTTCGTAGTCCAGCCGCGCCAACTCGACCTGCAGCTTGCCCTCACGGGTGCGGGCCCGGCGGGCGAAGATCTCGAGGATCAGGCCCGTGCGGTCGACGACCTTGACGTTCAGGGCCCGTTCGAGATTGCGCTGCTGGACCGGGGTCAGCTGGTCGTCGAACACCGCGACGTCGATCTTCTCGACCTCGCAGATGGCGGCGAACTCCTCGATCTTGCCCTTGCCGAACAGGGTGGCGGGCGTGACCAGGCGCAGGGGTGCGATCGTGGTCTCGACGACCTCGAGATCGAGGGCGACGGCCAAGCCGACGGCCTCCTCGAGACGCACGTTAGGGTCGCGCGCCTCGAGGACCGATTGGCCGCGCGTCGGACGCACGGGATGGATCACGAAGGCCCGCAGAACCGGGATAGCGTGGTCGATGGACTTGGAAGTGGATTTGGTCAAACGCTAAGGATCAATCGTCTTGATCAGCGCTCGGCTCGTACAGCTGCACGGGCTGGGCCGGCATGATCGTCGAAATGGCGTGCTTGTAAACCAGCTGGGACTGGCCGTCGCGGCGGAGCAGGACGCAGAAATTGTCGAACCAGCTGACAACGCCCTGCAGCTTCACGCCGTTCACCAGGAAGATGGTCAGCGGCGTCTTCGACTTGCGCACGCTGTTCAGGAAGGTGTCCTGAAGGTTCTGTTTTTTTTCGGTCGACATGGGGATTCCCCTCTTATTGTTTCGGAGGGCCACACGCCCCCCACACAAACAAGTTCAGACTAAAGCATTTTTCGCCGGTTGGTATGACCAATCAGCGAAGAAAGTGCGCTAACGCCCTTAAACCTAGACTATCGATCTAGATCGCGGCCGCCTTGGCGCGCTCGATATAGAGACGCCGAAGCCGCGTCGCCACCGGTCCAGGCGTTCCATCGCCGATTTGCGCGCCATCGACGCTGACGATCGGCAGCACCAGGGTGCCCGCGCCGGTGATGAAGGCCTCCCTGGCGGCCTTGGCCTCCTCCACCGTGAACGGCTGCTCGGCGATCGGCAGGCCGGCCTCGGCGATCACCTCCAGCAGGCTGGAGCGGGTGATGCCGCGCAGGATGTTGGCCTGGGTGTCGCGGGTGCGCAGCCGGCCCTCGGCGTCGACGATCCAGGCGTTGGACGAGGCGCCTTCGGTGACCAGGCCCAACTCGTCGACGAACCAGGCTTCGACCGCGCCGCGCTCGCGGGCCGCCTGCTTGGCCAATCCGTTGGGCAGCAGGCCGATCGACTTGATGTCGCAGCGGCCCCAGCGGTTCTCGGGCACGGTGATCACCGACTGGCCCTTGGCGGCCTTGGCCTCGGCGGCCACGCGGTCGACGCTCTTGGCGGTGACCACCACGGCCGGCGGCACGGCCGGATTGGGGAAGGCGTGGTCGCGCGGGGCGACGCCGCGGGTCACCTGCAGATAGACCATGCCCTCGCGCACCTTGTTGCGGCGGATGGTCTCGCGCAGCACCACGGTCAGGGCCTTTTCGCTCATCGGATGGGCGATGCGCAGTTCGTCCAGGCTGCGCCACAGCCGCGTGAAGTGCCCCGCCGCGTCGGCCAGCTTGCCGCCGAACACCGCCCACACCTCGTAGACGCCGTCGGCCAGCTGATAGCCGCGATCCTCGATATGCACGGCGGCCTCGCCATGGCGCACGAACCGGCCGTTCACATAGGCGAAACGCGACATCTACAGTTCCTTCAGGCGTGATCGGCAAGCGTGGCCGGACGAAGAGGTGAGCTAGTTACTCTTCCTCTTCGACTCGTGCACCCGCGACGCCCAGGGATTTCAATTTCCTGTGCAGGGCCGAGCGCTCCATGCCGATGAAGTTGGCGGTGCGCGAGATGTTGCCGCCGAACCGCAGGATCTGGGCGTTCAGATACTCCCGCTCGAACAGTTCCCGCGCCTCGCGCAGCGGCAGGGCGATGATCCGCTCGGCCCCGATCGCCCCGGCGTTGCCGCCGGTCGGCTGCTCGTTGGTGTTGAGCATCTCGGCGGTGATCAGGTCGCCCGGCTCGCCCGAGGCCAGGATCAGCATCCGCTCGACGTTGTTGCGCAACTGGCGGACGTTGCCGGGCCAGGCCTGGACCTGCAGGGTCGCCAGGGCGTCCTCGCCCAGCCGCCGCCGCTGCATGCCGGTGGCCTCGCCGATCCGGTCGATGAAGTAGGTGATCAGCTCGGGGATGTCCTCGCGCCTCTCGGAAAGACCGGGCACGCGAACCGGCACCACGTTCAGGCGGTGGAACAGGTCCTCGCGGAACCGCCCGGCGGCGATCTCCTCGCGAAGTTCTCGCGAAGTCGACGAGATCACCCGCACGTCGACCTGGACGTCGTTGTCGCCGCCCACCCGGCGGAAGCGCTGCTCGACCAGGACCCGCAGGATGCGGCTCTGGGTCTCGCGCGGCATGTCTGCCACCTCGTCGAGATAGAGGGTGCCGCCGTGGGCGCGCTCGAACACCCCGATCTTGCGCGGACGGCCGTTCTCGCCCTCCTCGCCGAACAGTTCGACGTCCAGGCGCTCGGGGGCCATGCCCGCGGCGCTGACGGCCACGAACTCGTTGCGCAGCCGGGCGCTGGAGCCGTGGATCAGCCGGGCGACCAGCTCCTTGCCCGAGCCGGGCGGGCCCGAGACCAGCACCCGGCTGTTGGCCGGGGCGACCTTGGCGATCAGCTGGCGCAGGGCCTGGGCCGCCGCCGACTTGCCCATCAGGCCGTCGGAGCTGAAGCTCTGCACCCGCAGGCGACGGTTTTCGCGCTTGAGGTTGGCGGCTTCCAGGGCCCGTTCCACCACCAGCAGCAGGCGGTCGGACTTGAACGGCTTTTCCAGGAACTCGTAGGCCCCGCGCTTGATGGCGCTGACGGCGGTCTCGATGTTGCCGTGGCCCGAGATCATGATCACCGGCAGATCGGGGTCGAGGGCCTTGACCATGTCGAGCAGCTCCAGCCCGTCCATCCCCCCGCCCTGCATCCAGATGTCCAGCACCAGCAGCGCGGGCTTTCGGGCTCGCAGGGCGGCCAGCGCCTGGTCGGAATCGGCCGCGACCCGCACCGCGTAGCCTTCATCCTCGAGGATGCCGGCCACCAGTTCGCGGATATCGACCTCGTCGTCGACCACAAGCACGTCAGCGCTCATATCATCTCCTCTACGCCGTTCTGGGCGTTGGCGGCGGTCAGCCGCGCGGTCGTGGGGAACTTCAGGATGACCCGGGCGCCGGTTCCATTCAGCGCGTCGGTCAGGACCAGTTCGCCTTCATGGTCCTCCATGATCCGCTTGACGATCGCCAGCCCGAGGCCGGTGCCCTTCTCGCGGGTCGTGACATAGGGTTCGGTCAGCCGGTCCCGGTCGCGGGCCGGCAGGCCCACGCCGTTGTCCTCGACGACCAGGCACAGGTGCTCGTCGTCCGAGACTAGGCTGGCGACGATGCGGCCCGGCGGTTCGGGCGAGGCCAGGCGACGCGCGCCGACCGCCTCGCCGGCGTTCTTGAGGATGTTGGTCAGGGCCTGGCCGACCATCCGCGCGTCGCAGCTGACCCAGACCTCCTCGCCTGGATCCTCCAGGACCACCTCGGTCTCGGCGTCGACGAAACGTTGGGCGAAAACCGCCTGGCGCAGCATCTCGGTCAGGTCGGCAGGCGCGAAGCGCGGCGCGGGCATGCGGGCGAACGAGGAGAATTCGTCGACCATCCGGCCGATGTCGCCGACCTGGCGGATGATGGTCTCGGTGCAGCGGTCGAAGGTCTCCAGGTCGCTGGTGATGTCCTTGCGATACTTGCGGCGAATCCGCTCGGCCGACAGCTGGATCGGGGTCAGCGGGTTCTTGATCTCATGGGCGATGCGGCGGGCGACGTCCTTCCAGGCGGCGTTGCGCTGGGCGGCCACCAGGCGGGTGATGTCGTCGAAGGTCAGGACCAGGGTCCCGACCGCGTGACCGGCCCCGCGGAAGCGCAGCCGGCGGGTCTCGCCGCCGCGGATCACGTCGATCTCGACCTCGGCGTTCGGCTTGCCGCCGCTGATCTCCGAGATGACGGTCTCCAGCTCCGGAGCCACCTCGACCAGCGGCTGGCTCACGGCGTCGTCCGTCAGGGCCAGCAGGTCGCCGGCCCGGCGGTTGAGCGCGGTGATGCGGCCCTCGGAATCCAGCCCGACGACGCCGGCGCTGACGCCCGACAGCACGGTCTCGATGAACTGGCGGCGCGACTCCGCGTCGAGACTGGCCACCCGCAGGGCGGCCTGCTGGGCCTGCAGGTCGGTGGTCATCATGTTGAAGGCGATCGACAGGGCGCGGATCTCCTCGGGGCCGATCTCGACGTCGACCCGCGCGTCCAGGTCGCCGGCCGAGACCCGACCGGCCGCCTGCACCAGGCCCGAGACCGGGGCGGCGATCGAGTTGGCGGCGGCGATGCCGACCCAGACGGCCGCGACCAGCACCAGCAGCGCGGTCTCGATGTAGCTGAGGCCGAAGATCACCTGGATGCGGTTCTGGTTCTTGGCCGCCTCGCGATACGAGATCAGCGATTCCTCGGACTCGATCAGGTGGGCCAGGATGCCCTTGTCGATCGGCCGGGCGATGTAGAGGTAGGCGTCCGGGAAGGCCTTCAGGCGATAGAGCGCCCGGAACAGGTCTTCCTCGACGAAGCGCTGCGAGGTGATGTCGCCGTCGTCGGTCCGCTGGTAGCTGGACGGCGGCGGGGCCAGGAACGGCGGGGCGTCGTCGGACTCGGCGCGGGCCAGGATCCGGCCGTCGCGGTCCAGCACGTAGGCGGACGAGAAGCCGTTGTCGTCGGCCAGGCTCTTGAGGAAGTGCCCGAAGGCCACCGGCGAGTCGGCCAGGGTCGGCGCCGCCTGGTTCAGGGTGCCGGCCATCGGCCCGACGTGCTGGCTGATATACTGGGTCTGCTCGCTGACATAGGACCGGGCGACGGTGGCCGAGTTCTCGACCACGGTGCGCACGCGCTCGCTGAACCAGGCGTCGACCCCGCGATTGACCAGCACCCCGAAGAACAGGGCGACGATCACGGCCGGGGCCACGGCGGCCACCGAGAACAGGCCCACGAAGCGCAGGTGCAGCCGCGCGCCGGCGTCGCTGGCCCGCGCGTCGACCAGGTCCAGCAGCCGCCAGCCGACGATGCCGGCCACGCAGAGAATCAGGGCGAGGTTAAAACCGAGGACGACGAGGATGACCGTGGTGGCCGGTCCGATCGGCCCGGTGGCCGGCGGCGACGACGCCAGGAACACCGCCGTGGCGGTCAGGGCGATCGCCACGCCGTAGGCCCCGCCCAACGTGAAGCGGGACCGCAACAGCTCGCGCCACCAGGCCCGGCTGAACCGGGTCGGGGGTCCTTCAAGCTCCAGCACGGACGGAACGGACGCCATTGACCAAGTCTAAGGGGCCCTGTGCCCTAAACTCAACAGGTATGTGCCAATTAAGCGTCAGCGGTGGCGTTACAATGCATTCATCCGCACGAAACACCCTCCGTCCCGCCCAAAATCAGGACGGAGAGTCTCTCCGGTGAGATTTTACCGTCGGCCGCGCGTCATCTCGACGCCCAGGTCCTGGATCTTCTTGCGCAAGGTGTTGCGGTTGAGTCCCAGGATTTCGGCGGCCCGCACCTGATTGCCGCGGGTGGCCGACAGGGTCAGCTGGATCAGCGGCCGCTCCACCTCCTGCAGCACCCGGTCGTAGAGGCCGGCGGCCGGCACGCCGTCGGGCTGGTCGGCGAAGTGCGACGACAGGTGGCGCTCGACCAGGCTGGCCAGGGTGACCGGACCCTCGTCGGCATGGGCGGCCGGCGCGTGGTCCTGCAGCTCGCGATCGACGATGCGGGCGGTGATCAGTTCCTCGGCGTAGAGGGCGCACATCCGCCGGATCAGGTTCTCCAGCTCGCGCACGTTGCCCGGCCAGGCGTGGCTCTTCATGCGGTCCAGGGCGCTCTGGTCGATGGTCTTGGACGGCAGGCCTTCGCGGGCGGCGCGCAGCAGGAACGTGCGGGCCAGGTCCGGGATGTCCTCGGTGCGGTCGCGCAGCGGCGGCAGGCGCACGGGCGCGACGTTGAGGCGGAAGAACAGGTCCTCGCGGAACAGGCCCTGTTGGATCAGGCCGCGCAGGTCGCGGTTGGTGGCGGCGATGATGCGGACATTGGGACGGCGGCCGGTCTTGGGGTTGAGCACCGGCTCGGTGCCGTCGATCACCCGCAGCAGGCGTGTCTGGGCGTCCAGCGGCATGTCGCCGATCTCGTCCAGGAACAGGGTGCCGCCGTCGGCCTCGATCAGGCGGCCCATGTCGCCCTCCCCGCGCCCGAACAGCTCGGTCTCGACCCGCTCGCGCGGCACGGCGGCCAGGTTGATGACCACGAACTTGCCGTCGCGGCGGCGGCCCAGCTCGTGCAGGGCGCGGGCCACCAGCTCCTTGCCGGTGCCGCTCTCGCCGAGGATCAGCACCGTCAGGTCGGCGCCGACCAGGCGGGCGATGGTGCGGTAGACCTCCTGCATCGGGGCCGAGCGGCCGATCAGCGGCAGGCGCTCGTCGCGCATGGCGCGGGCCTGGGCCTTGGAGGCCTCGGCGTCGGCCGGTCGCGACAGGGCCCGGCGGGCGGCGGCGGTGACGTCGTCGAGGTCGAAGGGCTTGGAGACGTATTCGAACGCGCCCGCGTCGGCGGCGTTGACCGCCGTCAGCAGGGTGTTCTGGGCGCTCATCACGATGATCGGCAGCTTGGGCCGTTCCTTGCGGATGCGCGGCAGCACGTCGAACACGTTCTCGTCGGGCATCATCACGTCGGTGACGATCAGATCGCCCTCGCCGTCCATCACCCACTTCAGCAGCGTGGTGGCGTTGCCCGTCGCCCGGACCTGATAGCCCAGCCGGGTGAAGGCCTGGCTGAGCACCAGGCGCACCGAGCTGTCGTCGTCGGCGATCAGGATCTTCTTGCTGGCGGCGTTCATGCGTGGGCGTCTCCAGTGGAGGTGGCAAGCTTTCCGGTCGCCATCGGCAGCAGCACGCGGAACACGGTGCGGCCGGGCTCGGATTCGAAGTCGATCAGGCCGCCGTGGCTGGTCACCAGCTTGGTGACCAGGGCCAGGCCCAGGCCCGTGCCGTTGGCCTTGGTGGTGACGAACGGCTGGAACAGGTGATCGCGCAGGCTCTGGGGCACGCCGGGACCGTTGTCCTGCACGCGGATCTCGATCGGCGCGCCGGCAGTGGCCTTGCCATCCGCGCCCCGCACCCGAACGCCGGGACGCCAAGCGGTGTGGATCGACAGGATGCCTTGGCCGTCGCCGCGCATGTGGGCAGCCTCGGCGGCGTTCTTGACCAGGTTCAGGAACACCTGGATCAGGTGGTCCTCGTCGCCCCAGACGTCGGGCAGCGACGGGTCGTAGTGCTCCTGCAGCGCCAGGCCGTCGGCGACGCCGTTGACGACCAGGGCGCGGACGCGGTCCAGCACCTGGTGGATGTTGACCGCCTCGCGCGGACCCGGGACCTCGTCGGAGAAGGCCTCCATGCGGTCGACCAGGCGGCGGATGCGGTCGGTCTCGTCGACGATCAGTTGGGCCAGCGGCTGGTCGGCGGCGCTGGCGCCGGTCTTCAGCAGCTGAGCCGCGCCGCGGATGCCCGCCAGCGGGTTCTTGATCTCGTGGGCCAGCATGCGGCCCAGGCCGACCACCGAGCGCAGGCCGGCGGCGTCCGAAGCCCGTTCGACGCCCAGCACGCCCTTGACGTGAAGGGTCAGCAGCACCGAACCATCGCCCAGGGGCGCGGCGGCGCCGTCGGCCTCGAACGGCGGCTGGCCGAACAGATTGACCTCGACCCCGTGCTCGCGGACCAGCGCGCCTTCGAACAGGGCGCGGTCCATCATCGAGACCAGCACCGAGCCCGGCGGCAGGGCGGCGCGGAAGCGGCCGCGGGCCAGCAGCGACAGGCCCTGGCCGAACAGGGCCTCGGCGGCTTCGTTGACCGCCACCAAAGCGCCTTCGCGGTCGACGACCAGGGCGGGTTCGGGGCTCAGGTCGAAGGCCGCGACCTTCAGGCTGTCGGAGATCTTGGTCGGGGAGATGCGGGCGTGATCGGTCATGCGGCCAGCCTCCGGTCGTCCAGCCACAGGGCGGCCAGGCCGTCCTCGATCGCGGCGGGGTCTTCCAGGCGGCACAGGACGCCGCGGGCGATCCGCCGCGCCTCCTCGCTGTCGGGCCACGGCGCGGCGTCGATGTACGAGGCTAGGTGCTTGCGGAACATCTTCAGCCCCAGGTTCTGGCCGTAGAAGTCCAGGCTGCGACGGAAATGGGTGACCGCGATGGCCAGGCGCTCCTGGGCGTCCGGCTCGCGGAAGCCCTCGCCGCGCAGCGCCGCCTCGATGGCCTGGGCGATCCACGGGCGGCCGTAGACGCCTCGGCCGATCATCACGCCGTCGGCGCCCGATTGGTCCAAGGCCTGGCGAGCGGTGTCGCCGTCGACGATGTCGCCGTTGACCAGCACCGGAACGCCGACCGCCTGCTTGACGGCGGCGACGGCCTCCCAGTCGGCCTCGCCCTTGTAAAACTGGCAGCGCGTGCGGCCATGGACGGTGAGCGCCTGGGCGCCGGCGTCGACGGCCCGGCGGGCGATGTCGGCGGCGTTGCGGCTGTCGTCGTCCCAGCCCAGGCGCATCTTGACGGTGACCGGAACGTCCACGGCCTTGACGGCGGCGGCCACCAGGGCCTCGGCCAAATCCGGCTCGCGCATCAGGGCCGAGCCCGAGGCCACGCCGCCCGTGACCATCTTGGAGGGGCAGCCGAAGTTCAGGTCGACGATCTGTGCCCCGGCCTCGGCGGCCATCCGCGCGCCCTGGGCCATGAAGCCGGGATCGCGGCCGACCAGCTGGACGACCATCAGCGGCAGGCCGTCGCCGACCGCCGCGCGGCGTACGGCGTCGGGGCGTCCCCGCGCGAACTCGGCGCAGGCCACCATCTCGGTCGCCACATAGGCCGCGCCGAGGCGGGTGGCGGTTTCCCTGAAAGGCAGATCGGAGACGCCGGTCATGGGTGCGATCCACACACGCCCGGGCACTTCGACCTTGCCGACTGCGAGACTGTTGCTCATTTTATATGCATCCCCACCGCACTGTTTTTAGGCAATTTGTGCGGCGCAGTAAAGGCTCTTCTCTAGACAAGTTACCTCGGGCGGCTAAACAGCCGGGATGACCTTCTCCGCCGTCATCGTCGCCGCCGGTTCCGGTACCAGGGCTGGCCCAGGCCAGGCCAAGCAATGGCGTGTCCTGGCCGGGAAAACCGTGCTGCGCTGGTCGGTGGAAGCCTTGCTGGGCGGCGGCGCGCAAAAGCTTGTGATCGTGGCCGATCCTGACGCCCGCCCGATCCTGGAAACGGCCCTGCACGGACTTTCCGGCTGGACCACGGCCCCCGGCGGCGCGACTCGCGCCCTCTCCGTCCAGGCCGGTCTGGCGGCTCTCGCCGACCGGCCGGCCGACGAGCCGGTGCTGATCCACGACGCCGCGCGGCCCTTCCTCGGCGCCGCAACAATCGAAGCTGTGCTGAAAGCCCTCGACGACGCCGATGGCGCGATTCCAGCCTTGCCGGTCGCCGATACGCTGAAAAGTGGAGCGGTCGACGCGGCCGTTGTCACGAAACCGCGTAACGATCTGTGGCGCGCTCAGACCCCCCAGGCTTTCCGCCGCGACCGCCTGCTGGCGGCCTACGCCGAATGGACGGGTCCGGACGAACCGACCGACGACGGCCAGGTGGTCGAACGCCACGGCGGCCGGGTGGTGGTCACGCCCGGCGACCCGATGTTGATGAAACTGACCTATCCGGAGGACTTCGCCATGGCTGAGAAGCTGGGGGCCGAACAGCTCGCGGGCCGCGCGCGCATCACCCGCATGGGCCAGGGCTTCGACGCCCACCGCTGGGGACCCGGTGAATCGGTCTGGCTGTGCGGCGTCGAGATCGCCCACGACGAGACCCTGATCGGCCATTCCGACGCCGACGCCGGCCTGCACGCCCTGACCGACGCCATCCTGGGCGCGATCGGCGAAGGCGATATCGGCGACCACTTCCCGCCCACCGATCCGCAATGGAAGGGCGCGGCCTCGGACAAGTTCCTGATCCATGCCGTGGATCTAGTCCGTCAACGCGGCGGAACCTTGGTCAATGTCGACGTGACCCTGATCTGCGAGCGGCCCAAGATCAAACCGCACCGCGCGGCGATGCGCGAACGCCTGGCCCAGATCCTGGACCTTCCGCTCGACCGGGTCAGCGTCAAGGCGACCACCACCGAGGGCATGGGCTTCACCGGCCGTGGCGAAGGCCTGGCGGCCCAGGCCATCGCCGTGGTCGAGACGCCGGCCTGAGGGGCTCGGGACGAAGATGGGGACACACACTCACCCCATCCACATTGCCATTTGCCCGCAGACCGTGATGTGAGTGTGTGTCCCCGCCTCGAGGCGCAGGAGTCTCCGATGTTCCCGCTCGAAATCCAGACCCTGGCCCGCCTGCTGATTGACGAAGCGCGCGGGAAGTCCCTTCGGCTGGCCACGGCCGAGAGCTGCACCGGTGGACTGGTGGCGGGCGCGATCTGCAACATCTCCGGGGCGTCGGACGTCTTCGAGCGCGGCTTCGTCACCTACACCAATCGGGCCAAGTCCGAGATGCTGGGCGTGCCCGGCGACCTGATCGCCGACCACGGGGCGGTGTCCGAGGTGGTGGCGCGCTGGATGGCCGAGGGCGCGCTGGAGGCCAGCAACGCCCATGTCGCCGTGTCGATCACCGGCGTGGCGGGACCCGGCGGCGGCTCGCCCCTGAAGCCGGTCGGCACCGTGCATTTCGCGGTGGCCCGCGCCAACCGTTCGGTCGTCCATCGCCACGAACTGTTCGACGGCGAGACGCGCGAAGGGGTGCAGTTGGCCGCTGTCCGCACGGCGCTGGAGATGCTGCGCGAGGCGGTGACCTAGATGCCGGAAGCCGCGCCCAGCGACTGGMGCCGGTTCGTCGGCCTGGAGCTGTCCCGCGCGGCCCTGGCCAAGGCCGCCGGCCGCAAGACCGAACTGCGCCACGCCATCCGGGTGTCGTCGGCCGTCGTGGCCGCCTACGCCCTGGCGACCCTGCTGCGCCTGCCCCAGGGCTATTGGGCGGTGTTCACCGCCGTGATCGTCGTCCAGTCCAGCCTCGGCGCCACGATCACCGCCTCGATCGAGCGGCTGATGGGCACGGTGGTCGGCGCCGCCGTCGGGGCCGGCGCCGCCATACTGCACGCCCGCTGGCCCGAGGCCGGCGGACCGATCCTGGCGGTCACCGCCGCCCTGCTGGCCTTCCTGGCAGCCGTCCGCCCGGCCTTCAAGGTGGCCCCGGTCACCGCCGTGATCATGTTGATCGGCACGACCACCCACATGGATCCGGTGGTCGCCGCCTTCCTGCGAACGGCCGAGATCACGGTCGGCAGCGTGGTCGGCATCGCCGCCACCCTGCTGATCTTCCCCGCCCGGGCCCACGCCACGGTGGTCGACAACGCCGACAAGGTGGCCGGACTGCTGGCCGAGCTGCTGGAGCACTACGCCCTGAAGCTGAAGGGCGGCGCGACCGAGCTGGAGGCCCGCGCGCACTACGACGACACGCTGAAGGCGCTGTCCAAGCTGCAGACCGCCATGACCGAGGCCGATCGCGAGAGCGCCAGCCGGCTGAGCGACCATTCGGTGACCGAGGCCCTGCCCCGCACGCTCTGGCGGCTGCGCAACGACAGCGTGATGATCGGCCGGGCCCTGCGCGAGACCTTCCCCTCGCCCGGCCTGGCCCTGCCCTCGGCGGCCATGCTGAACGCCAGCGCGAGCTTCCTGCGGGCCTGTTCGGCCCTGCTGTCGGGCGGTCCACGCCCCGACCGCGTCGCCTTCGCCGAGGCGCATCAGGCCTTCCAGTCCGCCGTCGAGACCCTGCGGGCCGGCGGCGGCACCCGGGCTCTGGCTTTCGACGACGCGGCGCGCGTCTTCGGCCTGGTGTTCGCCATCGAGAACCTGTTCGGCAACCTCGGCGACTTCGAGGAGCGGGTCGAGGAAACCGTCGGCAAGCGGTCCTAGCGGTCTTGCCGGAGCTCGGGGTAGGCTGCAGCCCATGTCCAACCTAGCTCTCACCGTCTTCCAAGGTCGCGCGGGCGATCGCAATCCGCGCGGCGTCGCCGGCGCCCTGGCCGTGGGCGCGGCCCTTGAAGCCCGCCTGGGCGTGGCCCTTGAGCGCGTGGGCGTTCGGTCTCCGCCGCTGGCGACCGGATGGTCGGAGGAATTGGAAGCGGCCCGTCCCGGACTGGAGGCGCTGGCCGCCCGTCTGGACGCCGTGCTGGCCGATGGCAAGGTTTCGCTGCTGGCCCAGGGACGCTGCGCCGCCTCGATCGCCGCCCTGCCCGTCGTGCTGCGCCATCATCCGGACGCCCTGATCGTCTGGTTCGACGCCCATGGCGACTGCAACCAGCCCGCCCATTCCACCACCGGCTATCTGGGCGGCATGGTGCTGACCGCCGCCGCCGGCGTCTGGGATACGGGTCTGGGCCAAGGGCTGGACCTGGCCGACGTCGTGTTGGTCGGAGCCCGGGACCTGGATCCGTGCGAGGCCGCGCTGATCGCCGCCGGCGGACCGCGCCTGGTCGCGGCCGGCCCTGGGATCGCGCAACGCCTGGCCGCCGCGATCGGCGACCGGCCGGTCTATGTGCATCTCGACTGCGACGTCCTGAATCCCGGTCTCGTGCCGACGGAATACAGCGTCGAAGACGGGTTGAGCTTCGCCGACCTGTGCGAGGTCTGCATCGTCCTGGCCCGAAACCGTGTGATCGGGCTCGAAATCGCCGAGTTCGAAGACGTCTTCGCCGAAACGGGCGCGTCCGGCGACGTCGATGCGCTGCTGGATGCGTTGGCGCCGCTGCTGCGGCGGCTGGCGGCCTAGCCGGCTAGATACGGCTTGTAGCTCTTTTCCTCGACGATCTCCGAGCCGACCAGGGTGTTGATCTGGCGCTTCACGGCGGCGCGGCGGTCGTTGTCGATATAGACGCGGCGGGCCAGGGCCACGAAGTCCGGGCCGAAGTCCTGGCGGCGCTCGCAGTCGCGCTTGCCGTCCTCGATGTCCCAAAGGGCGGCGTTGATCTCGGTCAGCTGGGCGACCAGGTCCTCCAGCGCCGCCGACTGCGGAAGCTCGCGCGCGGCGGTTTCCTCCAGCAGGGCCAGTTCGGTCCGGACGTTGGCCTCCTTGGCCGGGTCGCCGATCCGCATCGCCTTGACGCGCAGGATGGTGATCTTGTCGATCAGTTCGCCGGCCGAGACGGGTGCGAGAATGGGCATCAGGGGACTCCGGCGATCAGGCGTTGCAGGGCCTCGTCCACCACGTCGAGCGGCAGGGCGGCCATGTCCTGTCCGTAGTCCTCCGCGACCAGCAGCTCAAGATGCTGGGCCGCGGGGCGAAACTTGACGGCCTTGCGATGGTTCTTCTGCAGCGACAGCAGCGGCGCGCCGCCGGCCGCCAGCATGTGGCCCGGCCCGGCGTCGTTGGCGACCGCGGCGGTCAGCCGGCCGGCCAGGGCGATGGCCAGCATCGGCCCTTTCACGCCGGTGAAGCCGTCCGTGCGGTCCTTCTCCGGAAACAGGGCTTGCGGAACCGCTTCGCGGGCGGCCTGGGCGTCGGCCGCCTCGTCGGGGCCGAAGAAGAACACCGCCTTGCGGCCCGAAGCCTCGATGCGGCGGGCCAGCTCCAGATAGCGCTCCAGCGGCCAGCGCTTGTCCTGGCCGCCGGCGCCGGGGGCCAGGCCGACATAGACCGGCCCGCCGTAGTGGGCGGTCGGCAGCAGCGCGCGGGCGGCGTTGGCGGCGTCGGGGTTCGCCAGCGCCAGGGGGCGCGGCGCGCCGGCCCCGTCGGTCGCCAGGTCCAGCAGCCTGGCCAGGCGTTCGACCACGGCCACGGGCCATCCGGGCTTGCGGGCCTGGGCGGCGGCCGAGACGAAGTTCTGTTTGGCCGCGCGGCGAGCCACCAGGCTGCGGCGCAGGTTCTCCTGGGTGTCGATCACCAGGTCGAAGGTCCGGCCGCCGAACGGCTTGACCCACGGCAGGACGTCCAGGGCTGCGTCGCCCGTCGGACCGTCGGTCAGGATCTCGTCGATATAGCCGGCCACCACGGCCTTCAGCGGTCCGGCATAGACCGTCTCGCCCTTGGCCGCGCACCAGGTGATCCGGGCGTCTGGAAAGGCGGCGCGCAGGCCGGCGATGAACGGCAGCTTGATCAGGCCGTCGCCGATCACCTCGCCCATGGAATAGATCAGGATCGTCTGGACCATGGCCCCGGCTTAGGCCGCCGTCCGCGTTCGGGTCAACGCGGAAGCATGAGAGTGATTGCTCACTTGCATCGCCCTGAGGTCGTGTTACGCTACAGCCCATGAACGCAAAGCCCAAGATCGAACGCGCCGCCCTCGAGGTCTTCGTCGACAAGGGCGTCGACGCGGCCACCACCAAGCTGATCGCCGCCAAGGCCGGAGTGTCGGAAGGCGCGATCTACCGTCACTGGAAGAGCAAGGACGAGCTGGCCGTGGGCCTGTTCATGGCCACCCATCGACGCCTTTCGGACCTGATCACCGTCAACGCCGACATGGCGACCGGCATCCAGGCCAAGGCCGCCGCCGTGGTCCGCGCCTACTGCACCGTGGCCGACGAGGACTGGCTGCTGTTCGCCTTCCATCTGCTGCAGCTGCACCATTTCCTGCCCTACTACCAGGAGGACGGCCGTGATCCGGTGAGCGTGGTCGAGAGCCTGGTCAAGCGGGCGATGATGGACACCGAGCTGCCGCCGGGCGACCCGCGCGTGGTGGCCGCCATGGCCATCGGGGTGATCACCCAGACCGCCCAGAACAAGGCCTATGGCCGCCTGGGCGACGACGACCTTTCGGCCCACGCGCCGCTGATGACGGCGGCCGTCCAGGCCGTGCTTTCCGCCCGCTAAGCCCCTCGCCCACCCCAAGACGCCTTTAGGGACACCGAACCATGCGCAGCGCGCTGTTCAACGCCTACTACTGGGTTCTGTCGATCTTCTACGGCCTGTCGGCCGCCCTCTCCGCCCTGCTCCCGGGGCGCAAGCCCATCGCCTTCGCCCTGCGGCTCTACAGCCAGCGGATGATCTGGGCGCTGCGCGTCTTCGCCGGCGTCAGGATCGAGCTGAAGGGCCGGGAGAACCTTCCCAAGGGCGCCTTCATCATCGCCGCCAAGCACCACAGCTGGGGCGACGGCTTCGTGATGTTCGCCAATGTCGAGAACCTGTCGTTCGTGACCGGCGACCATCTGGAGAAGTTCCCGCTGGTCGGCCAGATCCTCAAGAAGTTCGGGGCCATCGTGGTCGACAGCTGCGGCGGGCCCGAGGCTCGCAGAGCCCTGTCGGCCAGCGCCGCCCAGGTCGCCGCCGAGGGCCGCCGCATCCTGATCTATCCGGAGGGACATCTGGCCGCCCCGGGCGAGCGGTTCCGCTATCGCACGGGCGTCTACCACATGAGCCGCGACTTCGACCTGCCGGTCGTGCCGGTGGCCACGAACCTGGGCTGCTTCTGGAAGCAGACCGACAAGAAGAAGACCGCCGGCCAGGCCACGGTCGAATTCCTGCCGCCCCTGCCCAAGGGCCTGTCGAAGGCCGAGTTCATGGCCCGGATGGAAGACGTCATCGAGACCCGCACCAACCAGCTGATCGCCCAGGCGCGCGGCGAGCCGGTGAAGCCGTCGGTGCTGGTCGAGTGGAACGGGCGGAAGAACGTGACGGCGCCCCCCAGCGAGGCCGCGGCCTAGTATGCTGGGGCTGATCCTCTTCGAAGGGCTCGCGATCACCGGCGCGGCCTTTCTGGCGGGGCGCGGCGAGATGCAGCGGAGACATTTCCTCGGCTTCCTGGCCCTGGCCCTGCCGGCGCTGGCGTGTGGAGTCTGGGCCGAGATCTTCAGCGTCGAGCCCGGCGCCCATCCGAACCGTCCCGGCTGGATGGTCGATCTCATGTCGATCCTGGCCCTCATCAGCATAGCGGCCGTGCCGGCTTCGGCGATGGCGGCGAAGGGCTTCCGTGTCGAGGCGACCCTGTTCGCCACGATCCAGGTTCCGACGTGCCTGTTTCTGGCTTTCCTGGGATCGATGCAGATCACTGGTGCGTGGATCTGACACGACCTCGGACGGCGAGTTTCAACGCCCTTGTCATTCTCCTTTTGCACAATCATCGTGCCTGATCATGTTCAGGTTGTGGGGCGTTTCCATGAGCTCGACGGAAGGCGCGACCGACGTTCGATCGGCGCGACCACGCAAGTCGACGAGCGTCAGGCGCGTCCTGGCCCTGGTGGTCGGGGCGATCTGGCTGGTGCTGACCGTTCCGGCGCTGGGTCTGGCGGCGATGTCGGTGATGGCGTCGGACGGCGGCGTGAACGCGGCCATCTACACCTTCGTCTTCGCCTGTTTCGCCCTGCCCCTGACCACCCTGCTGGCGGCGGTCGGCGGTTTCGTCAGCGGCGTGACAGGGCGGATGCGGTTCGTCGCGATCGGCTCTGCCCTGCCCTTCGTGGCGCTGGCGGTGGCGTTCGGGGCGATCGCCTTTGGCGCGGGCGCGGCCCCGGCGACTTGAGCCTCTAGAACTCGATCGGACACTCGGCCGGAACCGGGACGAACGTCCCGTCCTCCCGGCGCTGGTCGAAATGCTTGGCGGCGCAGCCGGTCGAGCACAGGATGCCCTGGTCCGACCAGTACAACGGAGCGTGGTCCTCGTGGCGGAAGGCCGGCGCGCCCCAGGCCAGGCCGCATTCCACGCAGGCGGGCGTCTTGGTCAGCATCAGTCCAGAGCCTCCGGCGCGGGCTGGATCGTCACGCTCTCGCCGCAGCCGCAGGCGTCGGTTTCGTTCGGATTGTTGAACACGAACTTCGACGACAGCTTGGTGGTCTCGTAGTCGATCGTGGTGCCGATCAGGAACAGCACGGCCTTGGGATCGATCAGGATGGTCACGCCCTGTTCCTCGACGACCTCGTCGATCGGCCCCTTCTCGGCCGCGTATTCGAAGATGTATTCCGAACCCGCGCAGCCGCCGTTCTTCACGCCCACGCGCAGCCCGGCATAGGGCTTGTCGGCCCGATCCATGATCTCCTTCACCCGCGCGGCGGCGGCCGGCGTCAGGGTGACGACCTTGGGACGTGGGCGACGAACGCGAGGGGTGACGGCGGCTTCCATGGGATTCGAACCGATCAGAACATGTTCAGTTGCAGCTTGGCCTCGTCGCTCATCCGCGAGGGATCCCACGGCGGCTCGAACACCAGGTCGACGTGGCACGACTTGATGCCTTCCAGCTCCATGACCGCGTCGCGGACCCAGCCCGGCATTTCCCCGGCCACCGGGCAGCCCGGCGCGGTCAGGGTCATGTCGATGGCCACGTCCTTGTCGTCGCTGACGTCGACCTTGTAGATCAGGCCCAGCTCGTAGATGTCGACCGGGATTTCCGGGTCGAACACCGTCTTCAGCTTCTCGATCAGCTGATCGGTCAGCTTGTCGAGTTCGGCCTGGGGGATCTTTGAGACAGCTTGGTCGGTCATGTCGCTCAACTGAAGAAACTGCGGGCCTTGGCCAGCGCGCTCACGAACGCGTCGGCCTCGTCCAGGGTGTTATATAGGGCGAAGGAAGCGCGAGCGCTCGACGTGACGCCGAACCTTTTCATCAAGGGCTCGGCGCAGTGGGTGCCGGCGCGGACGGCCACGCCGTAGCGATCCAGCACCTGGGCCACGTCATGGGCGTGGGCGCCCTCGACCACGAAGCTCAGCACCGCGCCCTTGCCTGGGGCAGTGCCCAGGATCCGCACGCCGTTGACGCCGTCCAACTGGTCGACGACCCGCTGGTAGAGGGCGTGCTCGTGGGTCAGGGCCGCGTCGCGGTCGATGGTGTTGAGCCATTCGATGGCCGCGCCCAGGCCGACGGCTTCCAGGATCGCCGGGGTGCCGGCCTCGAACCGGTGCGGCGGGTCGGCGTAGGTGATGGTCTCCATCGAGACCGAGCCGATCATCTCGCCGCCGCCTTGGTATGGCGGCAGTGAGGCCAGGCGCTCGGCCTTGCCGTACAGCACGCCGATGCCCGTGGGGCCGTAGAGCTTGTGGCCGCTGAAGACGTAGAAATCGACGTCCAGGGCCTTCACGTCGACCTTGCTGTGGACGATGGCCTGGCAGCCGTCCAGCAGCACCGGCGCGCCGGCCGCGTGGGCCAGGCGGACGATTTCGGCGGCGTCGTTGATGGTGCCCAGTACGTTCGACATGTGGCTCATGGCCACCATCTTGGTGCGCTCGCTCAGCAGGCCCTTGTAGGCCTCCATGTCCAGCCGGCCATCGTCGGTGACGGGCACGAACTTCAGCACCACGCCGTAGCGTTCGCGCAGGAAGTGCCACGGCACGATGTTGGCGTGGTGCTCCATCTGCGAGATGACGATCTCGTCGCCGGCCTTCAGCGAACGGCCGAAGGTGTCGGCCACCAGGTTGACCGCCTCGGTCGCGCTCTTGGTCCAGACGATTTCCGACGACTCGGCGTTGATGAACTTCGCGACGGTTTCCCGCGCGTTTTCATAGGCTTGTGTCGTCTCATTCGCGAGCGTGTGCAGGCCGCGATGGACGTTGGCGTAGCTGGTGCGGGCCAGGCCGGTCATGGCGTCCAGCACCGCTTCGGGCTTCTGGGCGCTGGCGGCGCTGTCCAGATAGACCAGCGGTTTGCCGTGCACCTGGCGGGCCAGGATCGGGAACTGGGCGCGGATCGCCTCGACGTCGAAGGGAGCGCCAAAGGGGGTGTCCAGGGCCATTACTCCGTCCTCCCCAGTCTGGCCGCGACCCAGGCGACGGCGATCTCGCGCGCGCCTTCGTGTTCGATGCGCTCGACCACCTCGCCCAGGAAGGCCTGGGTCAGCATGGCCCGGGCCTCGGCTTCGGGAATGCCGCGCTGGCGGGCGTAGAAGATCTGCTCGTCGTCCAGGGCGCCGATCGTGTTGCCGTGGGCGCAGGAGACGTCGTCGGCGAAGATCAGCAGCTCGGGCTTGGCGTCGACCTCGGCCTTGTCCGACAGGATCAGGGCGTGGTGGCCCATGCGGGCGTCGGTCTGGTCGGCGCCGGGCTGCACGACGATCCGGCCTTGGAACACGCCGCGCGCCTGGTCGTCGACGACGCCCTTGGTCAGCTGGCTGGTGATCCCGTCGACGCCGCCGTGGGTGACGACCGTGGTCTGGTCGGCGTGGCGCTGGTTCTCGAGGATGTAGACGCCGTCCAGCCGCACATTGGCGTGGGCGCCGGGGTGGTTGATCCGGGTCTCGATCCGCTGGCGGCGGGCGCCGGTGGTCAGGACCGTCTGGTTGAAGACCGCGCCCGGAGCCAGGCCGACCTCGGCGGTGACCACATCGATGGCCTCGGCATGGTCGTCGACCAGCACGATGCGTTCGACGCGGGCGCCCTCGCCCACCGCGATGTCCAGGGTGACGTCCGAGAAATAGCCGCCCGTCCGGCCCTCGTGGCTTTCCAGCAGCACCAGGGTGGTGTCTGGCTCGACGACGATGGCGTAGGCGGCGGCGTGGGCCGCGCCTTCGCTGACCGAGACGAAGCGCAGGGCCACCACCTCGCCCGCGCCGGTCGCGGCGGCGTGGCGCTGGCGGCCGTTGACGAACAGGATCTCGTCGGCGGCCAGGCCGTCGAACGGACCCTTGGCGACGTCGCCGTCCACCGCCGGCGAGGCCGGCGGCACGGCGCGGATCAGGCCGCGCAGGTCGGTCCAGCGCCAGTCCTCGTCGCGGCGCGACGGCAGCTGGGTCAGGTCGCCGGTCTTGAGGGCGGAGGCCAGGCTCATGCAGCCGCGCTCACATACTTGTCGTAGCCTTCGGCCTCGAGCTGCAGGGCCAGCTCCGGGCCGCCCGAGGCGACGATGCGGCCGGCGGCCAGCACGTGGACGCGATCGGGTTTGATGTAGTCCAGCAGGCGCTGGTAGTGGGTGATGACCAGCATGCCGCGATCGGGCGCGCGCAGGGCGTTGACGCCTTCCGACACGATCTTCAGCGCGTCGATGTCCAGGCCCGAGTCCGTCTCGTCCAGGATCAGGAACTTGGGCGACAGCATCGCCATCTGCAGGATTTCCATCCGCTTCTTCTCGCCGCCCGAGAAGCCGACGTTCAGGCCGCGCTTGAGCATGTCGAAGTCGATCTTCAGCGCCGCGGCCTTTTCCTTGGCCAGCTTCAGGAAAGCCGGGGCGGCGATCTCGTCCTCGCCGCGCGCCCGGCGCTGGGCGTTCAGAGCGGTGCGGATGAAGGTCAGGGCCGGAACGCCCGGGATCTCCAGCGGATACTGGAACGACAGGAACACGCCCTTGGCGGCCCGCTCGTTGGGCTCCAGGGCCAGCAGGTCCTCGCCGTTCAGCGTGGCGGAACCTTCGGTGACCTCGTAGCCGCCCCGGCCGCTCAGCACGTACGACAGCGTCGACTTGCCCGCCCCGTTCGGCCCCATGATGGCGTGCACCTGACCGGCCGGCACGTCGAGCGTGACGCCCTTGAGGATCGGCTTGTCGCCGACATTGGCGTGGAGGTTTTGGATATTAAGCATTGAAGGCCGTGATCTTTTCGAGCGTCTGGATAGCGAACGTGGTCGGCTTGCCGGTCAGCGCCGGGGCTTCCCATTCATGTTCGGGACTGTAGGCGGCGAGCTTGAGCAGCGTGGTCAGCAACTCCCGCTCGGCGGCGGCGTCGGCATTGCCGCCCGACAGCAGTTTGGCGCTGCGGTCGATCAGCGGCGCTTCGTCGCCATAGGGATTGATCCAAGTTCCGTGCGCCGCCTGGAAGGCCAGCTGACGCGCGTACTTGTATTCCTTGTCGTTCAGGCCGAAGCGGACGGGCGTCATCCCACGCTGCCTTCCAGCGAGATCGCCACCAGCTTCTGGGCCTCGACGGCGAATTCCATGGGCAGCTGCTGCAGCACGTCCTTGACGAAGCCGTTGACCAGCAGGGCCACCGCCTCTTCCTGCGAAAGCCCGCGCTGCTGGCAGTAGAACAGCTGGTCGTCCGACAGGCGGGTGGTCGTGGCCTCGTGCTCGAACACCGAATGGCCGTTGCGGGCCTCGATATAGGGCACGGTGTGGGCCGCGCAGGTCTTGCCGATCAGCAGGCTGTCGCACTGGGTGAAGTTGCGCGCGCCCTTGGCTTTCGGGTGGGCCGAGACAAGGCCGCGATAGGTGCTGGTCGACTTGCCGGCGCTGATGCCCTTGGCGACGATCCGCGAGCGGGTGTTGGCGCCCAGGTGGATCATCTTGGTGCCGGTGTCGGCCTGCTGATGGCCGTTGGTCACCGCGATCGAGTAGAACTCGCCCGACGAGCCCTCGCCGCGCAGCACGCACGACGGATACTTCCAGGTGATGGCCGAGCCGGTCTCGACCTGGGTCCACGACACCTTGGAGCGGTCGCCGCGGCAGTCGGCGCGCTTGGTGACGAAGTTGTAGATGCCGCCCTTGCCGGTTTCCGGATCGCCCGGATACCAGTTCTGGACGGTGGAATACTTGATCTCGGCGTCGTCCAGCAGCACCAGCTCGACCACGGCGGCGTGCAGCTGGTTCTCGTCGCGCATCGGGGCGGTGCAGCCCTCGAGGTACGAGCAGTAGGCGCCCTTGTCGGCGATGATCAGGGTGCGCTCGAACTGACCGCTGTCCTTGGCGTTGATGCGGAAATAGGTCGACAGCTCCATCGGGCAGCGTACGCCCGGCGGGATGTAGACGAACGAGCCGTCGCTGAAGACCGCGCTGTTGAGGCAGGCGAAATAGTTGTCTGACGTCGGCACGACCGAGCCCAGGTACTGCTTGACCAGTTCCGGGTGCTCGCGGATCGCCTCGCTCATCGAGCAGAAGATCACCCCGACCGCCGCCAACTCCTTCTTGAAGGTGGTGACGACGCTGACGCTGTCGAACACCGCGTCCACCGCGTAGCGCGGCGCGCCGACCACGCCGGCCAGCACTTCCTGCTCCTTCAACGGGATGCCCAGCTTGGCGTAGACGGCCAGGATATCGGGATCCACCTCGTCGAGGCTGGCGATCCCGGCCTTCTGGGTCGGGGCGGCGTAGTAGTAGCTGTCCTGGTAGTCGATCTTGGGGAAGTCGACCTTGGCCCAGGTCGGCTCTTCCAGCTCAAGCCAGCGGCGATAGGCGTCCAGGCGCCAGTCCAGCATCCACTGGGGCTCGTCCTTCTTGGCCGAGATGAAGCGCACGATGTCCTCGGAGAGGCCCTTGGGGGCGAACTCCTGCTCGATATCGGTCGTGAAGCCGTGCTCGTACTTCTCGAGCGACGCGACGGTATCAATGGTCTCTTTGACCGCGGCCACTACGCCACCTCCCGGCGCCGGGCGCCGATACGCGAATAGGCGGCGAGCCAGGCGTCGCCGCAGGAAATCCAGTCTTGCTCGGTCGAGGCCCAACCGCCGCTGACGCGCAGGGCGAACGGGGCCAGGTCGGACCGGCCCATGGCTTCCACCACGCGGCTGGCCTTGACCTTGCCCGACGA
Source organism: Caulobacter sp. 05L422 (assembly GCF_056397765.1). Taxonomy (NCBI): domain Bacteria; kingdom Pseudomonadati; phylum Pseudomonadota; class Alphaproteobacteria; order Caulobacterales; family Caulobacteraceae; genus Caulobacter; species Caulobacter sp. 05L422. The sequence goes on along the minus strand of NZ_JBFTOB010000019.1, from coordinate 33,604 downwards.
GCAGGCGCTGCCGGCGCTGACCATCACCCCCGCCAGGTCCAGGTTCATCACCTGGATCTGCGAGGCGAAGCCTTCGGCCGCCAAACACAGGGTTTGCGGAAGGCGTTGCGCGCCCTCCCCGAGCACGACAGCGCCAGCGGCCTTGAGCCGTTCGGCCAAGGCGTCGCGCCATGTGCCTTGATTGGCCATCGAGGGCAAGTCGCCCAAGCCCTCCAAGTTCTTCCGGGCCGCTTCGGCCGCCGCGCCGAAGCCGGCGATGCCCGCCACGTTCTCGGTGCCGGCCCGGCGGCCGCGCTCCTGGCCGCCGCCGTGCTGCTGGCGAACGATCGTGGCGCGCGTGCCGGCCACCAGGGCGCCGACGCCCTGCGGTCCGCCCAGCTTGTGGGCCGACAGCGCCATCGTGTCGGCGCCCAGGGCGGTGAAGTCGATGGCGATCTTGCCGGCCGCCTGAACGGCGTCGACGTGCAGCCAGCCGTCGGCGGCGCGGACCAGGGCCGAGGCCTCGGCGACGGGCTGGATCACGCCGGTCTCGTTGTTGGCCAGCATCAGGCAGACCAGGGCGCGGCCGTCTTCGCCGAGGGCTTCTTCCAGCCAGTCCAGGCGCGCGACGCCGTCGGCGTCGATCGGCATCTTCAGGACCTGCAGGCCCGAGGCCGCGGCGGTCTCGAGCACGGCGTCGTGCTCGCCCTCGCTGACGATGATGCGGTTGAAGCCGGCGAAGGCGGCGCTGCCGATGGCCAGGGCGTTGGCCTCGGTGCCGCCGCTGACGAAGGTGACCGAGCCCGGCACGACCCCGACCAGGGCCGCGACCTGGGCGCGGGCGGTCTCGACCAGGTCGCGGGCGGCCCGGCCGCTGGCGTGCACCGACGAAGGATTGCCCGCGGTCTCGAAGGCGCGCAGCACCGCGTCCCGCGCCTCGGGGCGGATCGGGGCGGTGGCGTTGTAGTCGAGATAGATCGTGGGCTTGCTCACGCCGCCGCCATCTCCTTGTTGGCTCTGTCCTTGAGCTTGCCGTCCAGCACGTCGGCCACCGACACGCTGGCTAGGTAGCCGTGGATCTGGCGGCCCATCTCTTCCCAGAGATCGTGGGTCAGGCATTGGGCGCCGCCGGCCATGCAGCCCTTGGGCGCGCCCTTGCCGACACCGGTCTTGGAGAGACCGCAGCGCGTGGCGCGCAACGGCTCGTCCACGGCCAGGACGATGTCGGCGATGGCGGTGTCGCGGGCCTCGCGGGCCAGGCGATAGCCGCCGCCGGGCCCCCGGGCGCTGACCACCAGGCCCTTGCGGCGCAGGCGGGCGAAAAGCTGTTCCAGATAGGAAAGCGAGATCTGCTGGCGGGCGGCGATCTCGGCCAGGGCGACGGCCCGGCCCTCGGCCTGATCCTGGCGACGGGCCAGATCGGTCATGGCCATCACCGCGTAGCGTCCCTTGGTGCTCAGGCGCATGCGCCTTATCTCCTTGCGGATTCCCCGCGCATCGGCTTAGGCGTGTGCTACAAGCCGCGACTTCGCGCCCGGAGGTCTCGATCAAAGACCAAGGCGCGCGGTGCGGATTTAGGAAGACCAAGCGCAGTGGTCAAGTATTCCTTCGCCTTTCACGGCGCGAGGAGACGGCCCCGTCGCCCCTTTTTGGATAGGGATCTTGAATGCCTGACGTGATTTTGACCGGAGCTTCGGGCCGTATCGAGGGCCGCTATTCGCCGGGCAAGACCGACAACGCCCCGATCGCGCTGATCCTGCACCCGCACCCCAAGGCGGGCGGGCACATGAACCATCCGGTCTCGGTGCAGCTGTACCACCTGTTCATGAAGCGTGGTTTCGCGACCCTGCGCTTCAACTTCCGCGGCGTGGGCCGCAGCCAGGGCGAGTTCGACAGCGGCATCGGCGAGCTGGCCGACGCGGCCACGGCCCTGGACTGGCTGCAGTCGAACAACCCGGCCGCCGCCCAGACCTGGGTCGCCGGCTACAGCTTCGGCGCCTATATCGGCATGCAGCTGCTGATGCGCCGTCCGGAGACCGACGGCTTCATCTCGGTGTCGCCGCCGACCAACATGTACGACTTCAGCTTCCTGGCCCCCTGCCCGGCTTCGGGCCTGATCCTGACGGGCGCGGCCGACACCGTCGTGCCGCCGGTCGAGGTCGAGCGCGTCGTCTCCAAGCTGCGCACCCAGAAGGGCATCGTCATCGACTACGAAGTCGTCGACAAGGCCACCCACTTCTGGGCCGAGCACCTGCCCAGCGTCGAGAAGAGCGTCGGCGACTATCTCGACAAGCGCCTGGAAATGAATCCGATCCCCTAGGCCTTGGTTCCCAGGTAACCACGCGTCACCGTGAGGTTACCGGTACCATAAGGCTTGCGATCCTGGACAACTCACCGTCATTCTCCACGGAACAACGTTCTGGGAGAGTGACGGTGAACCAGACCATACGACCGTTCCTGATGTTCCAGGCGCAGGACGCCGAAGCGGCGATGACGTTCTACGTCTCGCTCTTTCCCGACAGCGAAATCCTCGACATCCAGCGCTACGGCGCCGCCGGTCCCGGGCCCGAGGGAACGCTGATCCTGGCCCGCTTCAGGATCGGCGGTCAGGAAGTTCTCTGCTCCGACAGCTTCGTGAAGCACGCCTTCGCGTTCACGCCCTCCTCCTCGTTGTTCGTCAATTGCGCGTCGGAAGACGAGATCACCCGCCTGGCCGCCGTCCTCGCTGACGGTGGCGGCGTGCTGATGCCGCTGGGCGACTATGGCTTCAGCAAACGGTTCGCCTGGGTCAACGACCGGTTCGGCGTCTCCTGGCAGCTCAACCTGGCCTGATGTCGCCACCTGACATCGTTCGACGAACCTCCTATATATTCACCATCTGAGGAATTATCTGGATGGCGGGCATGCACTACGACATCGTGATCGTCGGCGGCGGGGCTGGCGGGCTTGAGCTGGCGGCGCGGCTGGGGCGCAAGCTGGGGCCCAAGGCCGGCAAGGAGCGTGTGCTGCTGATCGACCGCTCCAGCTTCCACATCTGGAAGCCGAGCCTGCACGAGGTGGCCGCCGGCACGCTCGACACCCATCAGGAGGGTCTGTCCTATTCGATCCTGGGGCGCGCCAACCATTTCAGCTTCCTGCTGGGCGAGCTGGACAGCTTCGATCCCGTCGGCAAGCGCCTGAACCTCAAGCCCATCGTCGGTGAAGCCGGAAAGGTGCTGGTGCCCGAGCGCGGCGTCACCTTCAGCTGGGGCGTGCTGGCCATCGGCAGCGGCAGCAACCTGTTCGGCACGCCGGGCGCGGACCAGGCTCATCTGCTGGAACGCACCGAGGACGCCGAGATCTTCCACACCCGTCTGCTGGCGGCCTTCATGAAGGCCTCGTTCTCGACCGAGAAGTCCATGAGCGTCGCCATCGTCGGCGGCGGGGCCACGGGCGTGGAGCTGTCGGCCGAACTGATCGAGGCCCATCGCGAGCTGCTGGGCAGCCTGGGCTCCGAGCAGCGCTTCCGCCTGGACATCGCCATCGTCGAGGCCGCGCCGCGCATCCTGGGCGGCCTGCCCGAGAAGATCTCCGACCAGGCGACCGTGGCCCTGGAGCGCAAGGGCGTTCGGGTCCACACCGGCGCCAAGGTGGTGGCCGTCCATGCAGACCGGCTGGAGACCAGCGGCGGCGACATCCCGGCCGACCTGATCGTCTGGGCGGCCGGGGTCAAGGCCGCGCCGACCAATACGGCCTATGGCCTGGCGACCAACAGGACCAACCAGTTCGTGGTCAACGATCGGCTGGAGACCTCAGCGCCGGACGTCTGGGCGCTGGGCGACTGCGCCGCCTGTCCGTGGCCCGACCGGGACGGCAAGGTCGAGGGCCGGATCATTCCCGCCCGCGCCCAGGCCGCCCACCAGCAGGCCAGCTACCTGGCCAAGGCGCTGATCGCGCGGCTGGGCCAGCGCCGGATCGAGGCGCCGTTCGTCTATCACGACTTCGGATCGCTGGTGTCGCTGGGCGAGAACAAGGGCGTCGGGGCGCTGATGGGCGGCCTGGGCGGCCCGAACTTCTTCGTCGAGGGCCTCATCGCCAAGTGGGCCTACATCTCGCTGCACCTGGACCACCACCGGGCGATCATGGGCACGCCCAAGACCCTGGTCCTGGCCCTGGCGCGGCTGCTGCAGCAGCGGGTGGCGGGGCGGCTGAAGCTGCACTGAGGCGTGGGATCACGCGCACTTGCCCCCACCTGACCGCTTCGCGGTCTGTCCGCCCCCATAGGGGGCGGAGGCTCTCCGACGCACGGCGTCCTCTTCCCCCTATGGGGGAAGAGGGTCGCGAAGCGACCCGTAGGGGGCAAGTGCTCACCGCACCGAGCTAGGGATTTACGATCCGTCCGCCCGTCATCGCTCGCGCCACGCCCGTGGTGCCCGGGAAGCTGATCGGCAGCCCCCTCGCCGTCCGGGCGGCCAGGTAGGCGAAGGCTTCGGCCTCGATGGCGTCGCCGCGCCAGCCGACCGCCTCGGCGGTTCGGACCGGCACGGGCGCGCGGTCGGCCAGGGCCTTCATGATCTGCGGATTGTGCCGGCCGCCGCCGCAGACGATCAGGGCGTCCGGATGCTGGCCCTGCTCGAAGGCCTTGACGACCGCCTCGGCGGTGAAGGCCACCAGGGTGGCGGCGGCGTCCTCGGAGGACAGGTGATCGACAAGGTCGAGCGGGAAATCGTAGCGATCCAGCGACTTGGGGGCCGGTCCGGAGAAATAGTCGCTGGCCAGGAACGTCTTCAGCACCGCCTCGTCGACGACCCCGGCGGCGGCCAGCCGGCCGTTCTCGTCGAAACGCCCCAGGCCTCGGGCCTGCAGCATCAGGTCGATCATGCCGTTGCCGGGACCCGTGTCGAAGGCCAGCAGGTCGTCGTCGGGACCGATCAGGGTGATGTTGGCCACGCCGCCGATGTTCAGCGCCGCCACCGGCGCCGGCAGACCCGACGCTCTGGCCCGGGCAGCGTGATAGATCGGGGCCAGCGGCGCCCCCTGCCCGCCCGCCGCCACGTCGGCGGTGCGGAAGTCGAACGCCACAGGCCGCCCGCAGGCCTTGGCCAGGCGCTCGGCGTCGAGCAACTGCACGGTCCGGCCGATCCGGCCCGGATGAGGCCGCTCGTGCAGCACCGTCTGGCCGTGGACGCCCAGCAGATCGAACTCCGACCAGGCCAGGCCGTGCTCGGCCAGGAAGCTTTCGGCGGCGTGGAAATGCTCGTCGGCGACGGCTTGCGCCGCCTCTTCGAAGATCTCCGGAGCCGGCTCGTCGCGCGGCCAGCCGCGGGCGACCTCGGTGGCGACCAGCAGCAGGTCGCGGGTCTCTTCGCGCAGCTTGCGCTCGCCGGCCGGGCCGAAGGCCTGGATCTCTTCGCCGTCGGTCTCGAGCACCGCCATGTCGACCGCGTCGAGCGAGGTGCCGGTCATGAATCCCAGGATACGCATGGTCTGGTTGACTGCCACGGGTCGGGCCGGGTAGCTAGGCCCCATGATCGACCAGCGCCCCACGACCCGCGCCTATTACCGCCCGCTGTCCTAGCGGGAGGCCGACCGATCACGTCGATGCGCCCGCCCAACCGGCGACGCGTCACACCAGCGAACGTCTCCGGATCAATTCCCAGGAGACTTTGCCGATGAAACCCTCGCCACAGACCGCCCCCGCCGTGCTAGACGCCCATTCGTCTGAGAGCCAGGCGCCTGATTTAGAGAGTCGAGCCATGTCCGCCGCCCCCGCGTCCTTCAAGTCGGAATTCCTCCAGACCCTGCAGGCGCGCGGCTACATCCACCAGATCACCCATCCGGATGAACTGGACGCGGCGGCCGCCGACGGGATCGTCACGGCCTACATCGGCTTCGACGCCACCGCGCCGTCCTTGCACGTCGGCAGCCTGATCCAGATCATGATGCTGCGCCGCCTGCAGCAGGCCGGCCACAAGCCGATCGTCCTGATGGGCGGCGGCACGACCAAGGTCGGCGACCCCACCGGCAAGGACGAGAGCCGCAAACTGCTGTCGGACGCCGACATCGCGGCCAACATCGCCGGCATCAAGCAGGTGTTCGCCAAGTTCCTGACCTTCGGCGACGGGCCGACCGACGCCATCATGGTCGACAACGACGAGTGGCTGAGCAAGTTCGGCTACGTGCAGTTCCTGCGCGACTACGGCGTGCATTTCACGGTCAACCGGATGCTGGCCTTCGACTCGGTCAAGCTGCGGCTCGAGCGCGAGCAGCCGATGACCTTCCTCGAATTCAACTACATGCTGATGCAGGCGGTCGACTTCCTGGAGCTGAACCGCGCCCACGGCTGCGTGCTGCAGATGGGCGGCTCGGACCAGTGGGGCAACATCCTCAACGGGGTGGAGCTGACGCGTCGCGTCGACCAGAAGGCCGCCTTCGGCCTGACCACGCCGCTGCTGGCCACGGCCTCGGGCGCCAAGATGGGCAAGACCATGTCGGGGGCCGTCTGGCTGAACGCCGAGCAACTGAGCCCATACGACTACTGGCAGTTCTGGCGGAATACGGAAGACGCCGACGTCGGCCGGTTCCTGAAGCTGTTCACCGACCTGCCGCTGGAGCGCATCGCCGAACTGGAAGCCCTGCCGGGCGCCCAGATCAACGAGGCCAAGAAGGTGCTGGCCGACGAGGCCACCCGCATGGCCCACGGCGAGGAAGAGGCCCGCAAGGCCCGCGACGCCGCCGAGAAGGCCTTCGAACAGGGCGCGCTGTCGGTCGACCTGCCGACCTTCGAGGTTCCGGTCGCTGACCTGGAGGCTGGGATCGTCCTGGCCGCCCTATTCGCCGACGCCGGCCTGGCCGCCTCGCGCGGCGAAGCCCGGCGCCTGGCCCAGGGCGGCGGGCTGAAGGTCAATGACAAGGCCGAGGCCAGCGCCGACCGCGTGATCACCTCGGCCGACCTGGTCGACGGCGTCGTCAAGCTGGCGGCGGGCAAGAAGAAGATCGTGCTGGTCAAGCCGGTCTAGAGTGCATGGTCCGTCCCGGATCGCTCCGCGCGGTCCGGGACGGGTTTGTTTGGGACGTTGGAGAGACAGATGCTTGAAGCCGGCGACAAGGCCCCCGATTTCGACCTGGCCACCGACACCGGCCGCGTCAGCCTGGCGAGCCTGAAGGGCAAGAACGTCGTGCTCTACTTCTATCCGAAGGACGACACGGCCGGCTGCACGTCGCAGGCCCTGCAGTTCTCGTCCGAGGTCGAGGAGTTCGCCAAGCTGGGCGCGGTGATCGTCGGGGTGTCCAAGGACAGCGCCGCCTCGCACGCCAAGTTCCGCAAGAAGCACGACCTGACCGTCGAGCTGGCCGCCGACACGACCGGCGAGATCGTCGAGGCCTACGGCGCCTGGGTCGAGAAGAGCATGTACGGCCGCAAGTACATGGGCATCGACCGCTCGACCTTCCTGATCGATCGCGAGGGCGTGGTCCGCAATGTCTGGCGCAAGGTGAAGGTGCCCAACCATATCAAGGCGGTGCTGACGGCGGCCAAGGCGCTGAAATAACAGTGTGGCTTGCCGGCCGCAGGCGTGAGGTTATCGCAACACCGAGGCGTCCAGATGGTGGCAATCGGTCGCGGAACCTTTTACCGGTTGAATTGTTTAGGCAAAACGTCGCCCTGCGTTCACGCTCGGCGCGAAGTATCTTGCGCGTTTCCGCTTTCTCGTTGCATATCGCCGGGACCTTGAAAACGGGGGTTTCCTAGGGCGATGGCGATCACGCGCTTCAAGCGACTGCGACAATCCCTGGAAGAGCTTTTCCCCGAGCGCCATCTCTATGTGCGCTCCGGCGGCGAGATGCGCGGCTACGTTTTCTCCACCGGCAAGCAGCTGATGTGCGCCACGGGCGTCGCCGTTGCGGCCCTGTGGATGGGCGTTTGCACCGCCGCCATGATGGTCAACGCCCTGTCGGTCAGCTCGACCGATCAGATGGTCATCAAGCAGAAGGCCTATTACGAGCGCCTCAACGCCGATCGCCAGGCCCGCCTGAACAGCGCGATGGTCCAGCTGTCGGCCAGCAGCGGCTCGCTGGACGAACTGGCCAGCTCGGTCGAAAAGCGCCACGCCGCCCTCGCCCTCCTGGTCAGCGACTTCAAGGGCGTGCCCGGCGCCGCCCAGGCCCTGCAGGTCGCCAAGCCGCACGTGCTGGGCGCCTCGCCGGTCGAGCGCATCCAGGCCACGCGGATGGATCAGGAGCGCCTGATCGACGCCGCCGAGACCTTCGCCAAGAGCCGCGCCGAGCGCCTTCGCCTGGCCATGCGGATGGCCGGCCTGGACGCCGGCTCTTTCACCGGCCGCGGCGGCTCGTCGCTGGGCGGCCCGCTGATCGAGGCCAAGGACCCTCGTGCCCTGGCCGCCGTGCTCGACGTCGACGAAGACTTCGCGGGCCGGATCCAGCACGCGGCCACCGACATGTCGGACATGCGCAAGCTGAGCGCGGCTTCGCAGAAGCTGCCCTTCTACCGTCCGACCAACAATCCGGCGCTGAGCAGCAGCTACGGCGTCCGCTTCGACCCCTTCACCCATCGCCCGGCCTTCCATTCGGGCCTGGACTTCCCCGGCGCCTTCTACACGCCGATCATGGCCACCGCGCCGGGCGTGGTGTCGTTCACCGGCGTGCGCTCGGGCTACGGCAACGTCGTCGAGATCGACCACGGCAACGGTTTCAAGACCCGCTACGCCCACCTGCAGGCCGCTTCGGTCCGGGTCGGCCAGCGCGTGGCCATCGGCCAGCGCATCGCGGCCATGGGCTCGACCGGTCGTTCGACCGGTCCGCATCTGCACTATGAAGTATGGGTCAACGGGCGGGCTCAAAACCCGAACCGCTTCTTGAAGGCTGGTGAGTATGTTCAGCAAGCAAGCTAAGGCGTCCAAGGGTCCGGCTCGCATCGAGCCCCTCCCGATGTCCATGGCTCCCGCCAACCCGGACGCGGCCCGCAAGGCCCCGCCCAAGGTGGCGTCCCTGATTTCCCCCGACATCACCATCGAAGGCAGCATCACCGGCGACGGCGAGCTGCAGATCGACGGCGTGGTGCGCGGCGATGTCCGCGTGGGTCGCCTGACGATCGGCGAGACCGGCCACATCGAAGGCTCGATCTACGCCGAGGCGGTCGAGGTCCGCGGCCGCATCGTCGGGGCGATCACCGCCAAGCAGGTCCGCCTCTACGGCACCTCCTACATCGACGGCGACATCACCCACGAACAGTTGGCGATGGAAACCGGGGCCTTCTTCCAGGGCCGCAGCCTGAAGTTCCAGCGCCCGGCCGCGCCGCCGCAGGCCCAGCCCGCGCCGCAGGCGATGCTCGAAGCCAAGTCGGCAGGCTAGAACAGGAAACGCCCCGGATCGCTCTGGGGCGTTTTTGCTTTAGCGGCTCGACAGCACGAAGCTGTTGCCGTCGGGATCGCGGAACTTGGCGAACGTGCCCCACGGCTGCTTCTGCGGCGGCCCCTCGAACTCCACGCCTTTCTCGCTCAGCTTGCGATAGGCGTGTTCGACGTCGTCGCAGGCAAACGAGCCGTTGAAGAAGCTGCCGATGCGGTCCTCGTGCCCATCCGGCGTGAACAGCACCACCCCGGTCTCGGCGCCCGGGATGCTCAGCTCGATCCAGCGCTTGCCCGGCCCCATCGGCTGATCGGTGGCCACGCGCAGGCCCATCTTCTCGGTCCAGAAGGCCAGGGCTCGGTCCTGGTCGCCGACCGGGATGCTGACGAATTTCAATTGTTTGATCACGCTCATGCCCTGCCCTTTCGCGCCCTGAGGTCTTGGGCTGGATTAGCCGCGCCCCGTTGCGTCGGGAAAGGGGTGCAGGCAATGCTATAGCAATGACTGCGCAAACCTATGCCCTCGACCGCTACGTGCTCGACACCCTGATGGCCGACCTGGTCGGTCACGATCACCGGCCATCGGCGTTTCTGACCTATCTGGCGATCGTCGCGGCCCACGCCGACGGCCGCGCCAGCCTCAGCCATGCGGAGCTGGCCGAGCGCACCGGCCTGTCGCGCCGGGCCGTGCAAGGCGCGGTCGAACTGCTGGAAAGGCGGAAACTGATCGCGATCAACCGCCAGGGGCCGACCGAGGCGGCGACCTATGTCCCGCTGACGCCTTGGCGGCGTCAGCGGGGCTAGAGGCTCCTAGGCGTCGCGGGTCGCCCCGACCCGCTGGGCCAGCGAGGCGCCCATGAAGGCGTCCAGGTCGCCGTCAAGCACGCCCTGGGTGTCGGACGTCTCGACGTTGGTCCGCAGGTCCTTGACCATCTGGTAGGGCTGCAGGACGTAGCTGCGGATCTGGTGACCCCAGCCGATGTCGGTCTTCTGGTCTTCCAGCGCCTGTTGCGCGGCCTCGCGGCGTTGCAGCTCGGCCTCGTAGAGCCGGGCGCGCAGCATCTTCCAGGCTTCCTCGCGGTTCTGGTGCTGCGAGCGGCCGGCCTGGCAGGCCACCGCGATGCCGGTCGGGATGTGCGTCAGGCGCACGGCCGAGTCGGTCTTGTTGATGTGCTGACCGCCGGCCCCGGAAGCCCGATAGGTGTCGGTCCGCACGTCCGACGGGTTGATGTCGATCTCGATGGTGTCGTCGACCACGGGATAGACCCAGGCCGAGGCGAACGAGGTGTGGCGCTTGGCGGCGGCGTCGTAGGGGCTGATGCGCACCAGGCGGTGCACGCCGGCCTCGGTCTTCAGCCAGCCATAGGCGTTCGTACCCTTGACCAGCAGGGTCGCCGATTTGATGCCGACCTGGTCGCCCGAGGTCTCTTCGACCAGCTCGACGCTCATCTTGTGGGCGTTGGCCCAGCGGCTGTACATGCGCAGCAGCATGCCGGCCCAGTCGCACGACTCGGTGCCGCCGGCTCCGGAGTTGATTTCGACATAGCAGTCGTTGCCGTCGGCCTCGCCGGACAGCAGGGCCTCGAGTTCGGCGCGACCGGCGCGTTCCTTCAGGTCCTTGAGCTGGGCGCGGGCGTCCTCCAGCAGGGCTTCGTCGCCCTCCATGTCGGCCAGCTCGGCGTATTCGAGCGCGTCCTTCAGGCCGGTTTCCAGCACCTGCACGGCCTCGACGCGCGCGGCCAGGGCGGCGCGTTCGCGGGAGACGGCCTGGGCTTCCGACGGGCGGTCCCACAGGGTCGGGTCTTCGACCCGGGCGTTCAGCTCATCGAGCTTGCGTAGGGCGACATCCCAGTCAAAGACGCCTCCTGAGCAGTCCCACGGACTGCTCGATGTCAGCCGCGGAGGCCTCGACATCCGGTCTCATCACGTAACTCCGTGACAGTGTTGAAGGGCGCGGGATGTAGCCCGCCCCCGGAGTCGGCGCAATGACCCGGGGGCGATTGCCCAACGATTAGTAGAATCCGATTAGTAGAGCCCGCTGATGTCGGGCGCCTGGGTGGGCGGCTTGGCGGGGCCTTGAGTGGGGGCCGGGCCGATCTGGCCGCCGGGCCAGGCGTCGCCGTAGGGCTGGGGTCCGGTGCTTTCGGTCGGCACGACGACCTTGGGCTCTGTGCCCGGACGGAAGGCCTCGCGAATGCCGCGGACCATGGCGAACTTGGCGTTCTTGGGAACCTTGAACTCGGTCTTCGGCTGGTTCTTCAGGGCCTCGCGCATGAAGTCCATGAAGATCGGCACGGGTCCGGTCGCGCCGGTCTCGCCCTCGCCGAGCGAGCGGTTGTCGTCGAAGCCGATGAAGACGCCGACCACCAGGTTGGGCGAATAGCCCATGAACCAGGCGCTGCGATATTCGTTGGTCGTGCCGGTCTTGCCGGCCAGCGGATAGCCCAGCGAGCTGGCCTGGGCGGCGGTGCCGCGCTGGACCACGCCCTGCAGCATCGAGGTGATCTGATAGGCCGTGATCGGGTCCATGACCTGTTCGCCCAGCGCCGGGATGCGCGGGCTTTCGTCGCCATTGAAACCGGCGTTGCAGCGGACGCAGTCGCGCTTGTCGGCGCGGAAGATCACCTTGCCCTCGCGGTCCTGCACCAGTTCGATCAGGTGCGGTTCGACCCGGCGGCCGCCGTTGACGAACGGCGTATAGGCCGTGGTCAGCTTGAACGGCGTGGTCTCGCCCGCGCCCAGGGCCATGGCCAGCACCGGGGCCATTTCATGGGTGATGCCGGTCTTCTTGGCGGTCTCGACGATCTTCTTCATGCCGACGCTCTGGGCCAGGCGCACGGTCATGGCGTTGATCGACTGCTCCAGGCCCTTGCGGAGCGGCAGGGCCCCATAGAACTTCTTGTGGTAATTCTCCGGGCTCCAGTCCTCGCCGTTGGCCCCCTTCAGGGTGATGGCGCTGTCGACCACCACGCTGGCCGGCGTGTAGCCGTTCTCCAGGGCCGTGGCGTAGACGAAGGGCTTGAAGGCCGAACCGGGCTGACGCATCGCCTGGGTCGCGCGGTTGAAGTTCGACAGCGAGTAGCTGTAGCCGCCGACCAAGGCCACGACGCGGCCGGTATAGGGCTCCATCGCCACCAGGGCGCCGTTGACGATCGGGGTCTGACGCAAGCGATAGTTCGCCGAGCTGTCGGACTTCTCGACGAACACCAGGTCGCCGACCTTCAGGCCCTTGGTGGCGTTGGCCCAGGCCATGTCCTCACCGGCGATGGCCCCCTCGCCTTCCCCCTTGGCCAGACGGACGCCGCCCGAGGCCGAGGTGACGATGGCCGCACGCCAGCCGCGGCGCTCCGACGGCGGAGCCCTCTTCAGCGCTTGCTTCTCCCAGTCCGCGTCGAGGGTCTCGACATGGCCCCAGGCGCCGCGCCAGCCGTGGCGGCGGTCGTACTTCTCCAGGCCTTCCATCAGCGCCACGCGGGCCGCGGTCTGCAGCTTGGGGTCCAAAGTGGTGCGCATGTAGTAGCCGCCCTCGTTGAGGCGCGGGCCGAGGGTGGCGACGCCGCGTTGGCGCACTTCCTCGACGAAGTAGTCGGCGTCGCGGTACTTGGCCCGGCTGGGCGCGGCCTGGACGATCAGGTCCTCGGCCATCGCCTTGCGGGCGTCGTCCTGGCTGATCCAGCCCTGCTCGGCCATCTGGCCCAGGATCCAGTCGCGGCGGGCCTTGGCCTTCGCCTTGTTCCGGATCGGGTGATAGTTGTCCGGTCCCTTCGGCAGGGCGGCCAGATAGGCGCTCTCGGCCAGGGTCAGCTCCGGCAGCGACTTGCCGAAATAGTTGTAGGCCGCCGCGCCCACCCCGTAGGAGCGGTAGCCCAGCCAGATTTCGTTGAGATAGAGCTCGAGGATCTGCTGCTTGGACAGCGATTGCTCCAGGCGGTGCGCCAGGATCGCTTCCTTGAACTTGCGGCCGATCGTGGCGTCGCTGGTCAGCAGGACGTTCTTGGCCACCTGCTGGGTGATCGTCGAGCCGCCTTCCAGGCGCCGGCCCCGAGCGGCGTTGCCGACGTTGTTGAGCATGGCGCGTGAGAAGCCGCCGACGTCGACGCCGCCGTGCTTGAAGAAGTTGTGGTCCTCGGCCGCCAGGAAGGCCTGGGCCAGTTGGGGCGGGATCTGATCGTAGGGCACGAAGATCCGGCGCTCTTTGCTGTACTCGCCGATCAGGGTGCCGTCCCAGGCGTAGACGCGCGTGGCGGTCGGCGGCCTGTAGTCCTGCAGTTCGCCCGCGTCGGGCATGTCGTGGAACAGCCAGGCGGCGTAGATGGCGATGGTGAAGCCGGCCACGGCGATCGCGGACAGCACCGCGACGCCGGCGATGGCGATCCATCGTTCTCTGGGCTTCAGATCCACGCAGCCTCCGTCGGGCGACGCACTTTCGCCCGCTCCGTTCGAATCCTCTAGAGCGCGATCGGCAAAAACGTAAGCTGTTTTGCGGTCGCAGGGATTGGCCACGTCCGACGCGTCTTCCCCCAGATGGCTCTAGCGCGCATCGGGCAAGGCGCCAACGGCTCTCGCCGGTCCAGCGAGCAGAAGCCCTTCGCCTAGCGGGCGGCTAGGCGGGTCTGGGTCTGGAAATAGGATTCGATCGAGCCGGCGACGGCGTCCATCAGCCGGTCGCGGCCGGACGAGGTCTTCAGCAGCTGCTCGTCGTCGACATTGGTGATGAAGCCCATTTCCAGCAGTACGGCCGGCACGTCGGGGGCCAGCAGCACGATGAATCCGGCGTCGCGATGGCTGCGGCGCAGCAGGGTCGTCTCCTCGCCCACCGACTGCAGCAGTGTCTCGGCGAAGGCGGCCGAGCGGTTCTTGGTGGCGCGTTGCGAAAGATCGAGCAGGATCTGGCTGACCGCGCGATCGCGGCCCGGCAGATTGGCCTTCATCAGCCAGTCGTCCTTTTCGAGCACCCGCGCCACGCGCTCGGTGCCCTTTTCCGACAGGGTGTAGACGCTGGCGCCGCGGGTCGTCGCGTCGGGACCCGAATCGGCGTGCAGCGAGATGAACAGGTCGGCGTCGGCCCGGCGGGCGATCTGCACCCGGGATTCCAGCGGCACGAAGGTGTCCGACTGGCGGGTCATGACCACGGTGTAGCGGCCGGATTTCTCCAGCTTGGTCTTCAGCGCCTTGGCCGCGGCCAGGGTGACGTCCTTCTCGGCGGTGTTGGCGCCGGACGAGCCCGGATCCTTGCCGCCGTGACCGGCGTCGATGACGATGACCTTCTTCAGGCGCAGGGCCGAGGCCTTCACCGGCGCCGAGACCAGGGTCGGCTTCAGGACCGGCGCCTGGAGCGCGCCCGGGGCGTCCGTGGACTTCAGGTCGATGACATAGCGATAGGCCGACGCGCCGTCGCCGGGCGGCAGCAGGAAGCGGCGGCGGACCTCGGCGTTGGCCTTCAGGTCGAGGCGCAGCCGCGCGCCGCCGGCGGCTTCGTCGATCGCCCAGCGCTCGACCAGACCCTGGCCCGAGCCCTGCAGATCGCCGGCCGTCGTGACGTTGGGCAGGCCGATCACCACACGGCGATCCGTCGCGCCGTCGGCCAACAGCTTGCCGGTGGCGGCTCGATCCAGGTCGATGACAATGCGGGTTTCGTTGCGGTCGCCGCCGAAGCGGACCTTCTGGACGCCCGCGGCCGGCGCGGGGCCCTGGGCCATGGCCACGGCGACGCCGGCCAGGGCCAGGCCGCCGACGATCATCGCCGCCCGCGCCCATCCTGTCCTCGCAGCCGAGATCAGAACCCTGCTCATGTCGTCCGTCGCCCCCAGGCGCTCAACCTAAACCCAAAAACTGATATCCGCATGTTTCGGTAGAGAAAGCGTTAACCTCAAACGCGACATGGCCGCGCAGGTGCGGATCGTCGAGCGCTTTTCTTTTACCGCGCGATGTTGCTAGACTATGGTCCGCGCGCTGAGCGCCGTGATCGTCATGGCGGAAAGCGTGAGCGGTTCCTATCTCGCGGACGTACTTGCATTCTTAAGGACGCAAATCGCGGTCGCGGCCGGAACCGCCGGACTGAAACGAGTTTGGGCTCGATTACCAGCGTGAGGCGCGAAGCCTTCGCCTGGATCGTCCCGCAGGGCCCGCGTCGGGCCCTTAAGCCGCTCCGGCGTCGACGCTCCATCCGATCCGCGCCCCCCGGCGCGTTAAGGAACACAGAAACCTTATGGGCTGCGCCGCACCCGACCGCCTTTGGCGACCGACCTTCCGCAACCGCTTCGGCGGGGCGACGGGCGGTGACGTGCGCGCCTTTCAATCATATCGGCGCCCGGACCTAGCGTTCGCCGCGCGCCGTGGAGATACCCTTTATGTCGAAGAAGATGTTGATCGACGCCGCCCACGCCGAAGAGACGCGTGTGGTGGTCGTGGATGGTACGCGGGTTGAAGAGTTCGATTTCGAGAGCCAGACCCGAAAGCAACTCCGAGGAAATATCTATCTCGCCAAGGTGACCCGCGTTGAACCCAGCCTCCAGGCTGCGTTCATCGAGTACGGCGGCAATCGCCACGGCTTCCTCGCCTTCAACGAAATCCACCCGGATTACTACCAGATCCCGGTCGCCGACCGCGAAGCGCTGATGCGCGACGATTCGCACGACGACGAGGACGATCACCATCACGCCCGCGAGGACGATGACGGCGACGCGGTCGACGACGAGGAAGACGCCGTCGAGGAAGAGCTGGCGCGCCGCAAGCGCCGCCTGATGCGCAAGTACAAGATCCAGGAAGTGATCCGCCGCCGGCAGATCATGCTGGTCCAGGTCGTCAAGGAAGAGCGCGGCAACAAGGGCGCGGCCCTGACCACCTACCTGTCGCTGGCCGGCCGGTACGGCGTCCTGATGCCCAACACCGCCCGGGGCGGCGGCATCAGCCGCAAGATCACCACGGTCACCGACCGCAAGCGCCTCAAGAGCGTCGTGCAGGGCCTGGACGTGCCGCAGGGCATGGGCCTGATCGTCCGCACGGCCGGCGCCAAGCGCACCAAGGCCGAGATCAAGCGCGACTACGAGTACCTGCTGCGTCTGTGGGAGAATATCCGCGACAACACGCTGCACTCGATCGCCCCGGCGCTGATCTACGAGGAGGAAGACCTCGTCAAACGCGCCATCCGCGACATGTACGACAAGGACCTGGAGGGCATCTGGGTCGAGGGCGAGGCCGGCTACAAGGAAGCGCGCGACTTCATGCGCATGCTGATGCCGAGCCAGGCCAAGAAGGTCTTCCCGTATCGCGAGCCGGCGCCGCTGTTCGTCAAGCACAAGATCGAAGATCACCTGGCCCAGATCTATTCGCCGGTCGTGCCGCTGCGCTCCGGCGGCTATCTGGTGATCAACCAAACCGAGGCCCTGGTCGCCATCGACGTCAACTCGGGCAAGGCCACGCGCGAGCGCAACATCGAGGCCACCGCGCTCAAGACGAACGTGGAAGCCGCCGAGGAAGCCGCGCGCCAGTTGCGCCTGCGCGACCTGGCCGGCCTGATCGTCATCGACTTCATCGACATGGATGAAGCCAAGAACAACCGCACCGTCGAGAAGGTCCTCAAGGACGCTCTGAAGGACGATCGCGCCCGCATCCAGATGGGCAAGATCAGCGGGTTCGGCCTGATGGAGATCAGCCGCCAGCGTCGCCGCACCGGCGTGCTGGAAGGCACCACCCACGTCTGCGAACACTGCGACGGCACCGGCCGCGTCCGCTCGGTCGAGTCCAGCGCCTTGGCGGCCCTGCGCGCGGTCGAGGTCGAGGCCCTGAAGGGCGGCGGCGCCGTCACCCTGAAGGTCAGCCGCCCGGTCGGCATCTACATCCTCAACGAAAAGCGCGCCTATCTGCTGCGCCTGCAGCAGACCCACGCCCTTTTCGTCACGGTCCTGGTCGACGACAGCCTGCACCAGGCCGAGCACGACATCGACCGTACGGAGCTGGGCGAGCGCCCTGCCCCGCAGATCTTCGCGCCGATCGAGCCGGACCCCGTCTATGACGACGAGGCGTTCGACGACGAGGAAGAAGACGAAGACGAAGAGATCGTCTCCGAGGACGAAGACGAGAGCGAAGACGACGCCGCGCCCCGCGCCGCCCGTCCGGCTCGCGCCGAACCGGCCGAGGATGAAGCTGGCCGTCGCGGCCGCAAGCGCCGCCGTCGCGGCGGTCGTCGCGACGAGCGTGACGAGGCCGCTCCGGCTGAGGCCGCCGGCGACGAAGAAGAGGACGACGCCGAGGGCGCTGACCGCGCCGAAGGCGACATCGAGGGCGAGGACGAGGAATCGCGCCGCCGTCGTCGCCGTCGTGGACGTCGCGGCGGTCGTCGCGGCGGTCGCGAGGACGGCGATCGTCCGGCCGACGCCTTCGCCTGGACCCGTCCGCGGGTGCCGTTCGGCGAGAACGCCTTCGTCTGGCACGACCCGGCGGAACTGGACGGCCGCGGCGCTCGCCCCGAGCGCGCCGAACGTTCGGAACGCCCTGAGCGCCCTGAGCGTCCGGAACGCGTGGAAGCCCCGGTGGCGGAACGCGCCGAGCGTCCCGAGCGGGCCGAGCGCGGTGAACGCGGCGGTCGTCGTGGACGCGGTCGTGGCGAACGCGGCGAGCGGACCGAGGCGTCCTCCGAGACCTTCGGCGCCGAACGCACCCCCGCCCAACGCGTCGACGTCGCCGAGCTGGAAGCCGCCCCGCTGCCGCCGCCCGTGATCGAAGGCCCGCCGGCCGACGTCTGGGTCGAACTGCCGCCGCAGGACGAAGCCCCCAAGAAGGCGCGTCGCCCCCGCAGCCGCGGCCGCAAGACCGGCGACGCCGAGGTTTCGGCCGAAGCGACTGTCGAAACGCCCGCCGTCGAAGCGGTCGAGGAAACGCCGCTGGTCGCGGCCGATGTCGAGGTCGAGGCTCCGGTGGCGGTCAAGGCCGCCCCGGAACCGATCGCCGAACCGGAACCCGTCGCGGTCGCCGCGGCGGAGCCGGCTCCGGTCGTGTCCGAACCCGATCCGGCCGAAATCGTGACGCCGCCCGAGAAGCCCAAGCGCGGCTGGTGGCGTCGCGGCTAAAATCCCTGAATGCAGCCCCGGCGGGACCCTGGTCCCGCCGGGCTTTGCACCTATATCCGCGGGTGCTCGTTCGACGGATGTTCCCAGGTCGTCGAGAACCGCGTTAGACTGCCGGCTTGAGCGCGGGGGCGCGATCAGGAGAGTTCGATGACCTCCCGGATAAGGGCGGCTTCCGAAAGATTGTCCAGGAAAACGGGATCGGCGCTGTCGGCGCTGGCCTTGCTGACGGCCATCCTCGCTCCTGTCGCGCCGGCCCACGCGCAGGACGGCCCTTCGCTGATCCGCGACACCGAGATCGAGGAAATCCTTCACCGCGACGCCGACCCGATCTACGCGGCGGCGGGGCTGGATCCGAAGACCGTCCGCATCCTGCTGGTGGGCGACAAGGAACTGAACGCCTTCGCCACCCAGGGCCTGATGATGGGCCTCAACACCGGCCTGATTCTGCAGACCGAGACGCCCAACCAGTTGAAGGGCGTCATCGCCCACGAAACCGGGCACTTGGCCGGCGCGCACCCGCTGCGTTCGGGCGAGATGATGCGGGCCGGCCTCAAGCCGATGATCCTGACGATGGGCCTGGGCGTTCTGGCCGCCCTGGCCGGCGCTCCGGACGCCGGCGCGGTCCTGCTCGGCAACGCCAGCTACTTCGGCCAACTGGGCGCCCTGGGCTACAGCCGTGACCAGGAATCACGCGCCGACCAGGCCGGCGCCGGCTTCCTCGAAGCCACCGGCCAGTCGGGCCGCGGCCTCGTCGAGTTCTTCGACAACTTCCGCTACCAGGAGGTCTTCGACCAGTCGCGGCGCTACGCCTATTTCCGCAGCCACCCCCTCTCGGGCGACCGGATCGACGCCCTGCGCAGCCGCGTCGAGAAGCTGCCGCATTACAACGCCGTCGACGATCCGGCGTCCCTGGCCGAACACGAGATCATGAAGGCCAAGCTGGAGGGGTTCCTCAATCCCGGCATCGCGATCACGAAGTACAAGGAAAACGACCGGGCCTTCCCGGCCCGTTACGCCCGGGCCATCGCCTATTACCAGATGAAGGAGCCCGACCGGGCCCTGAAGATCCTGGACGGCCTGATCACCGAGAACCCGAACAATCCCTATCTCTGGGAGCTCAAGGGCCAGATCCTGTTCGAGTTCAACCGCGTCAAGGAAGCCGAGGAGCCCCAGCGCCGCTCGGTGGCGCTGAAGCCGGACGCCGCGCTGCTGCGCGTCAATCTGGGCCAGACCCTGATTGGCCTCGACGACCCCAAGAAGGTCGAGGAGGGCATCAGCGAACTGAAGCGCTCGCTGCTCGACGAAAGCGACAATTCCGTCGCCTGGCGCCTGCTGGCCCAGGCCTACGACAAGCGCGGCGAGGACGGCCGGGCGCGCCTGGCCACCGCCGAGCAGTATTTCAACATGGGCGCCACCCAGGAGGCCCGGGTCTTCGCGATGCGGGCCCGTGAACTGCTCAAGAAGGACAGCGTCGAATGGCGTCGCGCCACCGACATCGTCCTGACTTCCAATCCTTCCAACCAGGACCTCAAGGACCTGGCCAAGGAAGGCGCCGTCACCTCGGGCCTGCGCCGCTAGGCCGCCCCTTTCCAGAGATCTCCATGCCCCTGTCGCTTCGTCCGATGGCGTTCGCCGCCGCGTCCATCGCCGCCCTCTCGCTGATCGGCTGCGGCCAGGCCAACGCCGACAAGGCGTTCGGCGAGAAGGTGCACGCCTATCTGATCGAGCACCCCGAGGTGCTGGTCGAGATGAGCACCAAGCTCCAGGAGAAGGAGACGGCCGAGAAGACGAAGAACGCCAAGAGCGCGATGAACAAGTATCGCCAGGCGCTGGAACGTGATCCGCGCGATTTCGTGGCCAATCCGAACGGTTCGGTCACCGTCGTCGAGTTCTTCGACTACCGCTGCGGCTACTGCAAACTGGCCGCGCCGCAGATCGTCGAGCTGATCCAGAAGAACCCCGACGTGCGCTTCGTGTTCAAGGATTTCGTGATCTTCGGCCATGACTCCGAAGTCGCCGCGCGCATGGTCCTGGGCGCCAAAGACCAGGGCAAGACGATCGAGCTGCACAAGCGCCTGATGGCCGAGAAGAGCCTCGACGAAGCCAGCGTCCTGCGCATCGCCCAGGACCTGGGCATCGACATGGCCAAGGCCCGCGCCTCGGCCACGTCCGCGGCCACCACCCAGCACCTGGCCGACACCCACGCCTTGGCCGAGGCCCTGGCCATCGAAGGCACGCCGGCCTTCTTCGTCGGCGACCAGATGATCCCCGGCGCCGACATGCACGCCCTCAAACTGGCGATCGAACAGGCCCGGGCGGGCAAGGCCAAGAAGGTCTAGCCTCCTCGGGCGGCGGGGCAGATCTGGCCGGCCCGGAAGGAACTGCTCGGCCAACTCTGCCGTGGGGCTCGGCAAGCTTTCGGCAACCTATTGAAATCCCTGAGACGCAAAGCGCGCACGGCTCTTGCTTGGCATGACACGCCCTTTTACGGCGGAGATTTCCATGCTCGTTTCCGGTCCCAGCATCCTGGCGTCTCTCGCCGCCTCGACCCTGTCGAAGATCAACGCCGCCACGGCCGCCAAGCCGGCGACTTCGTCGTCCGATCCGCTGGCCGCCGTGCCCGCGAAGTCGGCCAAGGACGAGTTCATGGACTACGCCAAGCTGACGCCGGCGCAGAAGATGCGCGCGGCCATGCTGGCGAAGATGGGCGTCACCGAAGAGCAGATGAAGGCGATGAGCCCCGAGGAGCGCCAGAAGATCGAGGACGAGCTCAAGAAGCAGATCAAGGAGCAGGTCCAGAACGATCCCGACATGAAGAAGGGATCGCTGCTCGACGTGAAGGCCTGACCTAGATCAGGCCCGCTAGCGGCGAGCTGGGATCGGCGTAGAGCCGTTTCTGCATCCGCCCGGCCAGATAGGCCTCGCGGCCGGCGATCACCGCGTGCTTCATCGCCCGGGCCATGCGGATCGGGTCCTTGGCCTCGGCGATGGCGGTGTTCATCAGGATGGCGTCGCAGCCCAACTCCATGCCGATCGCGGCGTCCGAAGCCGTGCCGACGCCTGCGTCGACCAGGACCGGCACCTTGGCGTTCTCGACGATGATCCGCAGGTTCACGCGGTTCTGGATGCCCAGGCCCGAGCCGATCGGCGCGCCCAGCGGCATGATCGCCACCGCGCCGGCCTCTTCCAGCTTGCGGCAATAGACCGGATCGTCCGAGCAATAGACCATCACCTGGAAGCCCTCGGCGACCAGCAGCTTCAGCGAGCGCAACGTCTCTTCCATGTCCGGATAGAGCGTCTTGGGGTCGGACAGCACTTCCAGCTTCACCAGATCCCAGCCGCCCGCCTCCCGGGCCAGGCGCAGGGTGCGCACGGCGTCCTCGCCGGTGAAGCAGCCCGCCGTGTTCGGGAGAAACGTGAATTCGGTGGGTTTGACGTAGTCGACCAGCAGCGGCTGGGTCGGATCGGTCAGGTTCACGCGGCGCACGGCCACCGTGACGATCTCGGCCCCCGCCGCCTTCGCCGCCGCGGCGTTGGTGGCGTAGTCCTTGTACTTGCCGGTGCCGACGATCAGTCGCGAACGGAAAGTGCGGCCGGCGACGGTCCACGTATCTTCGGAAACGGGGACGGCGGATTCGGGTGAGACATGCGCGTTCATGGGGCCGGTTTACGCCTCCGCGCCCCGGGTTTCAAACCCGCAGACCTAGCCGCCGCCGATGAACGTCACGATCTCGATTCGGTCGCCGTCGGCCAGGCGCACGTCGGCATAGGTCGAGCGCGGCGCGATCTCGAGATTGCGCTCCACCGCCACCTTGCGGGCGTCCAGGCCCAGGGCGGACACCAGATCCGCGATGCTGACGACGTCGGCGATATGCCGTTCCTCGCCGTTCAAGAGAAGCTTCATGTCACCTCCGAAGCGAGCCCTGCTTGTGACGCGGGGGAACCGGCTATACAAGACCTCCCGGAATCGACGGCGGAGCCGAATGGTAAAACCGATCCATGTGCTGAGCGGACCCAACCTCAACCTGTTGGGAACGCGCGAGCCCGAGATCTACGGCAAGGACACGCTCGACGATGTCCGTACGCGCTGCGAGGCGCGCGCGGCCGCTCGGGGCCTTTCCGTCGTCTTCCGGCAGAGCAATCACGAAGGCGTGCTGATCGACTGGGTCCAGGAGGCCCGGACGGAAGCCTGCGCGTTGGTGATTAACCCGGCGGGCTACGGCCATACGTCGATCGCCCTCCTCGACGCCCTGAAGACCTTGAACATCCCGGTCATCGAGTGTCACCTGTCCAACCCGGCGGCGCGTGAAGATTTCCGCCGCCACACCTTCGTTTCGCTCGCCGCGACCGGGATTGTCTCCGGCTTCGGCGCGGCGAGCTATGAACTGGCGATCGAGGCCGCTGCCGGCCTGATCGGCGCGAACTAGCCGGCGACCCCGGCTTCAGAAGACAGCAAGGTAAGCTTCCATGTCCAATCCCAAGGCCCCCGCCGATCCGGTCGAGACTCCGTCGATCGACGCCCGCCTGGTCCGCAAGCTGGCCGACATCCTGAAGGACACCGGCCTGTCGGAGATCGAGGTCGAGCACGCCGGCCTGAAGATCCGGGTCGCCCGCGAACTGACCGTCGCCGCCCAGGCCACCCAATACGTCCAGGCCCCGGCCGCCCAGGCCTATGCGCCCGCCCCGGCTCCCCTCGCCGCAGCGCCCGCCGCTGAAGCCGCCGCGCCCGCGCCGGCCGCCCACGCCGGCGAAGCCGTGAAGTCGCCGATGGTCGGCACCGTCTATCTGTCGCCGCAGCCCGGCGCCGACGCCTTCATCAAGGTGGGCGACACCGTGAGCGCCGGCCAGACCCTGCTGATCGTCGAAGCCATGAAGACCATGAACCCGATCTCGGCCCCGAAGGCCGGTAAGGTTGTCGAGATCCTGGTGGCAGACGCCCAGCCCGTCGAGTTCGGCGAGCCGCTCGTCATCGTCGAGTAATCGGCATGTTTGACAAGATCCTCATCGCGAACCGAGGCGAGATCGCGCTTCGGGTTCACCGCGCCTGCAAGGAAATGGGCATCGCCACCGTGGCGGTCCACTCCGAGGCCGACGCCAATTCCATGTGGGTGCGGCTGGCCGACGAAAGCGTCTGCATCGGCCCGGCTTCGGCCGCCAAGAGCTACCTGAACATCCCGTCGATCATCGCGGCCGCCGAGATCACCGGCGCCCAGGCGATCCACCCGGGCTATGGCTTCCTGTCGGAGAACGCCCGCTTCGCCGAGATCGTCGGCGCGCACGGCTACACCTTCATTGGGCCCAAGCCGGAACACATCCGGATGATGGGCGACAAGATCACCGCCAAACAGGCCGTCAAGGACGCGGGCATCCCCGTCGTTCCGGGCTCGGACGGCGGCGTGTCGACCGAGGAAGAGGCCTTCGAAGCCGCCGAGAAGATCGGCTTCCCCGTGCTGATCAAGGCCGCTTCGGGCGGCGGCGGTCGCGGCATGAAGGTGGCCCAGACCCGCGAGGACCTGGCCGAAGCCGTCTCCACCGCCCGCTCGGAAGCCCGCGCGGCGTTCGGCGACGACACGGTCTACATGGAGCGCTACCTCCAGAAGCCGCGCCACATCGAGATCCAGGTCATCGCCGACAGCCACGGCAACGTGGTGCATCTGGGCGAGCGCGACTGCTCGCTGCAGCGCCGCCACCAGAAGGTGCTGGAAGAAGCCCCCTCGCCCGCCCTCTCGGCCGCCGGTCGCGAGAAGATCGGCAAGGTGGTGGTCGATGCGATCAAGGCCATCGGCTATCTGGGCGTCGGGACCATCGAGTTCCTGTGGGAGAACGACGAGTTCTTCTTCATCGAGATGAACACCCGCTTGCAGGTTGAGCATCCGGTCACCGAAGCCATCACCGGCATCGACCTGGTGCGCGAGCAGATCCGCATCGCCGCTGGCCTGCCGTTGTCGTTTACTCAGGCCGACGTGGTGTTCGAAGGCCATGCCATCGAGTGCCGGATCAACGCCGAGAACGCCCGGACCTTCACGCCGTCGCCCGGCACCATCACCGACTTCCACGCCCCCGGCGGCCTGGGCGTACGGCTGGATTCGGCGATCTACACCGGCTACGCGATCCCGCCCTATTACGACAGCCTGATCGGCAAGCTGATCGTCCATGGCCGCGATCGCGAGGAGTGCATCGCGCGCCTGCGCCGTTGCCTGGGCGAAATGGTCGTCGGCGGCATCGAAACCACGATTCCGCTGTTCCAGGACCTGCTGGTGCAGCCCGACATCCTGGCCGGCGACTACGACATCCACTGGCTGGAGCGCTGGATCAAGGCGCAGGGCTGACCTTAAAATCGTCGTCATCCCCCGACTTGCTCGAAGGGATGACGACGCTTCGGGATCAGGCCCACCTGGGGTTCACGGCCAGCCATGGATGACGACGCCTTCACGGTCGATGATCTCATCGCCTGCTACGAGCGCGGCGTCTTCCCGATGGCGGACGCCCGCCAAGACGAGAGCATCTTCCTGATCGACCCGGAACGCCGGGGCGTGCTGCCGCTGGACGGCGTGCACGTCCCGCGCCGCCTTGCCCGCACCGTCCGGGCCGAACCGTTCGAAATCCGCATCGACTCCGCCTTCGACGCCGTCGTCGAGGCCTGCGCGACCGCGCGGCCGGGCAGGCTCGAAACCTGGATCAACAACCCGATCCAACGGCTCTACAGCCAGCTGTTCGCGCGCGGCTTGGCTCACAGCGTCGAATGCTGGGACGGCGAGGAGCTGGTCGGCGGCCTCTACGGCGTGGCGTTCGGGGCGTGCTTCTTTGGCGAGAGCATGTTCTCGACCCGCCGCGACGCCAGCAAGGTGGCGCTGGTCCATCTGGTCGGTCGTCTGGTCGCCGGCGACTACCGGCTGCTGGACACCCAGTTCATCACCGAGCATCTCGAACAGTTCGGCACGATCGAGATCTCGCGGGCCGACTATCGCCGCCGGCTTGGCCGGGCCTGGACGGCCCAGGCCGACTTCTATCGGCTGGCGGCCGGGGCCACCGGAGCCGAGGTCTTGCAGGCGATCAGCCAGGCGTCATAGACCGGATGCTCCAGCGGGTTCAGGCCCGGTGAATTGGCGTACATCCAGCCCTTGTAGATCTGACGTCCGGGCGGCGCCACGCGGCCCGGCAGGGCCTTGGGCTGGGTGTCGACGGTGACATAGGCCACGGAGTCCGGGGCGTCCTCGTCGGGCGCGGTCGTCTCGCAGGCGCGGACCGTGAACACCAGGGTCTTGTAGCGGATCGGCTGGCCGACCGGCGCTTCGAACCGCATCGTCTCGGTCGTCACCTTGTCCAGGGCCTGGATGATGGCGACCGACGAGCGCGCGCGCTTGATCGGTTCCGCGGGCTTCTCGGGCACGGTCACCGCGGGCTTGGCGGCCGGCGCTGGCGGAGCAGGCCCCTTGACGGCCGGCGTGGGCTCGGTCGCTGGGGCGGGCTGTTGGGCGGCGGGTTGAGCTGCCGGCGTGGGCGTAATGGGGCGCGCGCCAGGTCCCTGGCGGGACGGCTGCGGCGCGACCGTCGGCGCGGGGGCCGTCGGCGGCGTCTGGGCGGCAGGCGGTTGCTGTGGCGCGTTCTGCAGCGCCCAGGCGCCGCCGCCAACGAGCGACCCCGCCAGGGCCAGCATCGCCACGCTCGTCGAGGGCCGCCGGATAGTCATCCTATTCGGGCGACCAGGGCTTGTAGTCGCTGGTGGCGACCGCGCGCTCGCCGCCACGGGCCAGCGAGCCCTTCGGACGCCAGGCGTAGATGGTGCCGGTCAGGTTGGGATGGTGATCCTTTTCCCAGCTGCGACGCTTCAGCGGCGCCGTGGTCGGCGGCTCGTCGAACGTATAGTGCAGCCAGCCGCTCCATTCGGGCGGGACCTTGGAAGCCTCGGCGTAGCCGTCGTAGATCACCCAGCGACGCTTGCGGTCGTCATAGCTGTCGCTGTTGTCGCGGGCCTCGAAGTAGCGGTTGCCGTAGTCGTCCTGGCCCACGAACACGCCACGACGGCTAATGTGGAAGCGCTGACCGATGGTCGCACCGTTCCACCACGTGAAGATCGCTTTCAGCACCGCGTCAGCACCAATCTCGCAAAGGTCCCAAATCTGGAAGGGTCCAGAATCCGGGAGGGTTTCGGGCAACGCAAAGGCGTTGCGAAGCGGCCGGACTATAGGTCGGCGGCCTTCCAGCGTCCAGCATCCGGCGCGAGGTCGCCATATCAACATCTTGTGGATCGAGGGGTTGCGGCGCCCCACATCTATTGAAGGGCGCTGTTCGGCGATCTAGGATGGCTAATTCTTGGCGCACCCTGGCGCCCAGGCCGCGGAATCGCCCATGCGCATCCAGTCCCGACACCCCGCCTCCGCCCCGCGCATCGCGTTGCGCGAGATCGAGCGCGCCGACGCCGTCATCGAGGTGCTGGCGCCCGAAGGCTGGACCGACGCGCGGGTCGAGGCCTGGCTGGACTGGGCCGTCCAGGATCAGAACGACAAGGCGTTCGACGCCGAGACGCCGCTGGGCGGCGGTCCCGCACGCTACGCCGATCGCCTCGCCAAGACCGGCCTTTCGGACGGCCTGTTCGGCGACGCCGCCGACGCCGACGCTTTCCGCGATGCTCTCCTCGCCACCATGCTGACGGGCGTCGCCTCGCCTGTCGGAACGCCGGCCGCGGCCCAGCGCCTGCCCGACATCGGCGAGATCGAGTTCAAGCGCGTCGCCGAGGGGCATCTGGCCCGTTGGCGTTCAGCGCGACTGGCCGTCAAGGCCGCCGCCCGCCTCGACGCGGCGCTGGCCCAGGTCGGCGACGCGGTCGAACGCTGCCATGGCGACGCCAAGGCCTGCGCCGATCCGTCCAAGAACAGCGCCCTAGGCCGCGCCGCCCGCCGGGCCCGGGACCTGGGCGCCGACGACCGCATGATCCTCGACGCGATCGCCCTGGCCGGCGCGCCGCGCACGGGCCTGATCGAGTCCGACGCCCAAACCCCCGCACCCCTCGTGGCCTCGGCCTCGCGCCAGGGCGTGGCCGCGGTCGACGAAGCCGCCTCCGCCGCCGCCCAGATCGGCTGGGAGACCAGCGTCCTGATCCTGGCCCTGTCCCCGGAAGACGCCGAGGCCCTGACCCGGGGCGCGCCGGTCCGCGCCGCCATCGACGTCACCGCCTTCCAGCATGACGAGACCTTCGACTCCGCCGGCTTCAACCAGGTGGTGGGGCTGTGGGCCACGGCCCTGGAGATCGAGCGCGGCGACCGCCCGGCCGAGATCGGCCTGGCCGGGATCGGCGACTGGCTGCTGGTCCAGGGCCTCTCGGCCGCCGGCGACGCCGGACGCGACGCGGCCTCGGCCCTGTGGGCCCTGACGGTCGGCGCCGCGCTCAGCGCCAGCGCCGAGACCGCCGCGGTGCTCGGCGTCGATCCCGCCTTCGCCCAGGAACGCCAGACCGTGCTGCGCGGCCTGGCCGAGCGCCGCGTGCGCGCCGCCGCCCTGCGCTCGCCCCTGGCCTCGGAAGCCGCCGCCGCCCTGGCCGTCGCCCATGGCCTGGCCCGCAAGCACGGCCTGCGCTCGTCGCGTCTGGTCGCCGCCTTCGCCGACCCCGAAACCGCCCTGCGCCTGGGCGGCAAGGCCCTGGGCCACGCCGCCGCCGCCGCGCCCGTCTCGACGGCGCAAACCGCCGACGGCCTGCTGGTCCCCACCTTCAGCGCCGCGGCCCACCTCTGCCTGACCGAAGCCGGCGCCGACTTCGACGCCGCCCGCCGCCACGCCATGGGCCACGGCTCGCTGGCCGAGGCTCCGGCCATCGACCACATGGTCCTGCAGGCGCGCGGCTTCACCGCCCACGAGATCGAACAGGCCGAGGACGCCCTGCGCCACGCCGACGGTCTGCGCGCCGCCTTCGCCCCCGCCGTGATCGGGGCCGGCTTCCTCAGCGACGTGCTGGGCGTTCCCGCCGAGGCCCTGGCCGATCCCAGGTTCGACACCCTGGCCTTCGCCGGCTTCTCCGAGATCGAGATCGAGGCTGCCGAACGCCACGCCCTCGGCGCGCGCCGGTTGTCGGATTGCGAAGCGCTGGAAGGCGAACTTCGCGCCCTGTTCGCCGCCATCGAAGCGCCGGTCCTGGCTGATCGCCTGGCGATGATCGCCGCCGTCGAGACCTTCACCTGCCTGGCGGTCCCGGCCGTGCTGGACGTGCCGTTCGACGCCCGCCCCGCCGACGCCGCCCGCCTTCAGGCCGCTGCGGCTCGCGCCGGGGTCCGGGCCCTGCGCCTGAACCGCAGCGCGCCGCCCGCGGGCTTCACCCTCCCCTTGCCCGAGGCCGAAGCCGAAGCGCCCAAGCCGGTCCGCGCCGAGGCCTCCGTCGCCGAGACTCCCGCCGTCCAGGTCAAGGAACGGATCGTCGAGCGTGTGGTCGAGCGGATCGTGGAACGGGGCGGCCGCGCTCGCCGCAAGCTGCCCGACCGTCGCAAGGGCTATATCCAGAAGGCCGCGGTCGGTGGACACAAGGTCTATCTGCACACCGGCGAGTACGAGGATGGCGAGGTTGGCGAGATCTTCATCGACATGCACAAGGAAGGCGCCGCCTTCCGCAGCCTGATGAACAATTTCGCCATCGCCATCTCGATCGGCCTGCAATACGGCGTGCCGCTGGACGAGTTCGTCGACGCCTATGTCTTCACGAAGTTCGAGCCGGCCGGGCGGGTGACGGGCAACGACTCCATCCGCTCGGCGACCTCCATCCTCGACTATATCTTCCGTGAGCTCGGGGTTTCGTATCTGGGCCGCGACGACCTGGCCAACGCCGACCCGGGCGAGTTCAACGCCGACGGCCTGGGCCGGGGCGAAGGCGTTGAGGACGGCGCTATCGAGGCCGAGCCCCTGCCCGCCAGCAAGTTCATCTCCAAGGGCTTCTCGCGCGGCGCGGCGCCCGACAATCTGGTGTTCCTGCCGTTCGGCGGCCGTCGCGATCAGGAGCCTCGTCCCGCAGGCTCCAGCGGCGATGTCTGCCCGTCGTGCGGCGACCTGGCGCTGAGCCGCAAGGGCGGGCTGGTGGTGTGCGACAGCTGCGGAACCCAGGCCGGCGACGGCTCCCGAGGCGAAAGCGACGCCGGCTAGGCATTTGCCTGGCCTTAAGCTTGCAAGGCCATGCTTAATCGCCGTTCCCGCCGAAAGACCCGCGCCACAATGAAACCGCTGCTCTCGATCCTCGTCGCCGCCGGTCTGCTGATCGCCGCCGCGCCCGCGTCGGCCCAGAACGCCGGCCAGATCGCCAAGGTCCGGGGCGGCGCCAACTGCCCGGGCTGCAACCTGTTCCAGGCCGATCTGTCGGGCAAGGTGCTGAAGGGCAAGAACCTGGCCGGGGCCCGTCTGCGCCAGGCCGATCTCAGCCTGGCCGAGATGAACCGCACCAGCTTCGCCGGCGGCGACCTGCGCGACGTCAATTTCTACGGCGGCGTGTTCGGCGGGGCCAGCTTCGCCGGCGCCAACCTGACCAACGCCAGCCTGGTCGGCGCCTATCTGGAAGGGGCCAACTTCCGGGGCGCGACCCTGACTGGGGCGAACCTGTCCGGCGCCGAGATGGACCGCGCCGTCGGCCTGTCCCAGGCCCAGCTGAACCGGGCCTGCGGCGATCTGTCCACCCGTTTGCCGCGCGGGTTTTCCGTGCCCGCTTGCCGTTAAACTTCCGTCATTACCGCGATTTAAGTGGCGCTTGAGAGCCGCCGGTCCCAAATCGTAACCCATACGGTCGCTTATCTGACCGGTCTGGAGGTTTTGATGTCCCGCTTGCGGATCACTGTCGCCGCTCTGTCGCTCGCCCTGTCGGCCATGGCTCATCAGGCCTATGCCGGGGTCGAGGACAAGGACGTGGCCAAGATGATCTCGCTGGGCGGCGCCTGCGTGAGCTGCGAGCTGTCGGGCCGCAAGCTGACCGGCGCCCGTTTCACCGGCGCCAACTACGCCAAGGCCAATCTGATCGGCGCGGACCTGCGCGGCGCCAGCTTCTTCGGCTCCAACTTCACCGGCGCGGACCTGTCGCGGGCCGACCTGCGCGGCGCCGAGATGCGCGGCGCCGGCTTCTCCCACGCCATCTTCACCGACGCCAAGCTGTCGGGCATCGAGAGCAGCGGCGCCAACTTCATCGGCGCCGATCTGGGCCGGGTCGACCTGTCCAGCAGCGAACTGCACGGCGCCAGCTTCCAGGGCGCGAACCTGGAGCGCGCCAACCTGTCCAGCAGCGAGCTGATCGGCGCCAACATGCAGGGCGTCAGCGCCAAGGGCGCCAACTTCAGCTCGGCCGAGCTGAACGCCAGCAACATGAGCGGCGGCAATTTCGAGCGGGCCAGCTTCCGCGACGCCGAGTTCACCGGCACCACCCTGCGCGGCGCGATCTTCAACGGCGCCGACTTCCGGGGCGCGGACCTGTCGGGCGCCAGCCTGAACGGGGCCGACCTGTCCAACGCCCGGGGGCTGGATCAGGACCAGCTGGACGAGGCCTGCGGCGACCAGGCCACCCGGCTGCCGCGCGGCCTGGTCGTCCGCAACTGCGGGGTCAATGTCCGCGTCCGGGTCAGCCCCAGCTTCCAGCGCGCCCAGGCCGAAGCCGCCCGGGCCGAGGTCGAAGCGCACCGCGCCGAGATCGAGGCCGCGGCCCGTGTGGCCGCCACCGCGCCCAGGCCGCCGAAGCCGCCCAAGCCTCCGAAGGAACCGAAGTACTAGGCTCGGCGGGCTCAGAAATTCAAAAGGCCCCGGTGCGAACCGGGGCCTTTTTCTTGGTCGCTACACCTTGCCAGCCTTACACCTTGATCGGCGGGGCCGAGCGGATGTGCAGTTCCTTGTACTGGCGGTCCTGGGCCTCGGCCGGAGCGTTCATCAGCAGGTCCTGGCCCTGCTGGTTCAGCGGGAAGGCGATGACCTCGCGGATGGCGACCTGCTCGGCCAGCAGCATGACGATCCGGTCGATGCCGGGGGCCAGGCCGCCGTGGGGCGGGGCCCCGAAGCGGAAGGCGTTCAGCATGCCGCCGAACTGCTCCTCGACCACCTCGGCGCCGTAGCCGGCGGTCTCGAAGGCCTTGAGCATGATCTCCGGCTTGTGGTTCCGGATCGCGCCCGAGCACAGCTCGTAGCCGTTGCAGACGATGTCGTACTGGTAGGCGCGGATGGTCAGCGGGTCCTGGGTCTCCAGGGCCTCCAGACCGCCCTGCGGCATCGAGAACGGGTTGTGCGAGAAGTCGACCTTCTTCTCCTCCTCGTTCCATTCGAACATCGGGAAGTCGACGATCCAGCAGAACTTGAACTGCTCCTCGGCCACCAGCTTCAGCTCGGTCCCGACCCGGGTGCGGGCGAGACCCGCGAACTTGGCGAACACGGCCGGGTCGCCGGCCACGAAGAAGGCGGCGTCGCCCTTGCCCAGGCCCAGGCTCTCCATCAGCGCCTGGGTCGGCTCGCCCAGGTTCTTGGCGATCGGGCCGCCCCAGCCGCCCTGGTCTTCCGACCAGAACACATAGCCCAGGCCCGGCTGGCCTTCGCCTTGGGCCCACGAGTTCATGCGGTCGCAGAAGGCGCGCGAACCGCCGGTCGGGGCCGGGATGGCCCAGATGGCGTTCTTGGCGTCCGCGCCCAGGATCTTGGCGAACAGGCCGAAACCGCCGTCACGGAAGTGTTCGGAGACGTCGGCCATCTTGATCGGGTTGCGCAGGTCCGGCTTGTCGCTGCCGTACCAGGCCATCGACTGGGCGTAGGTCAGGCGCTCGAAGCCCTTGTGCTCCAGCGTCGCGCCGAAATCGTTGGTGAAGGTGTGGACGCCGTCGATCGGCGACACCGGCTTGCCGCCCGAGAACTCCTCGAACACGCCGTGCATCACCGGCTCGATGGCCGCGAACACGTCTTCCTGGGTCACGAAGCTCATCTCGACGTCGAGCTGGTAGAATTCCAGCGAACGGTCGGCGCGCAGGTCCTCGTCGCGGAAGCACGGGGCGATCTGGAAATAGCGGTCGAAGCCCGAGACCATCAGCAGCTGCTTGAACTGCTGGGGCGCCTGGGGCAGCGCGTAGAACTTGCCCGGGTGCAGGCGCGAGGGCACCAGGAAGTCGCGCGCCCCTTCCGGCGATGAGGCCGTCAGGATCGGGGTCTGGAACTCGTTGAAGCCCTGGGCGAACATCCGCGAGCGGATCGACTGGATCACCTTGCTGCGCAGCACGATGTTCTTGTGCAGGGTCTCGCGGCGCAGGTCGAGATAGCGGTGCTTGAGGCGGATTTCCTCGGGATAGTCCGGCTCGCCGAACACCGGCAGCGGCAGCTCGGCGGCCTCGGACAGCACCTCGACGGCGGTGACGCGGATCTCGATCTCGCCGGTCGGCAGGTTGGGGTTCACGACGCTGGCGTCGCGGGCCACGACCTCGCCGTCGATCTTGATCACGCTCTCGGCGCGCAGGCGCTCGACCGTGGCGAAGCCCGGGGTTTCGGGGTGCAGCACCAGCTGGGTCAGGCCGTAATGGTCGCGCAGGTCGATGAAGACCAGGCCGCCGTGGTCGCGCTTGCGGTGGATCCAGCCCGACAGGCGGACCTGGTTTCCGGTGTCGGAGGCCCGCAGGGCGCCGCAGGTATGGGTGCGATAGGCGTGCGTCGAGGTCATGGAAAGTCTTTGAAACGCGATGATTTGCAAGGCGCGGAAAGGCGCATGAGGGGGCGTGGATGTCAAGGATTCTGGGGCGAGGTCCGGGGTGACAAGGCGAGACTTTGGTGCGGTGAACACTTGCCCCCTACGGACCGCTTCGCGGTCGTCTTCCCCCATAGGGGGAAGAGGGCGCGCGTTCTCCTCCGCCCCCCTATGGGGGCGGACAGACGGCGAAGCCGTCAGGTGGGGGCAAGTAGGTGTGATCTCACGCCTTCGGCTGTGAGCTGCTGGAAAGGGTCGCGGAGCGCCGGACGACGTCCGGAGGTCTTTGAATGAATACCGTTTCGACGAAGCCGATCGCTCCGCGCCATCGTTATCCGCCAGCATCCGGTGGGCAGCCCTGTTGAGGCTTAGCCGGACCCGGTCCCKGTCGTTTCCGAGGGGACCRGCCGCCGRGGGCGCGGGCCAATGGGCAATACACGCGCTTTGTCCCCGTTCGACGCCGACGGCGGGCGGGGCCTGCAACGCCAGGCTCCCCGGACACGCTGAAGTAACCCCCTCCAGCCCAGTCCCGCTCGATCGCCCCCCGCCGC
>NZ_JBFTOB010000018.1:0-134881 GCF_056397765.1 Caulobacter sp. 05L422 | reverse complement strand
GAGCCGTCGGCGATCGAGACGCCGTTGAACTTGGCGTTGGTGACAGCCTTGGTGATCTGGTCGCGCAGGCTGTTGAAGTCGGACTTCAGGGCGTTGAACGACGAGGTGTTCAGCGAGGTGTCGGAAGCGGCGAGAGCCTTTTCCTTCATTTTGCCCAGCAGGTCGGTGACGGTGTCGCCGGCGGCCAGGGCCACGTCGATGGTCGACTGGCCGCGTTGCAGCGAGTCCTTCACGGCGTTCAGCGAGTTGGCGGTGGTCGATTGGTTCTTGGCCATCGCCCAGATCGCGCCGTTGTCCTTGGCGTTACCGACCTTCTTGCCGGTGTTGATGCGTTGCTGCGTGACCTGAAGTTCGCTGTTGGTGGCGTTCAGGTTTTGCAGGGCGATCATCGCGCCAGCGTTCGTGTTGATGCTATTCAGCGGCATCGCGACAGTTCCTATTCAAGGGTTCCGACGTCATTTTGACTGCCGGGAGCATTTTGCTCGAGGAACTAGGTAGCAATGATCGGGCCAAAACTGCCCACTAGGCAAAAATAGTCAACACGCTGAAATACCAGAGTTATAGTTTAGTTTACCATATATTTGGTCGGCACTATTTGCCGAGCGCGGCGCGATCTAGGTAAAATTTGCCGGGCAAATTCAGGTTGGGTTCGGAATAGTTCGACGAACCCTGGTCCCTGAAAAAGAAATGCCGGACGGCCCTTGGACCGTCCGGCTTTGATCGCTTCTTGAAGCCTAGTCGCCGATCACTTGAAGAGCGAAAGGATCGACTGAGGCGTCTGGTTCGCGATCGACAGGGCTTGAACGCCCAGTTGCTGCTTCGTCTGCAGCGATTGCAGCTTGGCGCTTTCCTTGGCCAGGTCCGCATCGACCAGGTTACCGACACCCGCGTCCAGGCTGTCCTGCAGCTTACCCGTGAAGGTCAGATGCATGTCCAGACCGGTCGAGCTGGTGCCCAGGTTCGCCAACTTGTTCGTCGCCGTGGTCATCGACTTGGTGATCGTGTCGATCATGGTCTTGGCCGCGGCGGCGGTGGTGAAGGTCGACGTAGAAGCCAGGCCCAGGCCGACGAGCGACAGGGTCTTGGCAGCCACCGTGTAGGCGACACCGTCCGAGTTGCTGAGGAACTGCAGCTTGGACGTGGTGCCGTCAACGAGGCTGACGCCGTTGAACTTGGCGTTGGTGACAGCCTTGGTGATCTGGTCACGCAGCGAGGTGAAGTCCGAAACCAGGGCTTTGAACGAAGCGGTGTTCAGCGAGGTGTCGGAAGCGGCCAGGGCCTTTTCCTTCATCTTGCCGAGCAGATCGGTGATGGTGTCGCCAGCGGCAAGGCCGACATCGATCGTGGACTGACCGCGCTGGAGGGAATCCTTCACGGCGTTCAGCGATTGCGACGTCGCGCTTTGCATCTTAGCCATCGACCAGATCGCGCCGTTGTCCTTGGCGTTGGAGATCTTCTTGCCGGTGTTGATGCGTTGCTGAGTGGTTTGGAGCTCCGCGTTGGTTGAGTTCAGGTTTTGCAGCGCGATCATTGCGCCGGCATTGGTGTTGATCGAGTTCAGCATGGTGGTTCTCGCCATTTTGGGAGGATTGCCCCGGCGTTTTGCCGGTCGGGCGTTTTGCCCACGGAACCCATCGCAAGCGGCGGGCCACTCGGCGCCACCTCGGCGGTATTTTTAAGATGCTGATTTTGCTGGATATTCTCCAGCCTCGGGCCAGATACGAAACCGCCCGGCGAATGCAGAATTCGCCGGGCGGCAGGTTTTTCCGGAAAGGTTTGCCGGTGGACTGAAAGCGCCCTCCCCGGCCCTCGGAGCTCGAGGATCAGGCCGCGTCGGCGCGGCCCGCCAGGCCTTGCATGATCATGCGGTTGATTTCGATCAGCGGCTCGAAATCCTCCTCCTTGCGCATCACGGCGCTGGAGTGGCGGCCGACCCACAGGCTGAGCGAGATGATGCTGGCGCGCAGTTGCACCGGCAGGGTGTTTTCCGGCAGCGAGCAATCGGTCGCCAGCGCCGACCAGACCCGACGGTTCCAGTCGAGCGCGTCGATGCGCGTGGCGATGTCGTCCGCCGGCGCTTCGGACGCGGCCATCAGCGCGCGCGTCACCTGACCGAACAGACGATATTCCATCTCGCGCGGATTCTCGGTGCGCGTCGCCGTCTGTTGATAGGCCCTAAGAGACATGCCCCAACCTCTGATCTTCGTATTCGATTAGCTTGCGGCTCAGCATGAGCGCCTTGTAGTGCTCGCGCGCCATCACGTGCTTGGAGATGGCGATGCAGTCGGTCAGCACGTCGGGATTGCGCACCACGCCCATGAATTCGGTCAGGCGGGTGGCGAATTCCTCGTACTGGCGCTCGGCGTTGACCTCGTCCAGGTACATCATCATGACCGGGAAATAGATCCGACGCGCCGGCGTGGTGGCTTCGTCGGGCTGCATGATGTCCTTCTCACGCAGCACCGAGGCCTTGTTCTGAAGCACCAGGACGCCGCGACGGTCGCCGTTCTGGACCACCGCGCCGTTCAGCACGAACTTCTCGCCGGGTTTCAGCGACAGCTTCAATGGCACAAGGCCGCTCCCTCTTGCATTGCTGTGTCGCCCCCGACCCGTTGAGATAACGGCTTCAGAGCGCAAGCTAGGCGAAGGCGGTTAACGTCCTCTTGCCAGGCCTGCGGCCGTGGGACGCAGCTTAGGATACAATTAAGCATACTGACCCAGAGGATGACTCTCTCCAATCGCCAAGGCTTCAATAGATGTCCCGCAGTCGCGACACCCAGATTTCGGCCAGCGCCCTCGCCCAGGGCCAGGAAGCCGTGGCCAACGCCGTTCATCTGGGGGTGAAGGCGACGGCCATCGGCGATTCCGCTTCGGCCGACGCCCTCGCGCGGCTGGATCGCCAGGTCAACGAGGTGCGCAACCAGGACACCGCCAAGCTGGTGGCCCGCGCTATCCAAGCCATGCAGAGCCGCGATTTCGCCAAGGGCCAGAAGCTGGCGCTCAAGGCCTTGGAACGCGACGAGAAGCTGGGCGTGGCCTGGCACGTCCTGGGCATCGCGCGGGAGAAGACCGACGATTTCGCCGGCTCGATGCACTGCTACGAGGCGGCGCTGAGGCTGCTGCCCAACCATGGCCCGGTGGCCGGCGACCTGGGACGACTGGCCCTGCGCATCGGCATGCCGGAGCTCGCCGTCAAGTTCTTCCAGCACTATCTGAACGAGCGCCCCGGCGCCTTGGAAGGCATCAACAACCTGGCCTGCGCGTTGCGCGACCTCAATCGTTGCGAAGAGGCCATCGACGTCCTTCGTCCGGCGATCCAGGCCCATCCGGACCAGCCGCTGCTCTGGAACACCCTGGGCACGGTGATGTGCAGCCTGGGCGACGGCCAGACCGGCGTGACCTTCTTCGACGAAACGCTGCGGCTGAACCCCGAATTCGGCAAGGGCTACCACAACCGCGCCTACGCCAAGCTCGACCTCGGCGACGTCGAGGGCGCGCTGGCCGATTGCGACCGGGCGATCGCCCTGGCCGAGGACGCCGAGGACCTGGCGACCATCCAGTTCGGCCGCGCCACCATCCTGCTGGCCCTGGGCCGGGTGGCGGAAGGCTGGAAGGAATACGAAGTCCGCTTCTCCAACGACCTGGTCGAGGCGCCGCGCTTCACGATCACCGCGCCGCGCTGGCGTCCGGGCATGGACCTGACCGGCAAGTCGCTGATGATCTGCGCCGAGCAGGGCCTGGGCGACGAGGTGATGCTGGCCAACGTCATGCCCGACGTGATCGAGGCC
The DNA here is from genome assembly GCF_056397765.1 of Caulobacter sp. 05L422. NCBI lineage: Bacteria > Pseudomonadati > Pseudomonadota > Alphaproteobacteria > Caulobacterales > Caulobacteraceae > Caulobacter > Caulobacter sp. 05L422. The sequence continues at coordinate 131,093 of NZ_JBFTOB010000018.1, read as the reverse complement.
CTGGGTCCCGACGGCGCCCTGACCCTGGCCGTCGAACGCCGGCTGGTCCCGCTGTTTCAGCGCTCCTTCCCCGACGCCGTCATCTATCCGCACAAGACGGTCGCATACGAGGGCCGGGTCTATCGGGGCGCGCCCGAGATCGAGGACTGGAGCGGCATCGATTTCTGGACGCCGATGGGCGCCCTGCTGGAGCCGTTCCGCTCCAGCCTGGACGCGTTCCCGAACCGTCCGAACTTCCTGACCGCCGATCCGGCCCGCGTCGAGCACTGGCGCCGGGAGCTGGAGAAGGCGCCGGCGGGCCCCAAGGTCGGGCTGTTGTGGAAGAGCTTGAAGCTGAACGGCGAACGCGCCCGCCAGTTCTCGCCCTTCATGCTGTGGCGGCCGGTCTTCGAGGCTCCGGGCCTGACCTTCGTCAACCTGCAGTACGGCGACTGCAGCGAGGAGATCGCCCTGGCCAAGGAGCAGTTCGGCGTCGACATCTGGCAGCCGCCCGGCATCGACCTGAAGATGGACCTCGACGATGTCGCCGCCCTGTGCTGCGCCATGGACATGATCGTCGGCTTCTCAAACGCCACCACCAACCTGGGCGGCGCGTGCGGCGCGCCGATCTGGATGCTGACCGGCGCCTCGTCCTGGACCCGCCTGGGCGCCCAGAACTACCCCTGGTACCCGCAGACCCGCTGCTTCATCACGCCGGACTACAACGACTGGAATCCGACCATGCAGGAGGTCGGCGCCGCCCTGCGCGAGCGCTTCCCGACCGCTTGAGCCGGCAGGCTCCGCCACGAGGCCACCGCATTTCAACGGTAGACGAGCACCGGTGTCCGGGCTTCAAGATCCCGTCCTAACCTTGGGTACGCCATTGCCGCTCGCCATACTCCAAGCTCGGATGTCTTCGACGCGGCTTCCCGGAAAGGTGCTGGCCGATCTGGCCGGGGCGCCGATGATCCTGAGGCAGATCGAACGGCTCAAGCGCGCGACCCGGCTGGAGCGGATCGTCGTCGCCACCTCGAACCAGGCCAGCGACGACCCGCTGGCCGTCTGCCTGATCGCCGCCGGCGTTCCCGTGTTCCGCGGTTCGCTGGACGACGTGCTGGCCCGCTATATCGGCGCGATCGAGGCCTTCGGGCCGATCCGCACCGTCGTGCGCCTGACCGCCGATTGCCCCCTCGCCGATCCGAGCGTGATCGACCAGACCCTGGCGCTCCATGAGCGCTCGGGCGCCGACTACACCTCAAACACCCCGATCCGGCGCAGTTTCGCCAAGGGCCTGGACGTCGAGGTCTTCGAATCCGTGGCCCTGAAGATCGCCGCCGACGAGACCGTCGATCCCTACGACCACGAGCACGTCACGCCGTTCCTCTACCGCCATCCCAATCGTTTCAAGATCGAGGGCCTTGAGCAGGCCGCCGACGAGGGTGAGGTGCGCTGGACGGTCGATCGGCCGGACGACCTGGACTTCGTCCGCGCCGTGTACGACGAACTCTACGCGACCAATCCGGCCTTTACCTCGGACGACGTGCGGGCTTTCGTGCGGAGCCGGCCGGACTTGGCCGCCCTGGGGGGAGATCGCCGCGCATGACCCTGCAAGCCTCGGACGCCGTCGCCTCGCACGCCGTCGTCCTTCGCGACGTGACCGACGGCGACCGCCAGAGGCTGCTGGACTGGCGCAACAGTCCCGAGGTCGCGGCCTTCATGTATTCCGACCACAGGATCGGCCAGGCCGAGCATGACCGCTGGTTCGACGGCATGGCCGGCGACGCCCGCCGTCGCTACTGGGTGATCGAGGTCGACGGCGAGCCGGTGGGCCTGGCCAACCTGGCCGACATCGACGCCCGCAACCGTCGCTGCGCCTGGGCCTACTATCTGGCCAGCCCGTCGGTGCGCGGCCTCGGCGCCGGTTCGTATATCGAGTTCTGGATGATCGAATACGTCTTCCGGACCCTGGGCTTCGACAAGCTTTGGTGCGAGGTGCTGCTGTCCAACGAGAGCGTCTGGAAGCTGCACGAGCGCTACGGCTTCCAGCGCGAGGCGCTGTTCCGCCACCACGTGATCAAGGACGGCGCGCCGGCCGACGTGGTCGGACTGGGCTTGCTCGCGGAAGATTGGCCGGCCCGGCGCGAGGAGATGGCCCAGCGCCTGCTGGCCAAGGGCTACGCCCTCCCCTTCGCCTAGCGCCCTTCACCTGAAATTCACGGAACAATCGTCGCGGACGACGGGTTGAATCCGGGACCGCGAGGGCGCGCCCGCCCTCGCCCTTCTCGATTTCAGGGAGCCCGCCATGCCCACCGACATCGACTATGACGACCAGGACGGCGCCGAGGTCCTGGACGAGACCAACCTGACCGACGACGGCGAGGACATCGCCAACTTCGACGAACTGGACGACGTGTACGACGTCACCCAGGCCGACGGTGACGACGACGAGGACGATCAGGACCTCGACTTCGACGACGAGGACGTCGACGACATCGACGACGATCTCGAGGGCGAACGCGACGATGAAGGCCTGGACGTCGAGCGCGAGCCGCTCAGCGCCATCGCCGGCGACGACGAGGATCTGGAAGGCTCCGTCTCGGACGACGACGACAGCGCCGCCGACTTCGAATCCACGGAACTGGGGGACGACGACATCGAATCCCTCGGCTACGCCGACGAGAGCTGAGACCTCCAAGACGGACCAGCCGAGATTGAAGCTGGATCGCTCGACGCCTAGATTTGACGGGCGACAGGAGAACAGCCATGTCCGACGCCAAGCCCGACGCCGACACTGACGGCCAGACCGAATATCTGGAGGACCAGCTGGAGGAAGGGCTGGAGGACAGCTTTCCGGCCAGCGACCCGCCTTCGGTCGCTCGCCGTCATCGCAAGCCGTCGCCGGAGCTGCTGAAACCCCGCGACGAAGCGTGACCACAAGCCGGCTTGATCCGGTCGACCGTTGGTCTGTAGGTTAGTCCTGATTTGAACAACTGTTCGAGGCGTCCTTATTCCAGACGCCGTCAGGAAACCGCATGAGCTCTCGCTTCGAAGGCACCGCCGATTACGTCGCAACCGACGACCTGAAGGTGGCCGTCAACGCCGCCGTGGCCCTGGAACGTCCCCTACTGATCAAGGGCGAGCCCGGCACCGGCAAGACGGTGCTGGCCTACGAGGTGGCCAAGGCGATGAACGCGCCGCTGCTGACCTGGCACATCAAGTCGACAACCAAGGCCCAACAAGGCCTCTACGAGTACGACGCGGTGACCCGCCTGCGCGACAGCCAGCTGGGCGACGAGCGGGTCAAGGACGTCCGCAACTACATCAAGAAGGGCAAGCTGTGGGAAGCCTTCGAGGCTCCCGTCCGCCCTGTGCTGCTGATCGACGAGATCGACAAGGCCGACATCGAGTTCCCAAACGACCTGCTGCAGGAGCTCGATCGCAACGAGTTCTACGTCTACGAGACCAACGAGACGATCGCCGCCAAGGTCCGGCCGATCATCATCATCACGTCGAACAACGAGAAGGAGCTGCCGGACGCCTTCCTGCGCCGCTGCTTCTTCCACTACATCCGCTTCCCGGAAGAAGCGACGATGCAGGCCATCGTCGACGTGCACTTCCCGGGCATCAAGCAGAAGCTGGTCGCGGAGGCCCTGCGGATCTTCTACGACATGCGCAAGGTGCCGGGCCTGAAGAAGAAGCCCTCGACCTCGGAGCTGTTGGACTGGCTGAAGCTGCTGCTGGTCGAGGACATCGACGAGACCACCCTGCGCGAGAAGGATCCGACCAAGCTGATCCCGCCGCTGCACGGCGCCCTGCTGAAGAACGAGCAGGACGTCCATCTGTTCGAGCGCCTGGCCTTTCTGGCCCGCCGCGAAGGCTCGGGCGCGCGGCCGGGGCAATAGCCGTTACCGCGATTTCATTGGATTTCCGCCCGCCGCCAGATCACGTTCGCGCCGAACGGGAGATTCCTTTGATGCGTTACCTGCCGCTGCTGGCCTTGAGCCTGATGGCCCTGGCCGCCTGCTCGCCCAAGGTCGAGGTGTCGCACGACGACCACAAGGTCTCGGGGAAGCGCGCTCCGCTACGGGCGATCAGCAAGCTGGACTGCCCCGAACGGCAGGGCGAGCTGAAGCGCGTCAGCGCCGCCGCCGACGGCCAGAGCTGCCTCTATGCCGGCCAGAACGCCGAAGTCACCCTGAGCCTGGTCGCCCTGAACGGCGGCGACGCCGAGGCCGCCCTAGCGCCGATCGAGGCCGACCTGAAGGCCCTGATGCCGGCCATGAAGGCGCCTTCCACGCCGACCCCGCCCGACGGCAAGCCGCGCGGCGAGAGCGCCAAGATCAGCCTGCCCGGCATTAAGATCGACGCCCACGACAAGGGCGCCGACATCAAGATCGGCGGCCTGACGATCAACGCCAACGACGGCTCGGCCGAGGTGAAGGTCGCCAAGAACGTCACCGAGCGCGGCGGCAATTCGAACGTCAGCGTCAAATCCAGCAACGACGAAGAGGGCGACACCGAGATCCACGCCACCGACGACGGCGCCCAGATCCGTCAGCGCAAGGGCGGCGACGGCGTGCGCGCCACCCTGATCCTGGCCAGCGACAAGGCGGCGAGCGGCTACCGGGTCGTCGGCTACGAAGCCCGCGGCCCCAAGGGCGGCCCGCTGGCCGTGGCCGTGGTCAAGGCCAGGGGCCGCGACGGCAGCGACCACGACATCTTCGAGGACATGAAGACCCTGGTCCGCCACAACGTCGGGGGCTAGACCGGCGTCACCTCCATCACCTTGTAGGTCAGCGGCCGGCCATCCTCGTCGGTGACGGTGACGTATTCGCCCAGGGCGAAGCGGTGCTGGCCCAGGCGATGGACGGGCTCGTCGTCCAGCTCGACATCCTCGTCATAGTCGAAGAACCAGCGCTCGCCGCGTCGGTTCAGACGACCGTCGGCGGCGTCCTCGTCCGGGGCGAAGCGGCGCACCACGCAGTCGTCCTTGGCCTTGGCGTAGGCCGCGGCGTCCAGCAAGCCATCCTCGGTAAGCGGCGCGGTCAATGCGTAGCCCCGGTGATCGTCGCCACCCGCGAACTCGGTGCCGGGATTACGGGCCAGGCGCATGACGATGCGTGACAGGGACATTTGACGTCCTCCTTCTTCCACGAAAACAACACTCTAGTGCGACAGGAACAGCGATGGGCCGTCGTTGTTCAGCAGGCTTCGGGTGGTGCCCCCGAAGATGAATTCCTGCAGGCGCGGGTGGCCGAAGGCCCCCGCCACCAGGAAGTCGGCCCCCACTTCCTTGGCCGCCCCCAGCAGCAGCCCCGCCGCGTCGCCACCCGAGCCCTCGACCATCTTGGTGGTGGCGGTCACGCCGCGCGCGGCCAGGAACTCGACCAGGCGCTCCAGGGCGAAGCTGCGCGAAGAGGCGTCCGGCGCGCCCGCCACGACAACCTTGGCGGCCTTCTGCAGCAGCGGCAGCGAGGTACGCATGGCCCGGCTGGCCTCCTTGCCGCCGTCCCAGGCCACCATGACGGTCCCGCCGACCTTCAGGCCCGGACGAGCGACCACCACCGGGCGCTGCTCGTCGGCGATCATCTGCTGGAACGCCTCGGCCAGCGGACCCTTGCCGCGCGCGGCGGCGCTGTCGAAGACGATCACGTCCGACAGCCGCCCTTCCATCGCCAGGCCCGCCCAGACCGGCGATTCCAGGCTGATCGCCTTGCTGCGGGCATAGCCCAGCTCGGCCACCAGCTTGTCGACGGCGTGATGGCCCTCGACGGCCGCCTCCTTCAGGCTTTCCAGCGCCGTGACCTGCACGCCGCCCATGAAGCCCTCGCCCATCCACGGCATCAGGTCGGCCATGTCGGCGGGCGCGTGGACGCAGGCCAGCTCCGCGTCGAAGCCCTCGGCTAGCACCCGGGCGGCCTCCAGGAGCCCTCGATCGGCGGCGGCGCCAGCCAGCGGCGCCATGATTCTCATCCAGCTCATGATCGATCTCCCGGTCCAAGCATTCCAAACGGCGAAGGCATTTCCACAGGCAACGACCCGGCCCTCATTGATCTTTCTCAATCGATGGGCCAGTCCAGACTGGGTAAGGCCTGCACCTTCACCGTAAGGAACGAATTCGTGGCCAAAGGGCTGCATAAAACTCCGCCCAGGGCGTGGCAGCGTATGCTGTCGGGACGCAGGCTCGACCTGCTGGATCCCTCGCCCATGGACATCGAGATCGAGGACATCGCCCACGGTCTGGCCCGGGTGGCGCGCTGGAACGGCCAGACGACGGGCGAGCACGGCTTCTCGGTGGCCCAGCACAGCGTGGTGGTCGAGGAGATCGCCGCCCACATCCGGCCCGACCTGGAGCCCAAATGGCGGCTGGCCGCCCTGCTGCACGACGCCAGCGAATATGTGATCGGCGACATGATCAGCCCGTTCAAGGCGGCCCTGGGCGTCAGCTACAAGGACTTCGAGGCCCGGCTGGAGGACGCCATCCACATCCGCTTTGGCCTGCCGGTGAAGACTCCGCCCATGATCAAGAAGCTGATCAAGCAGGCCGACCGGGCCTGCGCCTTCTTCGAGGCCACTCAGTTGGCCGGGTTCGAGCACGCCGAGTCCCTGTCGATCTTCGGCGCGCCGCCGCCCGGTTACGACCTGAAGATCCTGCCCCTGCCGCCGTTCGAGGCCCAGGCCCGCTACGTCCAACGCTTCCACGTGCTTTCGCGCGCCGCGGGCTTCGAGTCGGCGCCCGGCGCTGCGTTCGAGACCGAATGACCGGCGGGACCTCCACCTCGGTCGTCATCGGCCTGTCGGCGGTGGTGGTTGCCATCCGCGACGGCGAGGCCGTGGTGCTGACGGTCCGGCCGCACGACGCTGTCACCGACGTCGCCAGCCCCCTGCCCGGCCTGCCGTTCGGTCCGTTCGACCCGGCTGGCCACCGCACCTTCGAGCTGGGCCTGCGGGCCTTCGTCACCGAACAGACCCGGTTCCAGCTGGGCTATGTGGAACAGCTCTACACCTTCGGCGACGAGGGCCGCGACGCGCCGCGCGCCGAGATGGGGGCCGGCGCCGCCCGGGTCGTCTCGGTCGGCTACCTGGGCCTGACCCCCACCGCCGTCGAGACCCAGGTCCCCGACACCGCCTGGGCCCCCTGGTCGGCCTTCTTCCCATGGGAGGACTGGCGTCACGGCCGCCCCGCCCTGCTGGACGACGCCATCGCCCCGGCCCTGCGCCGCTGGGCGGGCGAGGACGCCGGCAAGTGGTCGCGCGCCCGCCTGGCCTTCGCCCTGGACGGCGCGCCGTGGAACGAGGAACGGGTGCTGGAGCGCTACGAGCTGCTCTATGAGGCCGGCCTGGCGCCCGAAGCCGCTCGTGACCGGGCCCGGGCCGAGGGTCACGATCCGGCCGAGCCCGCCGCCCTGTCGGCCGCCCTGGGCGAGCCGATGATCTCGGACCACCGCCGCATCCTGGCCACCGGCCTCTCGCGCATCCGGGGCAAGATCAAGTACCGCCCGGTGGTGTTCGAGCTGATGCCGGCCGAGTTCACCCTCTCGGCTCTGCAGCGCACGGTCGAGGCCATCGCCGGCGTGCCGCTGCACAAGCAGAACTTCCGCCGCGTGGTCGAGCGCGAAGACCTGGTCGAGGGCCTGGGCCGCCAGGACGCCGACACCGGCGGTCGCCCCGCCGAGCTGTTCCGCTTCCGCCGCGAGATCCTGACGGCGCGGCCGGCCATGGGCCTGAGCCTGCCGCTGCTGCGGGATTAGCCGGCGTGGCGAACCTCTCCCGCATGCATCTGATCGCCGGCGGTGTCGCGATCCTCGTCCTCGCTGGTCTCGGCGTGGGCGCGACCGCCTATCTCCTGCGCGACACCCAGACCCCGGTCGCGGATCGCGGGACCGACAACGCCGAGGCCATCGAGGGCGCCCGCATCGCCGTCGCCGGCCGATTCCCCCAGGCCCAGGCCGTCGACTTCGGCAAGGTCTTCGTCCACTGGGACGGCGAGATCCCCTCGATCTGCGGCGAGGTCGACATCGTCGAGGAACAGGACGGTTTCGACGGCGCCGAGCGCTTCGTCTGGTCGCAAGGCGCCCTGGCGCTGGAGGAGATCGACGGCGGCGACGTGCTGGACCGACAGTGGAGCGACCTTTGCGTGTGAGGCTCCGAACGACGCCCCGGCGGCCGACGCGTTGGTCCCTCACCTGCTGACCGGCCATCATTGTCTCTCCGGCCTGATGCGTGAATTCGCCGGCCGGACGCAGTTGGACTATGCGCCCGACGGGGTCCGCTGCGAGAGCGAGGCCGGCCTCTAAGCCCGGCCTCGCTGGCCGGCTCTCCGCGGAAGCGGCGACGACGCGTCTGTGGACAAGGTTTCACGTGCGTAGCTTGACAAGACTTGCCACTCTGACCTGGGCTTGGCCGACGCACGGCGCCGCCAGGAGCTCGACGGAGGGCGTGATGATCTATGCAAAGGCCACGGCCTATCTCGTCGCCTGGGTGTCGCTGGCGATCGTCCTGATCCGCGTCATCGTCGGCCCGCTCTGGGGTTCGGCCACCGACATCGGCCTGATCGCCGCGCCCATCGCCTTCGCCCTCGGAGTCGTGGGTCTGGGGCTGCTGGCGTCGATCATGCTCAAAGACATCAACAAGACTCGCCAATCGACCAAAGGGGATATCGGGGAATGACCGAAGACTTCCAGACCAAGGCCGCCAAGGCCCGCGCCAGGGTGAAGGCGACCGGGCGCAACTTCGCCATCGGCGGGGTCAGTCTGCTGGTCCTGGTGCTGGGCTCCTGCAGCGTCGCCTCGCACAGCACGACGGTCGAGCCCGGCAACGCCGGCGTGAAGATCAAGACCCTGGGCTCGGGCGCCGGCGTCTCGCCCGAGCCCCTGCCCGCCCGCTGGTACTTCCGTGGGATCGGCGAGCGCATCGTCCAGTATCCGGTGATCCAGCGCACCTACAGCTACACCCGCGAGAAGGACGAGCGCGGCAACGAGAACGAGGAGATCACCTTCTCCGACAACACCGGCCTGCCGATGACGGCGGACGTATCGGTGACCCTGCAGGTCAACCCGGCCTCGGCGCCCAACCTCTACCAGACCTATCGCCTGTCGTTCGACCAACTGCTGGACGGCCCGATCCGCAACGACGTGCGTTCGGCCGTCGCGGCCGAAGCCGAGAAGGTCGGGGTCGAGACGCTCTACAGCGGCGGCCGCCAGGCGGTGATGCAACGCGCCTTCGCCCGGGTGTCGGGCAAGTGGGCCAAACACGGCGTCACGGTCTCGCAAATGGATTGGATCGGCTCGATCCGCTATCCGGACGCCATCATCCAGCAGATGCAGAACAAGACCCAGCTGGAGCAGGAAGCCCTGGCCGCCAAGGCGCTGGAAGCCAAGGAGACGGCCCTGGCCAACGCCGCGATCGCCAAGGCGCGCGGCGAGGCCGAATCCATTCGCATCAAGGGCGAGGCGATCCGCGCCAACCCGCAGATCCTCCAGCAGCTGGCCATCGAGAAGTGGAACGGCGAACTGCCCAAGGTGACCGGCGGCGCGACGCCCTTCGTCAAGATCGATTGACGGATTGGGCGGATCGCCGAGGGAACGGCGGCCGGGCGCGCACATTCAAGCCTGATGCATCGCGCCCGGCACTACCTGAACCCCCGCACCGAAGGCTTCGCCCTGGCCGCCCTGCTCGGGCTGGGCGTGGCGCTGGCGGTGTTCCAGGACGTGGCCGACGACCAGAACGAGGCCGACGGCCAGGCGTCCGACTGGAAGATCCTCAAGGCGCTGCGGACCGACGGTGACCCTGCCGAGCCCGTCGGGCCCCGGTGGCTCAAGGAAAGCCTGACCGAGACCAGCGCCCTGGGCGGAATCACCGTGCTGGCCGGCCTGACGGCGGTGACGGCCGGCGGCCTGGCCATCGCGGGCAAGCGCCGCGAGGCCCTGCTGACGGCCGGCGTGTTCGCCGGCGCCCTGGTGCTGAGCGAGGGGCTGAAGAACCTGTTCAAGCGCAGCCGGCCGCCGGCCGAATACCGCGCCGCCGAGGCGGTCAACGAGAGCTTTCCCAGCGGCCACGCCCTGCTGTCGGCCGCGACGTTCCTGTCGCTGGGCATATTGTTCGCGCAGGGAGCCAAGGGCACGGCGCTGCGGGCCTACGGCCTGGCCGTGGGGGCGACGACGGCCGCCGCCGTCGGCTTCAGCCGGGTGTTCCTCGGCGTCCACTGGACCAACGACGTGCTGGGCGGCTGGGCCGCGGGCTCGGCCTGGGCGGCGACCTGCTGGCTGGTGGGCCGCGAGCGGCGGTAGGCCTCATGACCTCCGACCCGCCTGGCGAACCCGCCCTCCAGACGATGCGCCTCGCTCGGGGAATCGATCTCGCCTTCAGGACCGCGGGCGACAGGGCCAGACCCGCGCTGGTGCTGCTGCATGGCTTCCCCAGTTCCTCCCGGACCTTTCGCCGGGTGATCGGACCGCTGTCACGGCTGGCCTATGTGGTGGCGCCCGACCTGCCCGGCTTCGGCGCTTCGAACGTGCTGGATCGGCCGTCGTTCTCGGCGTTCAGCGACTGCGTCGAGGAACTGCTCGAGCGGCTGGAGGTCGGCGAACGCTTCATCTACCTCCACGACTTCGGCGCGCCCGTCGGCCTGCGGCTGGCCATGCGCGCGCCGCATCGGGTCCGCGGCCTCGTCATCCAGAACGCCAACGCCCATCGTTCGGGCCTTGGTCCTCAATGGGCCGACACCCTGGAATTCTGGTCCGCGCCCGACGCCCGGAACGAAGCGGCGGCCACAGCCCATCTCACCCCGGACGGCATGCGCGACCAGTATCTCGGCGGCCTGCCGGCGGAGCTCGCCGCGCGCATCGATCCCCGGGTCTGGGTCGAGGACTGGCGCGTCATGACCCTGCCAGGCCGGATGGAGACCMAGCGCGCCTTGATCGCGGACTATGCCAGCCACGTGGCGCGGTTCGACGAGATCGCGTCCTACCTGGCCGCGCATCAGCCGCCGGCCCTGCTGTTGTGGGGCCGGCACGACCCGTTCTTCGACCTTGCGGAGGTCTCGTCCTGGCTGGCGGCGCTTCCGCGCATGGAAGCCCATGTCTTCGACGCCGGGCATTTCCTGCTGGAGACCCACGCGGATCAGGCGACCCGGCTCATGGGCGAGTTCCTCGCGCCGCGGCTCACTCCGCGGCCCTGATCTCCGCGTCCGCCTTGCCTTCGCGCTCCAGCCGCGCCCGCCACTTGGCCTTCAGGGTGTGGGACGTGTCGCGCGAGCCGTCGTGGCTCCAGCCCGGCGGGCCGAAGATATAGCCCAGGGCGTGGCGGGGGTGGCGGACCACATCCTTCCCGATGCCGATGAACTCGTGGAAGACGTTGGTCAGCAGGTTGAAGCTGGCCAGATTCTTCACCGTCCCGTAGCGGCAGGGCTCCTCGTCGACCTCGGGGATGAAGGTGCCGAACATCCGGTCCCAGATGATCAGGATGCCGGCGTAGTTGGCGTCCAGATAGCGGGCGTTGCGGGCATGGTGCACCCGGTGGTGCGAGGGGGTGTTGAACACCGCCTCGAACCAGCGCGGCATGCGCTTGATCGCCTCAGTGTGGATCCAGAACTGGTAGATCAGGCTGATCCCCTTCTGGATGGCCACCATGGCCGGCGGGAAGCCCAGGAACGACAGCGGCAGCCACAGCAGCCAGGTGCCCACCACCCCGCCCGTCCAGGTCTGCCGCAGGGCGGTCGACAGATTGTAGTGGGTGGAGGTGTGGTGGTTGACGTGGCTGGCCCACCAGAAGCGCCGCTCGTGGGCGATGCGGTGGAACCAGTAGTAGGTCAGGTCCTCGGCGAAGAAGAGGATCACCCAGGCCCAGACGGCGGTCATCGGAATCGTGAAGATCCGGTGCTGCCAGACCCACACGGTGGCGGCGAAGATCGCCCCGCCCAGGATCGCCCCGGCGATGCTGCTGCCCAGGCCCAGGGTCAGGGACATGGCGGTGTCCTTGGCCTCGTAGCGGGCGTTCGCCTTGCCCATCCGGGCCAGGACGATCTCGAGGATGACGGCCAGCACGAAGAACGGGATAGCCATCTGCACGGGGTCGAAGGTCTTCATGCGACGGCTTCCCGGGGCGCGAGTTCAGTCGGCGGCCAGACGCCGTCCTTCAGGGCCAGGCGCGGCGCGCCGTCGGCGGTCTTGAGGACGAGGAACCCCTTGTCGGCCTTGGCGGCCAGGGCGGCGGTCCAGGCCAGGTCGCGGGCCACATAGCCGTCGCCCTTGCGCCAGGCGACGAGGGCCCGATCGCCCGAGCGCGCCACCAGGCCGGCGCCGTCGGCGGCGATCCACAGGGCGTCGATGCGCTCGTCGGGGAACTCCACGGCCAGCAGGGCCCGGGCGCCGTCGGCGTCGAGCGGCGGGGTCGCGCGCGGGATCCGCGCCCAGGCCGCGATGGCGACCAGCAGGCTGACGGCCACGGCCGAGCCCAGCAATTGGATCAACAGCGCCTTGTCCAAGCGACGCTTCCTCCCGAAAACTTGACGCCAGCGTCACGCTCCACGCTTCGAGCGTCAAGGGCGACGTAGGGTCACGGCGCGACCGGCGCCGGCGTCTTTGGGTGTTTACGCCGCCCGTTTTCCTGCCCAAGGTTGTGCGTCCGCCAGGGAGCGGGCGGCTTTTGGGGAATTCGTCATGTCGCTGATGTTCCAGCCGTTCAAGAAATACGCCGACTTCAACGGCCGCGCGCGTCGCTCGGAATACTGGCTGTTCTCGCTGTTCTGCTTCATCGTCGGCCTCGTCTTCGGCGTGCTGCGCGTGGCGACCGGAGGCCTTGATTCTCTGGAAAGCGGCCGGATGGATCCGGTCGGCATCCTCAACCTGCTGTTCTCGCTGGCCGTGCTGGTCCCCAGCATCGCCGTGGCCTTCCGCCGCCTGCACGACACCAACCGCTCGGCCTGGTGGATCCTGATCGGCCTGATCCCGCTGCTCGGCTGGATCGTGCTGATCGTCTTCTACCTGCTGCCCGGCACGCCGGGCCCGAACCGCTTCGGCCCCGACCCGAAATCGCCGCACGCCGGCGGCGCCGACGCCGCCGAAGTGTTCAGCTGATCCCGGTCTGAGCCACGCTCAGACCGCCGGATACGACGACGCGCGCCCCCGAAAGGAGGCGCGCGTCTTTCGTTTCGGCCCAGGTTTCGGGCTTTGGGCCTAGAACTTCCGCGCGTAGCCCACCGACACCACGTTGGCGTCGGCCGCGTCGTTGTCGCGGTATTGCTGGCGGGTGTAGTCGACGCGGACGCCGTTCTTGTCGTCGACCTTGTACTGGGCGCCGACGCCGTAGTTGACGCTGTCGGCGTCGAACTTGTTCTCGACCCCGGCCACGGTCTGCTTGAACTGGCTGTTGCCGTAGCCGACGCGGGCCAGCAGGTCGATGTTCGGGGTCACCGGCAGGAAGCCCACGCCGTAGACCGCGGCCTGATGGGTCTGCTCGATGTTGGACCGCACGCCGGCCTGGTCGATATTGTCGTCCTTGACGCCGCCGGACAGTTCGCCCTCGACGCCGAAGTGCGGGGTCAGCTTGGCGCCCAGGCGGCCCTGCACCGCGCCGGTGTCGGCGCCTTCGGCGCGGGAGCCGGCGTAGCCCAGGGTCCCGTAGACCTCTTGAGCCTGCGACAGGGCGGGAACAGCGGCGACCGAAAGGGCGGCCAAGGACCCGGTAAGGGCGGCCGCCGTCATGAGAGTTTTCATTGTTGTACTCCTTGGCACTGGCGAGGCAGGGGGAGCGCCTCGACCTGACCTGGATAGCCTCGCCATGGGGCCGCCTTTGGACCCTGGCGCGCCCGTTTGGGGCCATTGGGTGTCGATCTCGACACGTCCGTGGCGATTGTGGCGGCGCGAAAACGTTCCGTATTCCGCGTCGAAAGCCACGGGGTGTGGCTTCCCTGCCGCGCGGGGAAAGGTGACGCCCGCGTCAGGCGTGCTATTGATCGGTCACAAAGTCAGAGCCGCGCCCCCAAACCTTTTCAGAGGGAGGCGCGCCAGCGTCACCGGGACCGCCGCCTTGCCTAAAGCCGTCATCGTCGCCACGGGGCTGTACACCCCGCCGTTCAGCGTTTCGAACACCGAGCTGGTCGAAGCCTTCAACGCTTACGTCGAGCGCTTCAACGCCGCCAACGCCGAGGCGATCGCCGCCGGCGAGGTCGTCGCGCTGGCCCCCTCCTCGCCCGAATTCATCGAGAAGGCCTCGGGCATCAAGGCCCGCTACGTGATGGACAAGGCCGGGATCATCGACCCCGAGGTCATGCGCCCGATCCTGCCCGAGCGCTCCAACGACGAGATTTCGATCCTGGCCGAAATGGCCGTCGAGGCCGCCAGGCAGGCGATCGCCCGCTGGGGCAAGCCCGTTTCCGAGATCGGGGCGGTGATCTGCGCGGCCTCGAACATGCAGCGCGCCTATCCGGCCATGGCCATCGAGGTGCAGCAGGCCCTGGGCATCGAGGGCTTTGCGTTCGACATGAACGTCGCCTGTTCGTCGGCCACCTTCGGCATCAAGACCGCCGCCGACTTCATCGCCACCGGCAGCGCCAAGGCCGTGCTGATGGTCAATCCCGAGATCTGCTCGGGCCATCTGAATTTCACCGACCGCGACAGCCATTTCATCTTCGGCGACGTGGCCACGGCCGTGATCTTGGAAGACGAAAGCCAGGCGACCGGCGGCTGGGAAATCCTGGGCACGCGCCTGAAGACCGAGTTCTCCAACAACATCCGCAACAATTTCGGCTTCCTCAATCGCACGGCCCCCGAAGGCGTCGGCGCGCGCGACAAGCTGTTCGTGCAGGAAGGCCGCAAGGTGTTCCGCGAGGTGGTGCCGATGGTCAGCCAGATGATCGTCGAGCATGCGGGCGACATCGGCGTCGACCCCACGGGCCTGAAGCGCCTGTGGCTTCACCAGGCCAACATCAACATGAACGAGATGATCGGCCGCAAGGTGCTGGGCCGCGATCCCGAGCCGGGCGAGAACGTGATCATCCTCGACACCTACGCCAACACCAGCTCGGCCGGCTCGATCATCGCCTTCCACACCGCCAACGACGACTTCGCGCCGGGCGAGACGGGTCTGATCTGCAGCTTCGGCGCGGGCTATTCGGCCGGGACCGTGTTCGTCAGGAAGCGGTAGGTCCGATCTACTTGATGGCCTGGAAGACGACGGGCGTCGCAGGCATGCCGTGGCCCGCCAGCGTCCACCCCGTCGTCGAACGGCCGATGACGTAACAGCGGGGCGGTCCGGCGTCGAACAGGCACAGCTTGTCGCCTTCGATGCCATAGCGCCCCTGGTTTGAGCCAAAGTCCTGGCTCTGGAACCAGGTTCCGTCGGTCCTGAGGACCAGGTCGCCCGTGCCCACCGGCAAGGTCCGCTGCAGAGCGACCGCTTGGCCAGCGAACGCCCGTCGGGCCGCGGCCGTATCGAACGCGAGCGCCTCCGCCTTCGCATGCGCCGCCTTCCAGTCCATCGCCCGACGGATGCGATTGCCCACGGCCGGGTGGTCGTAGAACAGCACCTCCTCGAGCCGGCTGGGCGTCGCCGCGCGGTATTCGATGGTCTTGACCAGGGCCTTGGACAGGCCGTCCGGCTCATTGAAATGGACCAGGCTGTAGCGGTCGGCGTCGCTTTCGGCGATGCGGATCAGGCTGTTGGTCACGGGCGTGCCCAGCAGCGACAGCGCCGCCAGGATCACGCTCAGCACCGGCAGGCCGGCGGGGTCGGCGACACCCTTGACCGTGTCGGCGCCCAAGAGGGCCGAGACCGGCGCGAACAGGCGGTCGACCAAGAAGAAGGCCAGGATCGCCAGCAGGCTCATCACGCCCGCGATCCACAGCGAATGGTGGTGGGCGTAGTGGCCCATCTCGTGACCGACGACGCCGCGCACCTCGGCCAGGTCCGCGCCCTGCTTGAACATGGTGTCGCTCATCGCCACGCGCGCCGAGCCGAACAGGCCCGAGACGTTGGCGGTGTAGGCGTTGGACTGCTTGGAGCCGTCGTAGACGAAAATCTTGTCGGCCGGGATGCCGTTGGCCCTGGCCATGGCCGCGACCTGGTCGCGTACCGGACCGGCCGGCGCGGGCGTGTACTTGTTGAAGATCGGCTCGATATAGATCGGCGACAGCACCATCGCGACGATGATGAACACCGCCGTCAGCCCCCCGCTCCACAGCCACCAGGTGCGCGGCGCCTTGCGGATCAGGGCGTAGAGCGCCGTCAGGAACAGGCCGAACAGCACAGCGCCGATCGCCATGCCGATCGCCGCCTCGCCCAGCCAGCCGGTGAAGGCCTGGCTGGTCAGGCCGTAATGCTTCTGCCGCCACCAGCCGGAATAGATCGACCAGGGCAGGCCCAGGAGACTGTCGATCAGCAGGTAGACGACACCGACCACCAGGCTGACGAGCACCGGCCGCGACCTGCGCCGCTCAAGCCGGCGACGCAGCCCCACCAGCACGCCGCTGCGCACGATCAGGAACGAGACCAGCACCGCGACCAGGAAACCCCACAGCAGCAGCCAGTGGCCGCCCTGGGTGTAGGCCGTGGCCTTGGCGTGGGCCTCGGGCGGCAGTTGCGCCAGATAGGCGGCGGTGGCCGCGGCCGGATCGAACTGAGCCAATGGAATTCCCCATAAGGTCGCGACGCCGCAGCAAGCCAGAGCGCGCGCCGGTCGTCAGGTTAAATCGCGGTCAGATTGGACTCGTCGGTACGGCGGCGACGCTTGCCTCTGGCGGCGGCGCGCGGGGCGTATAGAAATGCGCCCATGATTTCGTCTTTCGAGGCTCGCATGCGATTCCCCGCTCGTCGTGAACTCCTGATCGCCCTGGCCCTGGGAACGACCGCCGCCCTGGCCGGCTGCGGCGGCAAGACCGGGAACGTCGCCGAGAGCGGGCTCAAGCGCGTCGAGGCGACCAAGGTCCTGCGCGTCGGGCTGGAAGGCACCTATCCGCCGTTCAACTTCCAGGACAAGGACGGCCAGCTGGCCGGCTTCGAGGTCGATTTCGCCAACGCCCTGGCCGCCCAGATGAAGGTCAAGGCCGAGTTCCACCCCTCGCCGTTCGCGGGCCTGCTGGGCGCGTTGGAGTCCAAGCGGATCGACGTGGTGATCAACCAGATCACCATCACGCCGGAACGGGCGGCCAAGTACGACTTCTCTCGGCCCTACACCGTCTCGGGCATCCAGATCATCGTCCGCAAGGGCCAGACGGGCGTCGCCACGCCCGCCGACCTGGCGGGCAAGAAGGTCGGCGTGGGCCTGGGCACCAACTACGAGAGCTGGCTGCGGGCCAATGTCCCGACCGCCGTCGTGCGCACCTATGACGACGATCCCACCAAGTACCAGGACCTGAAGGCCGGCCGCATCGACGCGGTGCTGAACGATCGTCTGGTGGCCGCCGACTTCGTCAAGACCACGCCCGACTTCGTCGCTTCGGGCCCGCCGTTCGCCAGCCAGGGCATGGGCGTGGCCATGCTGCGCGACCCGGCGATGAAGGTGACGGTCGACCAGGCCATCGACGCCCTGCGCGCCAACGGCCAGCTTGCGGCGATCTCGACCAAGTGGTTCGGGCAGGACGTGACGAAGTGAAGCCAACTCGTTCCATGATTGGGGACAGGCGCAAGCGCCTGTCCCCGGCCGTTCTCCGATGAACCCCGCCCTCGATCTCATCGCCCAGTCCGCCCCGCTGCTGCTGAAGGGCGCGGGCTACACGGTGCTGCTCAGCCTGATCGGCATGGGCGTGGGCCTGGTGATCGGCTTTGGCCTGGCGCTGATGCGGCTGTCGCGCAGCCCGCTGCTGCGCTGGCCGGCGGCGGTCTATGTCTCGGCGATCCGGGGCACGCCGCTCTTGGTGCAGCTGTTCCTGATCTACTACGGCCTGCCGCAATTGGGCATCCAGCTGCCGCCGCTGCTGGCGGCCGGGATCGGCTTTTCGATCAATATCGGCGCCTATGCGGGCGAGATCCTGCGCAGCGCCATCGCCGCGGTCGACAAGGGCCAGTGGGAAGCCGCCAGCGTGCTGGGCATGAGCCGCGGCCAGGCCTTGCGCCGGGTGATCCTGCCCCAGGCCGCCCGCACCGCCGTCGCGCCGCTGTCCAACAGCTTCATC
Source organism: Caulobacter sp. 05L422 (assembly GCF_056397765.1). NCBI lineage: Bacteria > Pseudomonadati > Pseudomonadota > Alphaproteobacteria > Caulobacterales > Caulobacteraceae > Caulobacter > Caulobacter sp. 05L422. The sequence continues at coordinate 113,004 of NZ_JBFTOB010000018.1, read as the reverse complement.
AGCCTGGTCAAGGACACCTCCTTGGCCGCGACGATCCAGGTGCCCGAGCTGTTCCGCCAGGCCCAGTTGATCACCGCCCGCACCTACGAGATCTTCGCCATGTATCTGGCGGCCGCCGCCCTCTACTGGATCCTCTCCAGCCTGCTGGCCCTGGGCCAGACCCGGCTGGAACGCCAGGCGGAGGGCCGTCGATGAGCGCCATCGAGGCCAAGGGCCTGATCAAGCGCTTCGGCGACACCACCGTCGTGAACGGTGTGGACCTGACCGTCGCGCCCGGCGAGGTGGTCGCGGTCATCGGCCCCAGCGGCTCGGGCAAGAGCACCCTGCTGCGCTGCCTGGCGGGACTGGAGCTGATCGACGGTGGGACCCTGACCGTGGCCGGCGTCACGGCCGGGTCCAAGCCGCCCCTGGCCCGAGCGCTGAAAGGCCGGGTCGGCTTCGTGTTCCAGAGCTTCAACCTCTTCCCGCACCGCACGGCCCTGCAGAACGTGGCCGAGGGGCTGATCGTGGTGCGCGGCGTCAAACCGGCGCAAGCCCACGAGAAAGCCCGGGCCCTGCTGACCAAGGTCGGCCTGGCCCATCGGGTCGACGCCTATCCCCGCGAGCTGTCCGGCGGCCAGCAGCAGCGCTGCGCCATCGCCCGGGCCCTGGCCATGGATCCCGAGGTCATCCTGTTCGACGAACCGACCTCGGCGCTCGACCCGGAACTGGTCGGCGAGGTGCTGACGGTGATCCGCGACCTAGCCGCCGAGAAGCGCACCATGGTCATCGTGACCCACCAAATGGACTTTGCGCGGGATGTGGCGGATCGGACGCTGTTCATGGATGACGGCGTTATAATTGAACAAGGCCCTTCCGCCGCCGTGCTGGGATCGCCTAAGGAAGATCGCACGCGGCGATTCCTCAGCAAGGTTAGCGGCCTAAGGTCATAATTTGGCCTCCGGCGCCCCTCACCTCCTCGCCGCCGACGCCGTGTGCATTGAGGCGAGGTCCCAGTGAAACAATATATCGATCTGCAAGGCGCATCGGGCGCCGTCTACCGTTACAAGCTGGCCGAGGATCGCGATCCTCGGACGACGATCGCTGGCAATTTCGTGTTCGTCGACGCGCACGGGACGATCATCTATGCGGGTGAAGCCAACAACCTGCATGGGGCCGGCAACCGCTTCCCCGAGGCCGCGCTGAAGCACAAGGCCGAACACCTCTACACGCGCCTGAACGTCTCGGGCGCCTCGCGCTCGGACGAGCTGCAGGACATCGTGGCGGCCGTGAAGCCGGTCATGAACCGGGGCGAGTAGTCCCCTCTCGGAGCTCCCGGCCGACAGAAACGTCGTCCCGGGATCCGTCCGACCTCTTACGGTCGAGCTTCCCTCGAAAATACAGCACGAAAAGAGAACGCGGCGGCGTCCACATCCGGCGCAGGCTTCGCTATGGTGGCGCCAGCATGCGCCCCGAGATTCTCTTTCCGCTGTTCACGCCGGTCTCCACGCTGAAAGGCGTGGGGCCGCGCGTCGCGCCGCTGGTCGAACGGCTGGCGGGGCCGATCGTGCGGGACGTGCTGTTCACGCCGCCGACCAGCCTGATCCGCCGCACGGCCACCACCTCGGATCACGCGGTCGATGGCCAGGTCCAGACGTTCCTGGTGACCATCGACGCCCACCTGCCGCCGCAGCGCTCTGGCCAGCCCTGGCGGATCCGCGCCTGGGACGAGCACGGCTTCGTCACCCTGACCTGGTTCAAGGGCCACGGGCCGCATCTGGAGCGCCAGCACCCGGTCGGCGCCAAGCGGGCCGTCAGCGGCAAGGTCGAGCGCTACGGCAGCGAAATCCAGGTCGCACACCCCGACTACCTGATCGACGCCGACAAGGCGGCCGACATCCCGCCGGTCGAGCCGGTCTATCCGGCCACGGCCGGCCTGCCCTCGCGCACCTTCCGCAAGTTCGCCCAAGAGGCCCTGGAGCGGGCCGCCAGCCTGCCGGAGTGGCAGGACCCGGCCTGGCTGACCCGCGAGGGCTTTCCGGCCTGGCGCGAGGCCCTGGCGCTGCTGCACAACCCGCAGACCGAAATCGACCTGTCGCCGATGTCGGTGGCCCGCCGCCGCTTGGCCTATGACGAGCTTCTGGCCCACCAGTTGGCCCTGGCCCAGCGCAAGGCCGGCAAGCGCTCGCACCCCGCGCCGCGCATCCACGCCGGCCCGCTCTCGGACGCCGTCGAGAAGGCCCTGCCCTTCAAGCTGACCGGCGCCCAGATCCGCGCCCTGTCCGAGGTGCGCGGCGACATGGCCAGCGGCGAGCGCATGGGCCGGCTGCTGCAGGGCGACGTCGGCTCGGGCAAGACGGTCGTCGCGATGCTGGCCATGGCCGACGCGGCCGCCAGCGGGCTGCAGTCGGCCCTGATGGCCCCGACCGAGATCCTGGCCCGCCAGCACTACGAGACCCTGGCCCCGCCGCTGGAGGCCCAGGGCCTGGCGGTGATCCTGCTGACCGGCCGCGACAAGGGCTCGGCCCGGACCTCAAAGTTGGCCAAGCTGGCCGACGGCTCGGCCGCCGTGGCCGTGGGCACCCACGCCCTGTTCCAGGACGACGTGGCGTTCAAGGCCCTGGGCCTGACGATCATCGACGAACAGCACCGCTTCGGGGTCAACGAACGCAAGCGCCTGCAGGACAAGGGGGAAGGCGCGCACCTGGTCGCCATGTCGGCCACGCCGATCCCGCGCACCCTGGAGCTGACCGTGTTCGGCGACCTGGACGTCTCGCGGATCGACGAGAAGCCGCCGGGCCGCACGCCGGTCGCCACCCGCGCCGCGCCGACGCCGCGCATCCCGGAGATCATCGAACGGCTTAAGGCCGCCGCCCAGGCCGGGGCCCAGGCCTTCTGGATCTGTCCGCTGGTCTCGGAGTCCGAGAAGATCGACCTGCGGGACGCCGAGCAACGCGCCGCCTCCCTGCGCCAGGCCATCGGCCCCAGCGTCGGCCTGGTCCACGGCCAGATGCCCGCCGCCGAGAAGGACGCGGTCATGCAGGCCTTCGTCGACGGCGAGGTCAGCGTGCTGGTCGCCACCACCGTGGTCGAGGTGGGGGTCAACGTGCCGAACGCCAGCATCATGGTCATCGAGCACGCCGACCACTTCGGCCTGGCCCAGCTTCACCAACTTCGGGGCCGCGTGGGTCGCGGGGCGCGCGAGAGCTCCTGCGTCCTGCTCTACGACCCGCCGCTGTCGGAGACCGCCCAGCAACGCCTGGACATCCTGCGCCGCAGCGACGACGGCTTCGAGATCGCCGAGAAGGACCTGGAGCTGCGCGGCGGCGGCGATCCGTTGGGCCTCAAGCAGAGCGGCTTCCCGGCCTACAAGCTGGCCGACCCCGTCGCGCACCGCGACCTGATCGCCGTGGCCGCCGACGACGCCCGACTGATCCTGGCCCGCGACCCGGACCTGACCAGCCCGCGCGGCCAGGCGGTGCGGATGCTGCAGGAGCTGTTCGACTGGAAGGCCGCTTCTCCCTTGAATGACGCTGGGTGAGGCGAAGGAGGCTGGCGACATGGATGTGCCCGCCGCCCTTTCCGCCCTGGCCCCGCGCCTGTCGCCCGGCGCGACGACGGCGGTGAACGCCCGCCGGCTGTCGGGCGGGGCCAGCCAGGAGACCTGGGCCTTCGACCTGGACGACGGGACGCCGCTGATCCTGCGCCGGCGACCGCCGGGCGGGTCGATGAGCGCCGCGGCCCTGCCGCTCTCGACCGAAGCCGCCCTGCAGGCCGCCGTCGCCCCGAGGGGCGCGCCCGTGCCGGAGGTGATCCGGGTGTGCGAGCCCGCCGACGGCCTGGGCGAGGCCTATGTCATGCGCCGGCTGGAGGGCGAGACCCTGGGCAAGCGCATCGTCCGCGACGAGGCCTTCGCCGGCGTCCGCCCGGGCCTGGCGCGGCGGTGCGGCGAGGTGCTGGCGACGATCCACGCCACGCCGCTGAATGGTTTGCCGCCTTTGGCCGCCTCCGACGCCGCCCGCGAACTGGCGCGCTACGAAGAGGTCTATCGGCAGTCGGGCGCCCAGCGGCCGGTGTTCGAGGCGGCCTTCCGCTGGCTGGCCGACCGCGCCCCGCCGCTGGAGCGGCCGGTGCTGGTCCACGGCGACTTTCGCAATGGGAACCTGATGATCTCCCCCGAGGCGGGTCTCGTCGGGGTGCTGGACTGGGAGTTGGCCCATCTGGGCGACCCGGCCGAGGACCTGGGCTGGATCTGCGTCAATTCCTGGCGGTTCGGGCAATGGCGCAAGCCCGTCGGCGGGTTCGGCGACTACCAGGACCTGCTGGACGGCCACGCCGCGGCCGGCGGCGCGCCGGTGTCGCTGGACCGGCTGCTGTTCTGGCAGGCCCTGGGCTCGCTGAAATGGGGCGTCATGTGCCTGATGATGTACGCCAGCTTCGCCTCGGGCGCGGACCGTTCGATCGAGCGCGCGATGATCGGCCGGCGGGCCAGCGAGACCGAGATCGACCTGGTGCTGCTGATGGAACGGGCCGCATGATCACCCACCCCACCGCCGCCGAACTGACCAAGGCCCTGACCGCCGTCGAAGCCGGGCCGCCCGGCGACGCCCGGGCCGCCTTCATCGCCCGCGTCGCCGACAACGCCCGCGCGACGCTGGAACGCGAAACGGCGCAGGGACCGGCGGCGGAAGCGGCGGCGCTCGAACGACTACGCGCCCTGCTCGACCTGGACGGCGACTTCGAGATGCTGAACGCCGAGCTTTGCGTCCGACTGGCGGACGGTCGCCTGCCACCGTTGGATCCGGCGGTTCTGGCCCACTTGAAGGCCGCCGCGATGGATCAGATCGCGATCGACCAGCCGACCTATTGGGGCTTGGCGGCGCTGTTGAGCTGAACGGCCCCACGCGCCTTCAGCGCCGCCACCCGCGCCAGGGCGTCGGCCTCGATGTCGGCCCAGAACAGGTTGAAGCCGTCGACCTTGCGGCGGTCGGTCCACGAGCCGCTGTCGCGCAGCGAGGTCGATTTCGGGCGGCCGGTGTGCAGCAGGCCGTTCTCGCACTGGGCCCAGACCTGGCGCTTGAGCAGGGCCGGCCGCGAGCCCCATTCCAGCCCCGTGGCGTTGACCGCGCCGAGGTTCAGCTTGGCCAGGGCGCGGGTCTCGTCGCGAGCCCCCAGCAGCGGGTTGACGCAAAGCGGCGGACGGCCGTCCATCGTCACCAGCTCGCCGCCCGCGTTCCAGACCAGCGACCGGCTGGTCAGCTCCTGCGCCCGCTGGAAATCGCCGTCCGTCAGCGACGCCCAGGCGACGACGCAGCCGGCCTCGTTGCGGCTGGCGCAGGCCGGCACGGGCGCGCCGGGGCCGAACTCGTCGGCGGGCACGACCGTCTCGATCAGATAGACGCCGGCCAGGCGGCCGCGCAGCGCCGCGTTCGGCGCGATCTCTTCGTCCAGCAGACGGTCGGCGAGAATGCCGCCCTGCTCCACCCCGACCAGAATGATCGGCCGGCCGCCGTTGTCGTGCTTGAGGTAGTGGCGGAAGGCGTCGCGGACGTCGTCATAGGCGAAGCGCCGCGCGTCGCGGGCGTCGTCGCGCAGGGTCAGGAAGGTGTAGAGGCTGGCCTGGCGGTAGTGCGGGGCGAAGATCCGCCCGGCCCGCGCGAACGGCGCGGCGTAGTTGGGCAGCATCACCCGGGCGATGTCCCGCGCGGCCTTGGGCTGGTCGTAGGGCGCGTTCCAGTCGCGGCCGCCGTCATAGCTGGTGGGATGCACGAAGAAGACGTCGGCCGATCCCCGGCCCGCCGCGCCGTGCTGCGGCAGCAACGCCCAGGCGTTGGGATTGGCGTAGTTCGGAGCCGGCGGCGGCTCATAGGTCTGGAACGGCACCTTGGGATCGAGCGTGGTGCGCAGGATGTCGTAGCGCCAGTAGAACGCCGCCGTCAGGACCAGCGCCAGGAACAGCACCGCCCCCGCGAAGATCCAGCGCTTGAAACCCTTGAACCGGTCGGCCATGGGCCTTGGTTACACGAAGCCGACGCGCGGCGCGAGACGCCCCGCAAAGCCTTATGCGCCTTCCTGTCCGATGATCGCCACCGAGCAGACGTTGCTGGCCGGCGCGCCGCCCAGATTGTGGGTCATGCCGAACACCGGGTCCTTCAGCTGCCGCTCGCCCGCCCGCCCCTGGAGCTGCAGGTACATCTCGTAGAGCATGCGCAGGCCCGACGCCCCGATCGGGTGGCCGAAGCACTTCAGCCCGCCGTCGATCTGGCACGGCAGGCCGCCGTCGGCGTCGTAGAAGCCGTCCAGCACGTCGCGCCAGCCCTGCCCCTCGGGCGAGATGAACAGGTCCTCCATGGTCACCAGCTCGGTGATCGAGAAGCAGTCGTGCACCTCCATCATCGAGATCTGCTCGCGCGGCCGCTCGATGCCGGCCTCGCGATAGGCTTTGCCGGCGGCGATGCGGGCGGTGTGGAAGTAGCTGCCGTCCCAGCCGTTGTACTGGCTCTCGTAGCCGTTCGAGACCGACAGCTGCAGCGCCTTGACCATGGTCAGGTTCTTCTTGCCCATCGCCCGAGCGATCTCGGGCGTGGTGACGATGGCGGCGGCCGCGCCGTCCGACACGCCGCAGCAATCGAACAGGCCCAGGGGCTCGGCGATCATCGGGGCGTTCAGCACCTGCTCCTCGGTGACGGCCTTGCGCAGGTGGGCCTTCGGGTTTTTTACGCCGTTGGCGTGGCTCTTGACCGAGACGTGGGCGATGGCCCGCTTCAGGTCCTCGCGCGAGACGCCGTGCTTGGCGCGGTAGGCGCTGGCCAGTTGGGCGAAGTTGCCGGGCGCCGAGCCGTTGGGGATGATCTGCGGCATCAGGGTGCCGGGATTGCCGACCGGCAGGCCGCCATAGCCGGTGTCCTTCAGCTTCTCCACGCCCACCGCGATGGCGATGTCGGCCGCCCCCGCCGCCACGGCGTAGACCGCGCCCCGGAAAGCCTCCGAGCCCGACGCGCAGAAGTTCTCCACCCGGGTGACGGCGATGTTGGGAAGGCGCAGGGCGATCGACAGCGGCGTGCCGCCCTTGCCCGTACCCAGTTCGTCGACATGGGTCGAGAACCAGGCCGCGTCCAGCTGGCTGGGCTCGATGCCGGCGTCGGCCATGGCCTCGACATAGGCCTCGACCATCAGGTCGTCGGGACCGGCGTCCCAGCGCTCGCCGAACTTGCTGCAGCCCATCCCCAGGATGGCGACCTTGTCGCGGATGCCCTTGGCCATGGTCGCTCTCCCTATTCCGCCGCCAGGGCGGTGTTCTTGGCCATGGCCGCGCGGTCCGGCGCGGCCTTCCAGAAGTAGCGGGTGAAGCCGCGCTTCTCGTCGACGTCCTTGATGCGGAACACCATCTTGACCGGCAGGCCGCTGTCGACCTCGCCCTGCTCGACGTCGGTGATGTCCATCATGATCCGCCCGCCGCCCTCGAAGACGATCATGCCGTAGTGGTTGGGCGGGCTCATCGAGAAGGTCAGGTAGTCGGCCGAGTAGCTCAGCACCGAGGCCTTGCGTTCGGCGAAGCGGTACGGCTCCTGGGTGTCGACGCCGGGATTGTTAGGGGCCACCGAGATGCGGGTGCGGGGGAACTGGACCACGCCGGTCTCGCGGCAGCGACCGCCGACCAGGCCCAGGATCATGTCCTGGTTGCGGTAGAGGGTGGTCAGGGCGGTCTTGTTGTCCTTCTCGGCCCGCATGCCCTTGTCCCATTCGACCAGGCCGTTGAAGGTGAGGAACTTCAGATAGTTGTCCTCGACTTTTCGATCGACCAGAGACCCGGTGACGCCACGCGCCGGGCGGGCGTTTTCGACGTCGTCGCCCACGCGGAACACCAACGCCTCGGCGCCCTGGCCGAACTGGGCGACCAGGATGACGTCGCCGGGCCTGGCCTGCTCCAGGGCGTGGGCCAGCATCAGCGGGCCGTGGGCGCAGCCGGCCTCGCCCAGGGTCAGGGCCAGGTTGTCGCGCACCGCCTCGGGGGCGATCCCGACCGTCTTGGCCAGGCTGGCGGCCATGCCGGCGAAGGTCGACGGAAAGCTGAAATGCGTGACGTCTGAACCGCTTAGGCCGGAATTCTCCAACGCCTGGCGGATGGCCGGCGGGACCAGCTTGACAATGCCCTCGTCACGGATCCAGCGCTCCTCCCAGCCGTAGTCGAAGTCGCTGTCGGCCCCGCGGAAATGGTCGACGAAGTCGTCGGTGATGCTGCCTCGGCCCAGGAACTGCGCCGCCCCGCCATCGGCCGTGACCACGAAGGCCGCCGCGCCGTCGCCGTTGTCCAGTTCCTGGCTGGACGCCGCGCGAGCCCGCCGGTGCTCGCCGGCCGCCACCAGGGCGCGCCCGGCCGCACCGCCCTGCACCGCCGCCAGGGCTTGGCCCAGGGCGGTCAGGCCGCAACGCCGCGAGCCGGTGATGTCCGCCGAGGCGACGGCCTTCTCCAGGGTCAGCGCGGCGGCGACGATGCCCGCGTTCTGACGATCGACGAACGGCGCCGTGGTCGAGGCGAAATAGAGGGCGTCGACGGCGGAACGGTCGTCGTCCGGCCCCAGGGCGTCGCGGGCCGCCTCGACAGCCATGGTCAGGGCGTCTTCGTCCCAGTTGGCCATCGACCGCTCGCCCTTGGCCTTGGCCCGCAGGTTCGGCGCGACCCAGGCGTTGGCCTCGGTGACCGCCTTGCGGCTGAGGCGAAGGCGCGGCGCATAGGCGCCCCAGGCGGCGATGCCGACCATGTTCCACTCCCGATCTGCGCCTGTCCCGGCGAGTTATCGGCGATCAGCTTACGCTCGCGGAAAGGGTCGGCAAGTGTGACCTGACGTCAGCGGTACGGGTCGTCGGTGTTCAGGAAGCCCGCCACGTAGTCCTCGACGCCGTCCTCCAGCGAGGTCATCGGCGCGTTGTAGCCGGCGGCGCGCAGGCGGCTCATGTCGGCCTGGGTGAAGTACTGGTACTTGCCGCGCAGCACTTCGGGCATGTCGGAATAGTCGATGTCGGGCTCGCGGCCGACGGCGCGGAACGTCGCCTCGGCCAGGGCCTTGAACGAGCGGGCCTTGCCCGAACCCAGGTTGTAGACGCCGTTGACGTGCGGGCTCTTGGCCAGCCAGGCGACCACGTCGGCCACGTCGCGCACATAGACGAAGTCGCGCAGCTGGCCGCCGTCCTCGTAGTCGGGGTGGTGCGACTTGAACAGCCGCACGCCCTCGCCCGCCGCGACGTTGGGCCAGATCTGGCAGACCACCGACTTCATGCCGCCCTTGTGGTCCTCGTTCGGGCCGTAGACGTTGAAGAACTTCAGCCCCACCCACTGGGTCGGGGCGTGGCCGCGGGCGGCTTCGCGCACGGCGTAGATGTCGAACAGCGCCTTGGACCAGCCGTAGGCGTTCAGCGGCCGCAGGGCCTTGAGGCTTTCCAGGTCGTCCTTGCCGTCGAAACCCTGCTGGCCGTCGCCATAGGTGGCCGCCGACGAGGCGTAGATCAGCCGACGCTTGTGCAGGGCGCACCACCGCCACAGGTCGCGCGACAGCACGAAGTTGGATTCCACGATCAGATCGGCGTCCGGCTCGGTGGTCGACGAGATCGCCCCCATGTGGATGACCAGCTCGACCTCGTCGCCACGCTCGGCCAGCCACTCGAACAGGTCCTCGGGCGGCACGAAGTCGGCGATCGGCGACTTGGCGAGGTTCTTCCACTTGTTCTCGGCGGCCTCGCCCAGCCAGTCGCAGACCACGACGTCGAGGCTGTCGTCCTCGCACAGCTTGGCCACGATGTTGGAGCCGATGAAGCCGGCGCCGCCGGTGACGAGGATGACGCGTCTGGACATGTCAGGCGTTATGGCACAGGGGGCGGCGGGAGCAAGGCGTCGGAGTGAACGTGCGGATCGATCGGGACGGCCCTGTCATCGTCTGGCTGCGCAACGACCTGCGCCTGGCCGACAACCCCGCCCTCGCCGCCGCGGCGGCCACCGGGCGGCCGGTGATCCCGCTGTACATCCTGGACCAGACGTCCGGTGTCCGCCCGATGGGTGCGGCGTCGCTGTGGTGGCTCGACAAGTCGCTGACCGCCCTCGCCGCTTCGTTGAAAGCGATCGGCTCGCGGCTGATCCTGCGGCGCGGCGCGGCGCGCGAGGTTCTGGAGGACGTCGTCGCCCACGCCGGGCCCGCCGCCGTGGTCTGGAACCGGCTCTACGACGCCGCCGCCATCGACCGTGACAGCGCCATCAAGGCCTGGCTGAAGGACGAAGGGATCGCCTGCGAGAGCTTCAACGCTGGCCTGCTGAACGAGCCCTGGACGGTCAAGAACGGCTCGGGCCAACCCTACAAGGTCTTCACGCCCTACTGGCGCGCGGCCCGTGACGAGCTGCATCACGTCCACGCCGAGCCAGCGCCCAAAAGCCTGACCGCACCGGAGCACTGGCCGCGCACTGAGGCGCTGGAAAGCTGGAACCTGCATCCGAGCAAGCCCGACTGGTCCGGAGGCTTCGATCTCTGGACACCAGGAGAGACCGGCGCCCGCGAGCGGCTGGACGACTTCCTATCCGGACCGGTCGAGGACTATGACCGCCGGCGCGACCTGCCGGGCGTCGAAGCCACCTCGCGCCTGTCGCCGCACCTGCACTTCGGCGAGATCGGCCCCCGCCAGGTCTGGGTCGCCGCCCGCAACGCCGCCGAGGCCGGCGACGCGCCCGCCGGCCAGGTCGAAAAGTTCCTGTCCGAAATCGGCTGGCGGGAGTTCAATCACTCGATCCTGTTCCACAATCCCGACCTGCCCAGAGCGAACTTCCGGCCCGAATTCGACGGTTTTCCGTGGATGCGCGACGACGCGGCCTTCGAGGCCTGGAGCCGGGGCCAGACCGGCTATCCGATCGTCGACGCGGGGATGCGCGAGCTGTGGGCGACCGGCTTCATGCACAACCGCGTGCGGATGATCGTCGCCTCGTTCCTGGTCAAGCACCTGCTGGTCGACTGGCGAGCGGGCGAGGCCTGGTTCTGGGACACGCTAGTCGACGCCGATCTGGCCAACAATGTCGGCAACTGGCAGTGGGTGGCGGGCAGCGGAGCCGACGCGGCGCCCTATTTCCGGATCTTCAACCCGATCGCCCAGGGCCAGAAGTTCGATCCGGCCGGCGTCTATGTCCGCCGCTGGGTTCCCGAGCTGGCGAACCTGCCCGACGCCCTGATCCACGAGCCGTGGAAAGCTTCAGCGCAACTAACCACCGCCGCCAAGCGTATCTACGGAGAACCGATCGTGGGGCATGCGGCGGCGCGCGAACGCGCGCTCGAGGCCTATCGCGGCCTCAGGGGAGAATAGACCTTCCACGCGCCTAGGTAGCAGCCCCATTTACAGTTCGGTTCCGAGAGTTCTTACTTTGGTTCTCAAGTTAGGGATGGGACCGCGTCGATGACCGATATCCTGCCTTCGACCTGGCCGGCCACGGCCCGCGATCCGGAACTGCGTCGCGCTCCGGCCGCCTTCCGCACCGCCCTCCGCGTCGCCGTGGAGAACTGGGCGGTGGGAAACCTGACCTTCGTCCTGCCGTCGGGAAAGCCGCTGCGCATCGTCGGCAAGACGGCGGGTCCGGACGCGGTGATCCGAATCCACGACTACCGGTTCATCCGACGGGCCCTGGCCTCGGGCGACATCGGCTTCGCCGAGGGCTACATGGCCGGCGAATGGGACACCCCCGACCTGTCGGTGGTGCTGGAGGCCTTTTCACGCAACTTCGACCGGCTGACGGCCCTGGTGCGCGGCAATCCGCTGATGCAGGCGGTCAATAGCCTCTACCACATGCTTCACCGCAACGACCGGCAGGGCTCCAAGAAGAACATCCACGCCCACTACGACCTGGGCAACGCCTTCTATTCACGCTGGCTCGACCCCAGCATGACCTATTCCTCGGCCCTGTACGAAGCCCCCAGCCAACCGCTGGACCAGGCCCAACACGCCAAGTACGCGGCCCTGGCCAGGTCGATCGACCTCAAGCCCGGCCAGCATGTGCTGGAGATCGGCTGCGGCTGGGGCGGCTTCGCCGAGTTCGCGGCCAAGGAGGTCGGCGCCAAGGTGACCGGCGTCACCATCTCCCAGGCCCAGCACGACTTCGCCCGGCAGCGCCTGTTCGACCAGGGCCTGGCCGAGAAGGCCGAGATTCGGCTGATCGACTACCGCGACGTCCAGGGCAAGTTCGACAGCGTCGCCTCGATCGAGATGTTCGAGGCCGTGGGCGAGGAGTACTGGCCGACCTATTTCGGCAAGATCCGCGAGGTGCTGTCGCCCGGCGGCCGGGCCGGCCTGCAGATCATCACCATCCGCGACGAGCTGTTCGCCCGCTATCGCAGCCACACCGACTTCATCCAGCGATACGTCTTCCCGGGCGGCATGCTGCCCAGCGAGGCTCGCCTGAAGCAGGAAACCGACGCCGCCGGCCTGGCCTGGACCGACGTCAACCGCTTCGGCCAGAACTACGCCGACACCTTGGCCGAATGGGCCGCGCGGTTCGAGGCGGCCTGGGACGACATCAAGGGCCTGGGCTTCGACGAGCGGTTCCGCCGGCTGTGGCGGTTCTATCTCAGCTACTGCGAAGCCGGCTTCCGCACCGAACGCACCAACGTGATCCAGCTGGGGCTTTCCCGGGTTTAACCGCGCGCTGCCCTGGAAAACGGAAGCGGGCGTCCCGACCTTCGATGTGCGTAAGCTGCACGACTGCGTAACCGAGGTCGGCCCGATGAACCTCTACACCCTGGTCCTGGATTTCCACGGCGGCACCTACATCACCCAGTTCGAGGCCGACGCGCCGACCGACGCGGTCGCCGCCTGGTGCAAGGAGCTGGAGGACGAACAGCTGCTGGGCGAAGCGTCGTTCCCCGTGGCAGAGGGCATCATGGTCGACGCCATCGAGAACCATCTGGTCGAGGTGGAAGGCCTGCACGGCGCCTGGTGCGCGGCGGCCACCGTGAACGGCAACCTGGCGCTGCTGAACGTGATCATCACCCAGCGGATCGACTAGAGCCCGCCTTCGCAAACCCTGAAACCGCGGGCGACGCCTTCAGGAAAACTGGCCTTGCTTACGGGCCGCGCATCACGATCTACCATGCCGACCTCCCGACCGGCCGGACTGAAGAGATGACCGTGAAGACCAGCGTTCTGGACGCTATCGGCGACACGCCGCTGATCCGCCTCAACCGCGCCAGCGACGCCACCGGCTGCGAGATTCTCGGCAAGGCCGAGTTCATGAACCCCGGCCAGTCGGTCAAGGACCGCGCGGCCCTGGCCATCATCCGCGACGCCGAAGCGCGAGGCCTGCTGCGTCCTGGCGGCCGGATCGTCGAAGGTACGGCCGGCAACACCGGCATCGGCCTGGCCATGGTCGCCTCGGCCCTGGGCTACAAGACCACCATCGTCATCCCGCGCACCCAGAGCCAGGAAAAGAAGGACGCCATCCGCCTGCTCGGCGCCGAGCTGGTCGAGGTGGACGCCGTCCCCTACTCCAACCCCGACAACTATGTGCGCTATTCCGGCCGGCTGGCCGAGGAACTGGCTAAGACGGAACCCAACGGCGCGATCTGGGCCAACCAGTTCGACAACGTCGCCAACCGCCAGGCCCACTTCGACACCACCGGGCCGGAGATCTTCGAGCAGACCAACGGCAAGGTGGACGGCTTCATCTGCGCGGTGGGCTCCGGCGGCACCCTGGCCGGCGTCGCGGCAGCCCTGCGCGCCCGTAAGCCCGACGTGAAGATCGGCCTGGCCGACCCCGGCGGCGCGTCGCTCTACAGCTGGTACGCCGAGGGCGAGCTGAAATCGGAAGGGACCTCGATCAGCGAGGGCATCGGCCAGGGTCGCGTGACCGCCAATCTCGAGGGCCTGACCGTCGACTACCCCTTCCGGGTCAGCGACGAGGAGATGCTGGAGCAGGTCTTCGCCCTGGTGCAGCACGAGGGCCTCTGCCTGGGCGGCTCGACCGGGATCAACGTGGCCGGGGCGGTGCGCATGGCCAAGGCCATGGGTCCTGGCCACACCATCGTGACCATCCTGTGCGACCACGGCTCGCGCTATCAGAGCAAGCTGTTCAACCCCGCCTTCCTGGCCGAGAAGGGCCTGCCGACCCCGCCCTGGATGTAAGGCCAAGCTCGGAATACGGGCGTCGCCCGATTTACCGACCTAGAAGTTGCAGAATTCAACCGCCCGGTGCAGGATCGACGGAAGTCGAACCGGGAGGGCCTGATGGCTTGGAAGGGTATTGTCGGCAAGAGCTTCACGCCCGAGGCTTTCGAAACCTATTGCGAAGCTCTGGCGTGGTCGGCGTGGCGGCCGAAGTTCATCGCGCTTCACAACACCGGCGTGCCCAATCTGGCCCAGAGGCCGGACGGCTTCACCCCGAAACACATCGCCAATCTCGAGGCCTATTATCGCGATCAGCAGAAATGGAGCGCGGGGCCGCATCTGTTCGTCGACGACAAGCAGATCTGGGTCTTCACGCCGCTGACGGTGTCCGGTGTCCATTCGCCGAGCTGGAACACCATCGCCCTGGGCCTTGAGATGCTGGGCGACTACGAGAAGGATCCATTCGACAGCGGTCGCGGCGCGCTGGTCCGCGACAACGCCGTGGCGGCCATGGCCACCCTGTCGGCCGTGCTGGGCCTGGATCCGACCACGATGCGCCTGCACCGCGAGGACCCGGCCACCACCCACGCCTGCCCGGGCAAGAACGTCAAGAAGCTCGACGTCATCCAGCGCGTGCAGGAGAAGATGGTCGAGGAGGCCCGCGAGCATTCCCTTAGCGAGGCGCATCCCTGACCGCTTGCCCCTCGCCGCCGATCGCGTGATCTTGCCCGCCTTCTCGAAGGGGCGAGTCAGACCCCGAAAGGCTTTCGCATGACCCCTGCCGATCCGCTCGTCTCCACCGCCTGGCTGGCCGACCACCTCCACGCGCCCGACGTCCGCATCGTCGACGGGTCGTGGCACATGCCGGCCGCCAAGCGCGATCCGAAGGCCGAATACGACCTGGCCCACATCCCCGGCGCGGTGTTCTTCGACATCGACGAGATCTCGGACGAGAACTCGGACCTGCCGCACATGCTGCCCTCGCCGATCAAATTCGCCTCGCGGGTCAAGAAGCTGGGCCTGGGCGACGGCTCGCGGATCGTGGTCTACGACACCAGCGGCATCCTGCCCGCCGCCCGCGTCTGGTGGGAGTTCCGCGCCATGGGCCACGAGGACGTGGTGGTGCTGGACGGCGGCCTGCCCAAGTGGATCGCCGAGGGCCGCCCGGTCGAGGACCTGGCCGTCACCCCACAGGAGCGCCACTTCACCCCGCGCTTCCAGGCCGACATCGTCCGCTCGATCGACCAGATGAAGCGCAACCTGGAGACCGGTCGCGAGCAGGTGATCGACGCCCGCGCCGCCGGCCGGTTCGAGGGCCGAGACCCCGAACCCCGCGCCGGCCTGCGCGGCGGCCATATCCCCGGCTCGCGCAACATCCCGCTGTCGGCCCTGCTGGCCCCTGACGGGACCATGCTGCCGGCCGACAAGCTGCCCGCCGTGTTCGAAGCCGCCGGAGTCGACATCGCCAAGCCGATCGCCACCACCTGCGGCTCGGGCATCACCGCCGCCGTGGTCTCCCTGGCCTTGGCCCGGCTCGGCAAGCCCCGGGCCGCGGTCTACGACGGCTCGTGGACGGAATGGGGCGGCCGCGAGGATGTGCCGGTGGCGACGGGCGAGGCCTGATCACACCCACTTGCCCCCACCTAGCGACTTCGTCGCCTGTCCGCCCCCATAGGGGGCGGAGGACGCCCTACGCGACGCGCCTCTTCCCCCTCTGGGGGAAGACGACCGCGAAGCGGTCCGTAGGGGGCAAGTATTCGCCGCATTGAACCTCCCAACCAGCATCTCTCCCCGCCGCTTGGGATTTCCTGCCTTGAACCGGCTCGCCCCCGCGCCCTAAACCACAAGGGTCAGCAGCCCACCGAGTCCGCCCATGCCCCTGGATGAAGAAACCCGCCTGGTCCGCAGCGGCGCCCCGCCCAAGGGCGGCACGGTGCTGGCCCGAACGGTCAATCCGCCGGTCCAGCGCGGCTCGACGGTGCTGATGCCCAACGCCGCCTCGTTGTATGATGAAAGTCAGCTGACCTACGGCATCACGGGCCTGTCCTCGCCGGCCAACCTGCAGCTGGCCCTGGCCGAACTGGAGGGCTCGCCGGACGTCACGCTGTATCCCTCGGGTCTGGCGGCGATCACCGGCGTCATGCTGGCCCTGCTGAAGGCCGGCGACGAGATCCTGGTCGTCGACAGCGCCTACAAGCCCACCCGCCGGTTCTGCGACCGCGTGCTGACCCGGTTCGGCGTCAAGACCACCTATTACGACCCCGCCTTGTCGCCCGACGCCCTGATGGCCCTGTGCACGCCGGCCACCCGGATGATCCTGCTGGAGGCCCCCGGCTCCCTGACCTTCGAGATGCAGGACATCCCGGCCATCGCCGCCGCCGCCAACGCGCGCGGCGTGTTGACCCTGATCGACAACACCTGGGCGGCCAGCTTCTACTTCAAGCCCCTGGCCCACGGGGTGACCATCAGCGTCCAGGCCCTGACCAAATATGTCGGCGGACACTCGGACGTGTTCATGGGCAGCGCCGCCACCGCCGACAACGTGATCGGCAACCAGCTGGGCGACGCGATGTGGGACATCGGCTGGTCGGTGTCGCCCGACGACGCCTACACCGTGCTGCGCGGCCTGCGCACCCTGGCCACCCGCCTGCCCGCCCACGAAGCCGCCGGCCTGAAGATCGCCCGCTGGCTGCAGGATCGGCCCGAGGTGGCCCGCGTGCTGCATCCGGCCCTGGAAGGCGATCCGGGCCACGCCCTGTGGAAGCGCGACTTCACCGGCGCCTGCGGCCTGTTCGGCGTGGTGCTGAAGCCCGCCTCGCAGAAGGCCGTCCACGCCTTCCTCGACGCGCTCGACCTGTTCGGCCTGGGCTTCTCGTGGGGCGGCTACGAAAGCCTGGCCATCCACTGCGATCCGCAGCTGAAGAACCGCTCGATCCCGGTGAGCCTGGAAGGCCCGCTGCTGCGCCTGCACGTCGGGCTGGAGAGCACCGCCGACCTGATCGCCGACCTGGAGCGCGGCTTCGCGGCGTTGGCCCAGGAACGCGGCGGCTAAATCGAACCGCGACGGCGCGGTCGCGAGGGTCTAGACAACCGCCTCGTTCGAAAGGCCTCTCAATGACCGTCCACATCGCCCTGCTGCGCGGCGTCAACGCCGCCGGAAACCGCCAGGTGACGGCGGACGAACTGACCACCCTGCTGACCGAACTGGGCCACGCGGACGTCCAGGCGGGCCCCAAGCCCGGCGACCTGCTGTTCACCAGCGGCGAGCAGACCGGCGCCGAGCTGCAGACCCAGATCGAGACCGCGCTGATGGACCGCTTCTCGCTGCGCACCGACGTCTATGTGCGCACGGCCGACGCCTGGCGCGCCATGGTCGCCGCCAATCCGTTCTCCGAGTTCGCTGCCCAAGACCCCGGCTGGCTGATGGTCCTGTTCTGCAAGGACACCCCCGACAAGAAGGCCATGGGCGCCCTGCGCGCCGCGATCCGGGGGACCGAGCAGGCGCGGGCCGAGAGCCGTCAGATCTATGCGACCTATCCCGACGGGATCGGCGGCTCGAAACTGACCAACAGCCTCGTGGAAAAGACGCTTGGGACGCGGATCACCGGCCGGAACTGGACCACGGTGCTCGCGCTGGAGGCCATGCTCGGCGACTGAGGCGTCTACCGTCAGGCCGGGCGCCGGAGCATCGGCGTCTGGTGCGCCAGCAGCGGCGCGAGCGGCGTTCCGGCCTTGACCGTCTGGGCCCAGGGCGCGCCGCCGGCGCTCCACCCCGTATTGATGTCGTACGACACCGTCACGGCGGTCTGCTGGCCCATGTCGACCAGCAGGCTTTGCGACATGGCGTGCTCGATCGCCGTCCCCGGGGCCATGCCCTGGGTGTTGAAGGTCAGCAGGAACTGGTCCAGCGGCGCCATGATGGACTCGCCCAGACCATACAGCGGCGCGGCGAAGACCGGCGTGGGTTGCGGAACACCATCGCGGTCGGCCAAGCCGGTGGTGAAGGGCTGGGTCGTACCGTTGACCAGGGTCACGGCGCCGGCCTTTCCAGCCGAGGTGACGACGATCACGAAGTTCTCGCCCAGCGTGGCCGTCTGACCCAACTGCACCGGCGCCGAGGTCGACTGGACCACGGTCACGCCGCCGGCGATCTGGGTGTCCGACATGTAGGCCGCGTACTGGATGCCGAGGTCGATCGTCATGTTGTTGGCGAACGCGGTCGAGGCCTGCCAGATCAGCGGCCTGCTGCCGGCGCTGGTCGTGCTGACCCCCCTCATCGCATAGAAGGCGTAGCCCAGGCCCTGCAGCGCCCGGATCGTATCGTTCGATAGGGCGATGGTGATCTGTTGAACCGGCATGGCGTCCCCCCAAGGCGACGCGTCGGCCCGCTGCGCCAGCCGTTCCGGATCGCTCCCGCCAGGATGAATGGCTTTCCTGGCGTCCGCAACCAAAAGAGGAGTTCAAGCAAAATACGCCATATATGAGCCAGGCCTGATAATCGGGGTCACGCCACCCCATATCTCGTGACTGGCCGTCGAGAGCGAGCCGCCCCGAGGCGGTCGATCGACCTGGACGTGGCCAACTTCGAGACATCGAAACCCATGAATTGGCTCTTCGAGCTGTCGGCGGCCTGCGTGCTTGTGGCCCTGGCCCTTCCATTCGCCTGGAAACTGCTCCCGCCCAAGCTGATGCTCCGGCCTATCCGCGTCCGCGCCCGGGCGCCGCTCCCGCCGATCGATCACGACTCCTTGGCCTGACCGCCGTCTCGAACGCCCGCCGCATTACATATCGTTTACATTCATAATCGCTGATTGACGCCAACGTTTACGTCGGTAATCGTTGCAGGGAACAAGAGAGGTTCCCATGCGGATCAGCACCGCCGAGAGCGAGATCATGAAGGCGTTGTGGGCCAGGAGTCCCATGACCGCCGAGGACATCGCCATCGCCCTGGCCGACGACCAGAACTGGGCCGAGGGCACCGTCAAGGCGCTGCTCAATCGCCTGCTAAAGAAGAACGCCATCGCCGCCGACAAGGACGGTCGGCGTTTCCTCTACCGGCCGCTGGTGGCCCAGGGCGACTATGTCCATTCCGAGAGCAAGGGTCTGTTGGACCGCCTGTTCGACGGCCGTCTGGCCCCGCTGGTCAGCCACTTCTCGCAGCGCGAGCGCCTGAGCGACGAGGACGTCGCCGAGCTGCGCCGCATCCTGAAGGCGCATGACGATGGCCAGTGACCTGCTGGCCCTGCTGATCCGCGCCAACCTGGCGATCGGCGCCGCCGTGATCCTGGCGCTGCTGCTGCGCCGTCCGGTACGGCGCCTGTTCGGGGCTCGCGCCGCCTACGCCCTGTGGCTGATCGCCCCGCTGGCGACGCTGGCGGTGCTGCTGCCCGCGCGGACGGTGACCGTTCCAGCCCCTGCCCCTTTCGTGCCCGTCGCCTCGACAGCCCCGCCGGCGACCATCGCTCTGCCCGCGCCGCCGGCGGCCGCCTCGCCTGGCCCGGCTTCGCGACCATCGACGCCGACGCTGGATCTCGATGGTCCGCTGCTCGCCATCTGGGGGCTGGTCGCCCTTCTGGCGCTGATCGTCCAGGCCGAGCGCCAGCGGCGCTTCGTCAAGTCGCTGGGCCGCCTGCGCGATGACGACGGCGTGTTCCATTCGGAGCGCGGCGGCGTCGGCCCGGCGGTGATCGGCGCCCTGGCGCCCAGGGTCGTGCTGCCCGCCGACTTCGCCGTGCGCTTCACCCGCGAGGAGCAGGCCCTGATCCTGGCCCACGAGCGCAACCACCTGTCGACCGGCGACGCCCAGATCAACGCCCTGACCACGGCGCTGCAGTGTCTGTGCTGGTTCAACCCCCTGGTCCACCTGGGCGCCAACCGGTTGCGCGTCGACCAGGAGATTGCCTGCGACGCCGCCGTCCTGACCCGCTTCCCGGTCGCGCGCCAGGCCTATGGCGAGGCGATGCTGAAGACGCAACTGGCGCCCCACGCGCCGCCGCTCGGCTGCCACTGGCCGGCCTCGGCCAACAAGCAACTCAAGGAGAGGTTCGTCATGCTCAAGCAGCACCGCCAGGGCCGCGCCCGTCGTCTGATCGGCGGCGGCGCCGTCGCCGCCCTGTCGCTGGGCGTCGCCTTCGCCGTCTGGGCCGCCCAGCCCGTGCGCGAAGTCCGCGCCTCGCCCAAGGTCTCCCGCCACGACGCCGCCACCTATCGGGCAAGCCCGCTGTACAAGGCCGTGCTAGACGGCGACGCGGCCAAGGCCCGCGAACTGATCGCGGCCGGCGCCGAGGTCGACTTCGAGGCCAACGGCGACGGCACGCCGCTGATCGAAGCCACTCGGCAGGGCCGGGCCGACCTGGTCGACCTGCTGCTGGCCAACGGCGCCGATCCGAACCTGGCCATGCGCGGCGACGGTGCGCCCCTGATCGCCGCCGCCGACGCCGGTCGCGCCGACCTCGCCAAGGCCCTGGTCGAACAGGGCGCCTCGGTCGACGTCTTCGTGCCGGGCGACGGCACGCCGCTGATCAGCGCCATCCGCTCGGGCGACCTGGCCACGGTCCGCTACCTGGTGGACAAGGGCGCCAACGTGAACCAACCCGCGCCGGGCGACGGCTCGCCGCTGATCGAGGCCGTCCATTCGGGCCGGGCCGAGGTGGTCGACCTGTTGTTGGCCAAGGGCGCCGACGCCGGCCTGGCCGTACGCGGCGACGGCGACCCGCTGATCGCCGCGGCGGGCGCGGGACGGCTGGACCTGGTCAAGACCCTGGTCGAGCACGGAGCCTCGGTGGAGTCCTTCGTGCCCGGCGACGAGACCCCGCTGATCAACGCCGCCCAGTCCGGCGACCTGGAGACGGTCCGTTACCTGGTCGAGAAGGGCGCCGACGTGAACCGCGCCGTGCCCGCCCGGCCCGGCGGCACGCGCTCGCCCCTCGGCGAAGCGCTCAAGCATCGCCACGACGCGGTCGTCGACTACCTCAAGGCCAAGGGCGCGCGCGCCTAAACGGCGCGCCCAAATCCCCTTTAAAATCAGATCGGAAACACGATGGCTTTCATCGACGCCCGAACCTTGCCCGACGCCAGCCGGATCGAAGCCGACCTGGTGATCATCGGCGGCGGCCTGGCCGGCATCACGCTCGCCAAGGAACTGGCCGGCGGTCCGGTGAAGGTCGCCATCCTGGAGAGCGGCGGCCGCGAGATCGACATGGAGATCCAGGGCCTCTACGCCGGCACGGCCGTGGTCAGGGCGCCCGACAATCCCGACAAGCCGTTCGACGACTATCCGGTCCAGTCGCGGGCGCGGGTGCTGGGCGGTTCGGGCATGGTCTGGGGCGGCAAATGCGTGCCGCTGGATTCCGCCGACTTCGCCGCTCGGCCCTGGGTTCCCCACAGCGGTTGGCCGCTCACCCGCCGGCAGATGCAACCGTTCTACGACCGCGCCTGCGACCTGTTGGAAATCCCGCGCTTCGACGCCGACAACAGGTTCCTGAAAGACCCGGCTCGTCCGCCGCTGGCCCTGGATCCTCGGGACGGGTTCTTCTCGGCCCCGCGCGTGCTCACACGCTATTCCGGAGGAGCGGACAAGGACGCCTTCGATCGCTTCCGCACCGACTTCGCCGACGCCCCCAACATCACCGTTTATCTGCACGCCAATGTCACCCAGATCCGGCCAACGGCGAAAGGCGACAAGGTCGAGAGCCTGGACGTGGCCTGCCTCAACGGCAAGCGCCACACCGCGATCGGCAAGACCTATGTGCTGGCGGTCGGCGGCATMGAGAACGCGCGGCTGCTGCTGGCCTCCAACAGCGTGCGGCCCGAAGGGATCGGCAACCGCCACGACCTGGTCGGACGGTTCTTCCAAGGCCACGTGACCTATTCGCTGGACGGCGACTCCGAGACCGAGGGCACGGCGGTCCACATCTCCGGCCAGGCGTCGATGAGCCTCTATTCGACCCTGCGTCGCACCGCCCCCCAATGCGTGGTGGCCGCGGGCCTGCCCGCCCAGGCGCGGATGGGAACCGGCAACTTCACCGCCACCTTCAACACGATCACCCAGACGGAAACCGACACGCCGCCCGAGGCCGAGACCAAGGCGATGCGCCGGGTCGCGACCCGGGTCGACGGAAACAGCCAGGGCGAGAGCCAGCTCTTCGGCTTCTTCGGCATGTCCGAGCACTTGCCCAATCCCGACAGCCGGGTGACCTTGAATTCGTCGGCCAAGGACTCGCTGGGCCTGCCGCGCATCCACCTGGAATGGCGCTACGGCAAGGCCGACTGGGACAACCTGGAGCGCTCGGCGGCCGGGTTCGGCGACGCCCTGGGCGCATCCGGCCAGGGTCGCGTCTGCTGGCCGGTCAAGCGCGGTCAGTTGCTGGAGATCTCCAGGGCCTCGCGCCACCATATGGGCGCGACGCGGATGAGCGCGGACCCGACCCAGGGCGTGGTCGATCCGGACCTGAGAGTGCACGAGATCGCCAACCTCTATGTCGCCGGCAGCTCGGTGTTCCCGACCTCTGGCATCGCCAATCCGACCCTGACGATCCTGGCCCTGGTCATGCGCCTGGCCGACCACCTGAAGCTGGACATGGGAGTTCGCCGATGACCGCCGCCGTGCTGGCACGCCGCGACCTCCTGGCCGCCCTGCTCGCCGCCACCGCCCTGCCCGGCCTGGCCTACGCCGCGCCCGACGCCCCGCTGTTCGGCGACCTCGACCGCGCCGCCGCCGCGCGGATCGGCAAGGCCTGGCTGGCCGGGCGTCCGGAGAGCGAACGGGCCGCCCTGGCCAAGCGCCTGTTCCCAAACGGCCGAGGTCCGGACGCCCTGCCCGCCCTGCGCCGCCAGGTTTCCAATGACTTCCGACGTGGCGCGGTGTTCGTGCATCGGGGTTGGCGGCTGTCGGAGACGGAGGGCGCGCTGTTCGGGCTGCTGGCCTCCGAGGGAAGCGCCTAGGCGGCTGCCGCCTTCGGCAACCTCAACAGCATCCAAGCCAGCCCGACGCCGACCACGCCGATCACCGACGTTCCGTAGGCCGCGCCGGCCAGGAACCCGCTCCAGTCCAGCTCCAGCTTGGCGAAATAGCGGGCCAGCAGCAGCGAGACGCTGCCGATATAGCCGCAGGAATCGGCGACATAGATCAGGAACCCCGCCGTGCCGACCTGCCCTGTCGCGGCGATCAGGCGATCGAACAGCATGCCGTTGAACGGGGTGTAGGCCATGTAGATCCCCGCCCCGATCGCGATCATCCAGGCCACGGAGCCCAGCAGTCCCACCTGCCGCCCCAGGGTCGCCAGGCCCACGACGGCGAAGCCCAGGGCCACGAAGGCGAAGTTGAAGCCGACCGCCCGGCGGTTGTCGCGCACAAGGCTCAGCACGCCCAAGCCGACCAGCACGATCGCCGCCACCGGGATCTCCGACAGCGAGAAGATCCCCGCGGCGTTCTTGAAGCCCAGCTCGGCCCAAATCTCGGCGGCGAAGTTGTCGCGGAAGTCGCGCAGGGCGGTCAGCAGCACGTAGACGAGCACCAGCAGCACCAAGGCCGGCGCGTGGGCGGCGAACATGGCGGCGCGGGCCTTGGCGTCCATCGGCGCGCGGCGCACCCGGGCGGCCTCGTCGGCCGGCGACGGCGGCGGCAGCTGGGTCAGGGCCGCCACGGCCAGCAACAGCAGCGGGGTGAACATCAGCCCGGTCAGGGCCGGCATCCAGCGCTCGTCGACGCCCTGCAGCAGCAGGCTCTTGCCCACCGACTTCACCACGCCCGAAGCGACGATGAAGCTGGCGCACAGCATCGCGCCCAGCACTTCCGACAGCCGCCGTCCCTCGACGAAGCCGAACACCAGACCCCAGATCATGCCCAGGCACAGGCCGTTGACGAACAGGGCCAGCGGGCCGACGACCGCAGGACCCAGGCTCAGGCCCAGCAGCGACAGCTCGGCCCCGCCGATCAGGGCCAGGATCGCCAGCCAGCGCCGCTCGGGCCGCATCTCGGAGATCACCTTGATCCCGACGATCTTCGACACCGCGTAGCCGGCGACCTGGGCGATCACCAGGGCCACCTTGAAGTCGATGGCGAACGGCCAGCCGGCCATGACCTCGTAGGTCGCCGCCGTGAACGGCTTGCGATAGGCGAACATCGAGAAATAGGCCGCGAAAGCCGCCAGCCCGCCGTACAGGGCGAAGGCCCAGGGCGGCGCGTTGGTCAGGGCGCGGGCGATGGGCCCCTGAGTCGGTGTCGGGTTCGGCATGCCCCATGGGCGGACCGAAAGGGGAGATCCGTCAAGACCGTCCGTCGCACGGCAGGGGACATGCCCTTGCGCGTGTCCCCTTCTGGCTCATGAATGCTGATGGGGACACGCCCAAGGGCATGTCCCCGGCGCCGCTAGGCCGTCAGCGCGACGGGCGCTTCCTCCGCCGCCGCGCCCTGCGCCTGGGCCGCCACCTCGCCGACCACGATGACCACCGGGCCGCCGTTGCTGTCCAGTCGGTCGCCCAGGGTCTCCAGCGTGCCGTGATAGATCCTGGCGTTCGCCCCGCCGGCCTGCTCGACCGCCACGGCCGGGGTGCTCGGCGCGCGGCCGGCGGCGATCATCCGCTCGCACAGGGCCTGGGCCACCTCGCCGCCCATATAGACCGCCAGGGTCGCCTCGGGATCGCCGGCTGCGCTCCAGTCGCCGCTCAACGCGCCGGCTTCCAGCCGCGCCGTGGTGAACACCACCCGCCGGGCCTCGCCGCGATGGGTCAGGGGGAAGCCGAACTGGGCGGCGGCCGCGCAGGCGGCGGTGACGCCGGGCACCACCTCGACCGACACGCCGTGCTCGCGCAGGAAGGCCGACTCCTCGCCCACCCGACCGAACACCGACGGATCGCCGCCCTTCAGCCGCACCACCCGCAGCCCCTTGCGCGCCAGGCGCAGCATCAGGCGGTTGATCTCGTCCTGATGCATGCTGGGCTTGCCGGCCCGCTTGCCGGTCTGGATGCGCACGCAGCCGGGCGGAGCCAGGGCGATCGCCTCCTCGCTGATCAGGGCATCGTAGAGCAGCGCCTGGGCGCTCTCGACGGCTCGAACGGCCCGCAGGGTCATCAGGTCGACCGGACCGGGGCCGGCGCCGACGAGCAGGACTTGGGCATCAGACATGGGCGGGCTCCTTGGCGGGAACAGCGGCGGAAGCGGCGATCATCCGGGCGATCTCGGGACGGCAGGACCCGCAGTTGGTCCCCGCCCCCGTTGCGGCGCCCACCGCGTCGGGGCTGGCGGCTCCAGCGGCGATGGCGGCCTGCACGATCTTGGCGCCGACCTTCAGGCAGGCGCAGACCAGCGGCCCCTTGTCGACCGGCGCGCCGGGCGGGCGACCGAACAGCAGGGCCGAGCGGGCCTCCTGGCTCAGCGCCGGCTCGGCGAACAGCTCGGCCAGCCAGTCACGCGACGGCAGGCGGCCGGTCAGGGTGACGTACAGCACCGCGACCAGCCGGCCGTCCTGCAGCCAGGCGTCGCGGCGGGCGCCGGTGGCGGCGTCCTCATAGGTCACGAGTTCACCGGTCAGGCCCTTTGACAGAGCCTTGCGCAAGGCGGCGCGCTCGACGTCGTCGCCCCGGCCGGCGAACTCGTGTTGCTGGCAGGCGTCTTGGGGAATACGCCGCCAGACGAGGTCCAGCCCCGTGGGGGGGGCGAGGCTGTCCCGCGTGAGGAAGAAACCCTTCCAGGTCTCGCGATAGACGCGGATCCGGGCGGGGGTGTGCTTGAACTCCGGCTGGCCCGACGTGGGATCCAGATTGGGCGCGATCAGCGGGTTAGACTTTCCCGACGGCGCGAAGGCGTCGGTCCAGTGCATGGGCATGAACACGCTGCCAAGCCGCTGGCGGTCGGTGACCTTGGCCAGGGCGACCGCCTCGCCGCGCGCGGTGATCACCCGGGTCAGGGCGCCGTCCTTGACGCCCAGGGCCTCGGCGTCGGCGGGGTGGACCTCGACGAACGGCTCGGGCGCGTGGCGGCACAGGTCGGGGGCCAGGCCCGTGCGGGTCATGGTGTGCCACTGGTCGCGGATGCGGCCGGTGTTCAGCGACATCGGATAGGCCGCGTCGACCGCGTCGGCGGGTCCCTTGGGCCGGGTCGGGACCATGCGGGCGCGGCCGTCGGGGGTCTGGAAGCAGCCGTTCTCGAACAGGCGCGCCGTCCCCTGCCCGTCCGATTTCACCGGCCACTGGATCGGTGAAAGTCCGGCGTAAGCCTCTGGCGTCAAAGCGGAAAGGCCCGACAGGTTCAGGAGACGCCCGGTTTCATTGGCGGTGTTCTCATAGGCCGTCAGGCGGGCCCATTCGCGGAACACGCTGGCCTGCGAAGCCCAGCCGAAGCCGTCGAAGCCCATGGCCTTGGCGACATCGGCGATGATCCGCCAGTCGGCGCGGGTCTGGCCGGGCGCGGGGAACAGGGCCCGCTGGCGCGAGATCCGGCGCTCGGAATTGGTGACTGTGCCGTCCTTCTCGCCCCAGGCCAGGGCCGGCAGCTTGACGTCGGCGAAGGCGGTGGTGTCGGTCTCCACGCAGTCGGACACCACCACGAACGGGCAGCGGTCCAGGGCTTCGCGCACGCGGCCGGCGTCGGGCAGGCTGACGGCCGGATTTGTGGCCATCACCCAGACCGCCTTGATCTTGCCGGCGTGGATGGCCTCGAACATGTCGATGGCCTTCAGGCCCGGCGCGCGGGCGGTGTCGGGCGCACCCCAGAAGCGGGCCACGCGGTCGCGGTCGGCCGGGGCGAAGTCCATGTGCCCGGCCAGGGTGTTGGCCATGCCGCCGGTCTCGCGCCCGCCCATGGCGTTGGGCTGGCCGGTGATCGAGAACGGACAGGCGCCCGGCTTGCCGATCCGCCCGGTGGCCAGATGGGCGTTCAGGATCGACAGCCCCTTGGCGGTGCCCTGGGCCGACTGGTTGGCGCCCATCGAGAACAGGCTGACCGTGCGCTCGTGGGCGGCGAACAGGTCGTAGAAGGTCAGCAAATCCGCCACCGGCACGCCGCAGTCGGCGGCAACGGCGGCGGGCGATTGGTCCAGTTCCGCCAGGGCGGCCTCGACGTCGGCGAAGCCGTTTACGTGGGCGGCGATGTAGTCGCGGTCGACGGCCTCGATGCGGATCAGGTGGGCCAGCAGACCGTTCCACAGCCGCACGTCGCTCTGCGGGGCGATGGCCAGGTGCAGGTCGGCGCCCTCGGCGGTGTCGGTGCGACGCGGGTCGATGACCACGTGCTTCTGACCGCGCGCCTTGGCCGCCTCCATC
This sequence comes from Caulobacter sp. 05L422, assembly GCF_056397765.1. NCBI lineage: Bacteria > Pseudomonadati > Pseudomonadota > Alphaproteobacteria > Caulobacterales > Caulobacteraceae > Caulobacter > Caulobacter sp. 05L422. The sequence continues at coordinate 85,638 of NZ_JBFTOB010000018.1, read as the reverse complement.
CGCCGGAACAGCACCGGATGGGTCCAGGCGGCGTTGTGGCCGCTGAACACCACCAGGTCGGCCAGGTCCAGGTCCTCGTAGCAGCCCGGCACTAGGTCGGCGCCGAACGCCTGCTTGTGGGCCGCCACGGCCGACGCCATGCAGAGCCGGCTGTTGGTGTCGATGTTGCCCGAGCCGATGAAGCCCTTCATCAGCTTGTTGGCGACGTAATAGTCCTCGGTCAGCAGTTGGCCCGAGACGTAGAAGGCCACGCTGTCGGGACCATGCTTGGCGATGGTGTCCTTGAAGCGCTTGGCCACCAGGGCCGTGGCGTCGGACCAGTTGGCGGACTTGCCGTTGATCGTCGGCTCCAGCAGCCGGCCCTGCAGCCCCACCGTAGCCCCCAGCGCCGTGCCTTTCGAGCACAAGCGGCCGAGGTTCGCCGGGTGAGCCGTGTCACCGGCCACCGACAGGGTCCGGTCCTGCGACGGCGCTTGGCCGACCGCGCCCGACACGCCGCAGCCCACCCCGCAATAAGGGCAGGTCGTCTTGACGAGCGGGGCGGTCGAGCCGTCAGCCATGGGCGTCAAGGCTCAGCAGCAGGCGGCCGTCGCGAACCTCCAGCGGCACCACCGGCGTACAACCCTTGCCCTTGTCGGCGCCCATGGGCTCGCCGGAGGCCAGGTCGATAGACCAGTTGTGCAGCGGACAGGCCACGGCGCGGCCGTGGACGATGCCTTGGCTCAGCGGCCCGCCCTTGTGCGGACAGGCGTCCATCAGGGCGAACACCTCGCCGTCGCCGGTGCGGAAGATGGCGATGTCGCCGCGCGGGCTGGTCACCCGACGCGCGCCGCGGCGAGGAATGTCGGTCACCGCCCCGACATCCACCCAGACAGGAACTTTCACGTGCGCGTTCATGCGGGGACGAACTCCATCCGGCGGCTCATGGGGGTGAATTCCTCGGTGTGGCGCCCGGCCACGCGCTCGGCCCACGGGTCGATGCGGGCGAAGCGCTGCGAGAACACGAAGCGGTCGTAGAGGGCCTTGCGCTGGTCGGGATCGGTGACCTGGGCCTGGATGCTCTCCAGACCCACGCGCGCCATCCACTTGTAGACCCGCTCCAGGTACCAGCCTTCTTCGCGGTACAGCTGCATGGCCGCGGCGATCACCCACACGGCCTCGTCCTCGGAGGCGACGTGGGTCAGCACCTTGGTGCCCTGGATGTGCAGGCCCGCGGCGCCGCCGATGTGGATCTCGTAGCCGCTGTCGACGCAGACCACGCCGAAGTCCTTGCAGGTGGCCTCGGCGCAGTTGCGCGGGCAGCCCGACACCGCCAGCTTGACCTTGGCCGGCGCCCACGAGCCCCACAGGAACTTCTCCAGGCGGATGCCCAGGCCCGTGGAGTCCTGGGTGCCGAACCGGCACCAGTCGCTGCCGACGCAGGTTTTCACCGTGCGCAAACCCTTGGCGTAGGCGTGGCCGCTGACCATGCCGGCGGCGTTGAGGTCGGCCCAGACGGCCGGCAGGTCGTCCTTCTTGACGCCCAGCAGGTCGATGCGTTGGCCGCCCGTGACCTTCACGGCCGGGATGGCGAACTTGTCGGCGACGTCGGCGATGGCCCGCAGCTCGTCCGGCGTGGTCATGCCGCCCCACATGCGCGGGACGACCGAATAGGTGCCGTCCTTCTGGATGTTGGCGTGGACCCGCTCGTTGATGTAGCGCGACTGCTTGTCGTCGCGATATTCCGACGGCCAAGCGCACAGCAGGTAGTAGTTCAGGGCCGGACGGCACGACGAGCAGCCGTCGGGCGTGGTCCATTCCATGGCCTGCATGACGGCGGGCATCGACTTCAGCTCGTATTCGACGATGGCCTTGCGGACGTCGGAGTGCGGCTTGTGCGTGCATTTGCACATCGGCTTGGGGCCGGTCTGCTCCTTGAAGCCGTCGCCCAGGGTCAGCTTCAGCACCTGCTCGACCAGCGGCGTGCACGAGCCGCACGAGGCCGAGGCCTTGGTGACCGACTTCACGTCGTCCAGTGTCGTCAGGCCCTGGGTGGTGATGGCCGAGACGATCGAACCCTTGCAGACGCCGTTGCAGCCGCAGATTTCCTGCGTATCGGGCATGGCCGCAACGGCCGCGTTAGGGTCCAGGCCGGACAGACCTTCCGTGATGGCCTGGCCGAAGATCAGGGTCTCGCGGATGTCGGTGACCGAAGTCCCGGCCCGCATCAGGTCGAAGTACCAGTTGCCGTCGGCCGCGTCGCCGAACAGCACCGCCCCGGCCACCTTGCCGTCCTCGATGACCACGCGCTTGTAGACGCCGCGCCCGGCGTCGCGGAACACGATGTCCTCGCAGCCTTCACCGCCCGAGAACTTGCCGGCCGAGAACACGTCGACGCCCGAGACCTTCAGACGGGTCGACAGGACCGAGCCCTCGTAGGCGCCCTCCCCGTCGGTCATCGACTCGGCCAGCGAGCGGCACATGTCCCAGATGGGCGCGACCAGGCCGTAGCAGTTGCCCCGGTGTTCGGCGCATTCGCCCACGGCGAACACCGCCGGGTCGGAGGTGCGCATGGCGTCGTCGACGACCACGCCGCGATTGACCGCCAGGCCGGCGTTCCGGGCCAGGGCCGCGTTGGGCTTGATGCCCACGGCCATGACCAGCAGGTCGCACGGCAGGGTGCGGCCGTCCTTCAGCTTCAGACCGGTGACCTGGCCGTGCTCGCCGACGATCTCCTCGGAATGGGCGCCCATCACCGTTTCGACGCCACGTTCGGCCAGGGCCTCGCGCAGGAGGAAGCCGGCGCTCTCGTCCAGCTGGCGCTCCATCAGCACGTCCATCAGGTGGACGACCGTGGCGGCCATGCCCCGACGAGCCAGGCCGTAGGCGGCTTCCAGGCCCAGCAGGCCGCCGCCGATCACCACGGCGCGGGCGCCGGGCTTGCCGGAAGCGGCGACCATGGCCTCGACGTCGTCCAGGTCGCGGAAGGTGACCACGCCCTTCAGGTCGATGCCCTGCAGCGGCAGGCGGAACGGGTCGGAGCCCGTGGCCAAGATCAGCTTGTCGTAGGAAACCTCAAGCCCGCCCTCGGCGACCACCTTGCGGCCTTCCAGGTCGACCGCGGTGACGGCCCGACCCGCATGCAGGGTGATGGCGTTGTCGGCGTACCAGGCCTCGTCGTTGATCACGATGTCGGCGAAGGACTTCTCCCCCGCCAGCACCGGCGACAGCATGATGCGGTTGTAGTTCACCCGCGGCTCGGTCCCGAAGATGGCGATCTCGTAGCGGTCGGGATCGCGCTTGAGGACTTCCTCGACCGCCCGGCAACCGGCCATGCCGTTGCCGATGACGACCAGCTTTTCCTTGGTCATGGTTTTGCTCACTGGAGGAAACAGGATCAGACGCGGATCGGGCGGGAGTCGCCGCCGTGCAAGGTCGGCCACACCGCCCGCCAGCGGGCTTTCAAGCCGTGCAGGGCCACCAGGGCGAACACCGCCAGGGCCGCGAAGCCGAGGAAGCCGATCTGGTAGGAACCGGTCATCTTCTTGGCCATGCCCAGGCTGGAGGCCAGGTAGAAGCCGCCGATGCCGCCGGTCATGCCGATCAGGCCGGTCATGACGCCGATCTCCTTGCGGAACCGCTGGGGGGCCAGCTGGAAGACCGCGCCGTTGCCGGCGCCCAGGGCCAGCATCGCGAACATCAGCACCGCCAGGGCGACCCAGGCCGAGGGCATCTGGAAGCTGGCGGTGGCCAGGCCCACGGCGGCAAGGGCGAAGACGACGGTCAAGGTCCGCACCCCGCCGAACCGGTCGGCCAGGGCCCCGCCCACCGGCCGGATGAACGATCCGGCGAACACGCAGGCGGCGGTGAAGAAGCCGGCGATCACCGGGGTCAGGCCGTATTCCGAGTTGAAGTAGATGGTCAGGGACGAGGCCAGTCCGACGAAGCCGCCGAAGGTGACCGCGTACAGCAGCATCAACCACCAGGCGTCCGGGACCTTCAGCACGTCCATGTATTCGACCAGCGTCTTGGGCGCGGGTTGTTCGGGGGCGTCCTTGGCCAGCAGCATGTAGACCACGAAGGCCACGGCCAGCGGGATGGCGGCCAGGCCGATGACGTTCTGCCAGCCGAAGGCCTTGGCCAGCAGCGGGGCGAACAGGGCGGCCAGGGCGGTGCCGGAGTTGCCGGCGCCGGCGATGCCCAGAGCCAGGCCCTGGTGCTCCTGCGGATACCAGCGGGAGGCCAGCGGGAGGGCGACGGCGAACGAGGCGCCGGCTACGCCGAGCACCAGGCCCAGGGCCAGCACCTGGTGATAGTTGTGGATCCCGACGGCCCAGGCCAGGGTCAGGCCGGCCAGGACGATCAACTGGCTGATCATGCCGGTCTTCTTGGGACCAATGCGGTCGACCAGCACGCCGTTGACCAGGCGCAGCACCGCGCCGGCCAGCACCGGGATGGCGACCATCAGGCCCTTCTGGGCGGGGTCGAGGTGGAAGTCCTTGGCGATGGCCACGCCCAGCGGGCCCAGGATCACCCAGACCATGAAGCTGAGGTCGAAATACAGGAACGCGGCGAACAGGGTCGGCGTGTGGCCGGCCTTCAGGAAATCACGGGAGAGCATGATTGGCCTCGGATGTTGCGTGTCTGCGAGAGCGGGGCGGCGACGCCCCGGGGCGGGTGACCGCATCCGAGCGGTCGTCTCTGGCAGCCACGAACGCCGTTGTCCGGAGGCCTGACGCTAGTGAAGGATCAGAACGCGGAGCGAGTCACGCGGCATGCTGCGATGCGGCGTAATCCGAGGCCGCTTCGTGCAGTTGCTCAGCAAACAGGCGTCGCCGCTGCTCGAAGCATGAGCAGATCGGATAGGTGCTGATGAGTTTGAAGGGCTTAGGTCGACGCTCGGCCGACGGAGAAAGACGCCGCATAGCCCCGCGCATCCGCCGGATCGAACGGTGCGCCGTCGAACAAGGCCGAGGCCGGGGGCGCGGCGTCGGCGAACACCTGGGCCGGGTCCAGCACCGGTCCGAGCGACAGGGCCGCTTCCCGGAACAGGTCCGGGCGATAGACGCGGTCGGCGACGGCGGCCAGGTCCAGGTCGGCCCCGACCTGTCCCCAGCGCACCATCTGCGACAGGAACCACAGGGCGTGCTCGCGGCGCGGCAGGCCGGCGGCGTCACGGTGGAAGACGATCTCGGACTTCAGGGCGCGGGCCATGACCTCGGCCTCGACGCCCACATGGTCGGGCCGTGACAGCAGGGCGACTAGCTCGGCGTGGTTGCCCGGCTCGTCGGCCCAGGCCGAGGCGCGGATCAGGGCGCGCAAGGCAGCCCGCAGTTCGTCGCCGTGGCGCTCGGCCCAGGCGGCGGTGACGCCGAACACCTTGTCCGGCCCGCCCGGCCAGAACTGCGAAGCCTTGATCAGCACCTCGCCCAGCCCTTCGTCGACGGCGACGGCGTTCCAGGGCGCGCCGACGCAGAAGCCGTCGATCTCGCCCGAGCGCAGGTGCTCGACCATGCGCGGCGGCGGGGTGACCACCAGGCGCACGTCGCGGTCGGGATCGATGCCCGCCTGGCCCAGCCAGTAGCGCAGGAAGTAGTTGTGCATCGAGTGCGGGAACACGACGGCGAAGGTCAGCAGCGGCGCGCCCTGCCCTCGCCGGCGCTCGACGACCTCGGCCAGGGCCTTGGCGGTGACCAGCGGCGCGGCCAGGGCCTCGGGATCGGCATCGCGCATCGTCGCCGCCAGCTTGGCCCCGACGGTGATCGCGCTGCCGTTCTGGTTCAGCGCCAGCGGCGCCAGCATGGAGTCTGCGGCCAGCGCCATCGGGGCCAGCATGTGGGCGCCGTCCAGCGCGCCCACCGAGACCTTGTCGCGGATCGTCGCCCAGGAGGCCTCGCGGCTCAGGGCGACCTCCAGCCCCTCCTCGGCGAAGAAGCCCCGCGCCTTGGCCACCACCAGCGGCGCGCAATCGGTCAGGGGGATGAAGCCCAGCGTCAGGTCGGCCAGTCCGCTCACGAGGCGTCGCCTTTCAGCACGCCGGCGAAGGCCAGGAGGTCGGCGGCCACCGTTCCGATCGGCTTGCCGCGGTCCATGGCCAGCTTACGCAGCAGGCGATAGGCGCCGTCCTCGTCCAGGCCGCGCTCCTTCATCAGCAGCCCCTTGGCCCGCTCGACGGTCTTGCGCGATTCCAGGTCGGCCTTGGCCTTGGCCAGGTCGCCGCGCAGCTGCTGGGTCAGGGCGAAGCGGCTCATGGCCACGTCGAGGATCGAGCGCACCCGGGCCGGCGCCAGGCCGTCGACGACATAGGCCGCGACCCCGGCCCGCACGGCCTGCTCGGCCAGGCCCGGTTCGGAGCGGTCGACGAACATCACCACGGCGCGCGGATTGTGCTGCCCGGCCTCGCGCAAGCTTTCCAGCGTATCGCGGTCGGGGCTATCGGCGGCGATCACCACCACGTCCGGCGCGAACTCGGCGGCCTCTCGCTCATCAAACGTGGCCGCGCGACGCACCTCCAACGGCTGCACGCCGGCGAGCCCCTCGGCGACGAGGGCGGCGCGCGCGGGATCCGGATCGATGACGAGGACGCGCATGCCCTCCGCCCTAAGTCCGTCCGGCGGCAGGTGGGAGCGGTGAAGGTCCATTGCGGTCGGAGTAACTCAATCAGCCTGGTATTTGCGCACCATAGCTTGAAATAGCGGCGCCAGACGCCCTGGCAAGTCGCCACAGGCGCCCCGACCGCGGCGCCTGTGGATGAGACCGCTCAGCGCCGGTCGGCGAACTGGCCGTGCAGTTGGATCCAGGCCGCCGGCCGTTTGCCGGTACGGACGACCAGGTCGTCGCGCAGGGCGCGATAGCGCGGGTCCATCAGGCTGGCCAGGGCGAAGGTGCCCACGCCGTTGGACACGTCCCACGGGTGGGGCGCGTATTCCCTCTGGCCGGCGGCGGCGCGGTCGCGGTCGAACTGGATTTTGGAGTTGGCGAACTCGACGTGGACCTTCTCGCCCTTGGCGTAGGGCGCCAGCCAGTCCAGGGCACCGGGCAGATTGGCGCCGACCGGGCTCTTCCAGGTGAACCAGTCCTCGCCGTGGGCCTTGGCCGACAGCGCCGCCATCATCAGCGGATCCAGGTCGTAGGTGACGTAGTGGATGGCGTCGCGCTCGTGGAAGTCGAACACCGTGCCGTCGGCCCGCAGGTTGGCGGTGACCTGGGCGCGGAACGCCGCCCTCGCCCGTTCGATCAGCTTGGCGTCGCCGGTCTGGAAGGCGGCCATGGTCGCCAGCTTGACGCGGTGGCTCTGCCAGTTGGTCTCGAAGTTCTTCGGCTTGGCGTCCATCGCGTCGAGGTAGCCGGCGGCCATGCCGCGCCACAGCTTGTCGACCTTGGCGCGCGTCGCGGTCGGCAGGTCGGCCTCGGTCAGGTCGTAGGCCATCAGCAGGGTGTCGAAGCCGGTCTCGTCGATCGGGTTGAACGACGGCTCGTAGATGTCGGCCCAGGCCTCCAGATAGCGGCCGGCCTGGTCCAGATAGGCGCGATCGCCGGTCAGCCGCCAGGCCAGGGCCAGGTTCAGCACGATCGGCTGGTCCTGCTTGGCCTTCAGGCTGATCTCGCGGATGCCCTTGCCCGGCAAGGTGCCTTCGGTGTGGAGCTTGGGGATCGCGCCGGGCGGACGAGCCAGGGCGGCCTTGGCCTTGGAGATCACGTCCTGGGCGGCCGGAGCCTGGGTCGCGCCCCCCTTTCCTAGGCCTTGGGCGTAGTCGGGCCCCAGCAGGGCGTAGTCGGCCGCCAGGGCCGGCGAGGCCAGAAGGGCCAGGGCGCAGGCCGCGCCCATCAGCAAGGTCTTCATGTCACGCGTCTCTTCGATACTGGAAAGAAAAAAGGGCCGGGCGATGAGCCCGGCCCCGCAGGAGGGATGGAGATCTAGAAGGTGGTCCGCAGGGTCACCTGGTAGGTGCGGCCGTCGTAGTCGATCCGGCGCGGCAGCATCGGGTCGTTTTCGTACTCCGACCGTGTGGCGTCGGTCAGGTTGAAGGCGTCGACCGAGACGGTCAGGGCGTCGGTGAACTTGTACGAGGCCGAGGCGTCCAGCTGGCTGCGCGCCTTGACGGTGCGGGCGTCGCCGACGAACGAGTTGCCGGCGGCCAGGTCGTACTTGTCGCGCCAGTTGTAGACCAGGCGAGCCCCGAACTTCGGACCTTCGTAGTAACCGATCAGGTTCAGGTTGTTCTCCGACACGCTGGGCAGGGTGATGGACTTGCCGGCCTGATCCTTGCCGTCGATCGACGTGTAGGAGTAGTTGAACGCGCCGCCGAAGTCCTTCCAGAAGCCGGGCAGGAAGTCGAAGTTCTGCTGGATGTTGAACTCGACGCCGGTGACCGTCATGGCGTTCTGGTTGGTCTGGCCGCTGATGTTGACCTGGGCTTGTTTGACCGTCCCGCCGGCCCCCGTGAAGGTGTTGGAGCTCCTGCAGACCGGCGTGCCGCCCGAGTTGTCGATCGTCAGCGTGCCCAGATTGACGTCCAGTCCCGGGATCTGGCCGCTGGCCGGGCACAGCCGCGCCGGATCGGTGATGGGGCCGATATAGCCGTCGATCTTCTTGCGATAGGCCGCCAGCGAGATCAGGCCGCCGGGTCGGTTGTACCACTCCAGCGACAGGTCCAGGGAGTCGGAGGTGTAGGGCTTCAGGCCCGTGGCGCCGATGGTCACGGTGTAGACCGGATCGACCGGCGGCGTCAGGTCGACCGGCGTCTGGACGTAGGTGGTCGGCACGATGTCGCGCGGCTGCGGGCGCACATAGGTCGAATAGGCCGCGAAACGCAGGATGAGATCGTCGCGCAGGTCGGCCGCCAGGACCAGCGAGGGCAGCCAGTAGTCGTAGTTGCGCGTCGTGGTCTTGGTGGTCAGCCCGTGATTGACCGGGCCGGTCACGACCGACAGGGCGCTGGAGCAGTTGGTGCAGTTCAGCGCGACGATCTTGTTGTCGGTGTACTCATAGCGCACGCCCAGGGCGCCGCGGATCGGAATGCTCAGCGCGTCGGACTCGAACTTCGCCAGCGCGTAGGCGGAGTAGACGTCGTTCTCGTTGCTGAAGTTGTTGTTCCAGTAGTTGCCGTCCCAGTAGTTGTTCACGAAGCCGTAGGGCGTCAGGAACACACCGGGGGCGCCGAAGGCGAACTGGTCGGGCAGGCCGTTCGGATTGCCGGCCGAGCGCGGGTTGGTGTTGACCGGCGTCAGCACGCTCAGCAGTTGGTTGACGTCCACGCCCATCCAGTTGGAGGTCGCGCCGCCCGCCTTGCCGCCGAAGAAATCCTTGGCGTAGGACAGCTGGGCCGCCATGGCCGGCGTGATGTTCTGGGTCTGGGCGCCCAGCGAGGTGTTGCGCGAGCCCGACGAGCTGAACTTCAGGCTCTCGGCGCGGCCGCCGAACTGGAAGCTGGTCAGGAACTTGCTGTCGTCGAAGGTGCGCTCGAGGTCCAGCTGGAACGAGTCCAGGTCGTTCTTGGCCAGGCCGTTGGTGCCGGTTATGCCGAAGCGGTCGGCCGGCGTGCCCGCCGCCTGGCCCGGCATCTGGGCGCCGGCCTGGGTGGCGGCGCTGGCGGCGGCCGGGATGTTGTAGGGCGTCGTGGCCAGGTGGGTGGCGTGCGGGGTGTTCAGGACGGCCATGTAGTTGGCCAGGTCCGAGCCGCCCAGGTTGACCGAGGTGGTGATGCCGTTCAGGCCGCCCGCGCCGAGGTTGCGGTACGGGTTCTGGACGATGTCGAACTCGATCTGGTTGGCCTGGGCCTTGGCGCGCGAGACGGTCAGGTTGGCGGTGGCGCGCCACTCGTCGTTCCGGAACTCCAGGGTCGGGTTGATGGCCCAGGTCTGGTTCAGGGCCGGCTCGGACCGGATCGAGTCGAAGGTGTTGATGTTCTCGGCCGAGAACTTGTTGATGTAGGCGCGCGGACCGTTCGGCGTCTGCACGATGTAGGGCGTGCCGATGTCGGTGATGTGGGCGACGGCCGAGGTCGCCGTCAGGGCGCTGTTGGTGCCCTGTCCGCCGCCGGCGTCGATATAGAGCAGGTTGTTGGTCGCCTCATCCAGCTTGCGCCGGGTCAGGAAAGCGTTGGCGCCGAATTTCCAGGCGTCGTTGATCCGCCACTCGAAACCGGTCGCGCCCGAGAGGGTGGTGCCCCGGTTGAACTTGACCAGTTGGCGGGTCTGGCTGGGATAGTAGACCCCGCCGGGATTGGCCGCGATCAGGGCGTCGTAGACCGGGTTCTGGCCGGGGACGCGCTGGTTGCCCACCTGGATCGAGCCCAGCTTGTTGGCCCACGAATTGACCGTGATCGAGTCGCGGCGGAACTTCTCGTCCTTCCAGCCGACGACGCCGAACACGGCGAAGTCGTCGCTGAGATGGGCGTTGTAGCCCAGCGAGGCCAGCGGGCTGCCCAGATTGCCCAGGTCGTTGTATTCGTACGACAGCTTGGCGAAGCCGCCTTCCTTGCGGCCCAGGGCGGGAGCGATGCGCAGGTCGATGTTGCCCGACAGGCCGCCGGCCAGGTCCGAGGCCATCGGCGACTTGATGACGTTGATCGCCGTGAAGATGTCGGAGTTGAACGCGCCCAGCGGGGTCGATCCGTTCAGGATCGGGTCGGCGAAGGCGCCGCCGTTCAGCGTGGTGCGCGCGAAGGTGCCAGGCAGGCCGCGCAGGCTGATCGTGGCGTTGCGGCTGTCGGCCTCGCGGTTGATCTGGATGCCGGGAACGCGCTGGATCGCCTCGCCGACGTTGAGGTCCGGGAAGCGCCCAAGGCCGTCCGACGAAATGCCGTCCGAGATCTGCAGGGTGTCGCGCTTGGTGGCGATGGCGTTGGCGTAGGCGGCCCGGAAACCGGTTACCACCACGGTGTCGACGACGCTTTCGTCGGCCTTGGCCTGTTCAGCCGGAGCGGGCGCGGCCTGCTGGGCCTGAGCGGCGGAACCGATCGCGACCGCGGCGCACGAGGCCAGCAGCGCGGAACGCAGGACGAGAGTGTTGCGAACGAGATTCATAAATCCTCCCCCGGACGCGTCTGATTGGGCGCCCTTATGACCGGAGTTATCCGACCAATCGCGAAATGTGTCAATGATTGGTAATGCCACTTTTCAAAGTGACTGATCTTTCTGGTCAGGCCAAAACCCAAGGAGGCAAGACCAAAGCAGTCACGGGCTTGTTGTAATTGAGCTTCCTGGCCTGCGCCGAGAGCTGGACGCGGCCAGCCGCCGACGCCGACGGACGGCATCCTAGCCCCGATCGCGGGCTCGAATCGTGTGGCAGATCGCCACAATTGAGATGTGGCGAGCCAAGGATTCCGGGGAATTGCGGCGCCTTGGTAAGGCCGCCTTGACTAGGCCTGGGGCTTCCAGCCGCCGCCCAGTGCCTGGATCAAGGCCACGGCCGTGGTCTGCCGCGCCACGGCGGCGGTCAGCAAGGCCCGCCGCGCCGACAAGGCCGAGGCCTGGGCCGCGACCACATCCGTGTAGGCCACTTGCCCGGCCTTATACTGGTTGAGGATCATCTGCTCGGTCTGGTCGGCTGCGTCGGAACTGGTCTTCAGCAGGGCGTGGCGCCGCTCCAGCACCTGGGCGGCGGTCAATTGGTTTTCCACGTCCTCGAAAGCGGACAAGGCGGTTTGGCGATAGTCGGCGACCGAAGCGTCGTAGGACGCCCTCGCCTGCTCCACCCGCGCTTTGCGCGCTCCAGCGTCGAACAGGGTCTGGGCGGCGGTCAGGCCCAGCGACCAGGTGTTGGCCGAGGCCGTGAACAGATCTCCCAGGCCCGAACCACTGGTGTTGCCGGCGGCGCTGAGCCCGATCGTCGGGAAGAAGGCGGCGCGGGCCACGCCGATGTCGGCGTTGGCGGCGGCGACCCGGCGCTCGGCGGCGGCGATGTCCGGACGACGCTCCAGCAGGGTCGAGGGCACGCCGGCGGGAATCTCGAGCACGCGGGCGCTCCAAGCCGGATCGGCCGCCAGGCGGAAACCGCTGGCCGGCTCGCCGACCAGGGTGGCGATGGCGTTCTCGTAGGTCGCGCGGGTCTGGCGCAGGCTTTCCAGCTCGGCCTGGGCCCCGGCCAGCTGGGTGGTGGCCTGCAGCACGTCCGACTTGGGCGCGATGGCGGCGGCATAGCGGTTCTGGGTGATCTGCAGGCTGCGCTGGTAGCCTTCGACCGTCCTGGTCACCAAGGCCAGTTCGACGTCCGTCTGGCGCAGGCCCAGAAAGTTCACGGCCAGCTCGCCCTGCATCGACAACCTGGCGCCGGCCAGATCGGCCGCGCTGGCCTGGGCCGAGGCGTCGGCCCCGTTTATCCCCTGACGGATGCGCCCCCAGAGATCGGGCTCCCAGCTGGCGCCGATGCTGGCCTGGTAGCGGTTGGCGTTGCCGGACCCGCCGGTCGAGTTGACCGAGGCCGAGCCGCCCGCCCGGGTCGCCGAGCCCGAGAGGTCGATGGTCGGGAACAGGCCCGCCCGCTGCTCGCGCACCAGGGCCCGGGCCTGGCGATAGCTGGCCTCGGCGGCGGCGATGGTCTGGTTGGAGACGTTGACCCGAGCGACCAGGGCGTCCAGCTGCGGATCGCCCAGCAGGGTCCACCAATCGCCGCGATCAAGCAGGTCGCCGGGCGTGGCGACCTTCCAGCCGTCCAGGGCCTTGTAGCTGGTCGGCAGAGCCGTGGCGGTGACCTGCGGGCGTTCGTAGGCGGGGCCGACGGTGCAGGCCGACAGCAGGGTCAGGGCGGAGCCGGCGACGGCAAGGTGCTTGAAGGCGGACATCAGGCGGGCTCCGGGGCGGAGGGCATGTGGGCCAGGAAGCGCTCGTCGCGCGCCTTGCCCCGCAGGCGGTCGAGATAGACGTAGACGACCGGGGTGGTGATCAGGGTGAGCAGCTGGCTGGCGATCAGCCCGCCGATGATGGCGACGCCCAGCGGACGGCGCAGTTCCGCCCCCTCCCCGAACCCGATGGCCAGGGGCAAGGCGCCCAGGGCGGCGGCCATGGTGGTCATCAGGATCGGCCGGAAGCGCAGCAGGCTGGCCTCGCGCACCGCGTCGACCGCCGAGAGCCCGCGCGAACGCTGGGCGTCCAGGGCGAAGTCGATGATCAGGATGGCGTTCTTCTTGACGATGCCCAGCAGGAGGAACACCCCGATCAGGGCGATCACAGAGAACTCCATCTTGAACAACAGCAGCGCCAACATGGCCCCGACGCCGGCCGCCGGCAGGGTCGACAGCACGGTCAGCGGGTGGACGTAGCTCTCGTAGAGAATGCCCAGCACGATGTAGATGGCCACGATGGCGGCGGCGACCAGGAACGGCTGCTGCTTGTTCTGGTCCTGGGCGCTGCGGGCGCTGCCCTGGAAGCTGCCGCGGACATTGGTCGGCAGGGCGATATCGGCCTCGGCCTGCTTGATGGCGGCCTGGGCGTCGCTGAGCGAGACCCCGTCGGCCAGGTTGAACGACACGGTCGTGGCCAGCTCGCCGTTCTGATGGTTGATCGAGGTGGGCGTGGCGGCCTGGGCGACGCTGGAGATCGCGCTCAGCGGCGTCATCGGGGTCAGGGCCGTGTTCAGGGCCGAGCCGGTGGAGGGATCGCGCAGGCCAGGATTGACCGCCGCCCCGCTGGACGTCGTCCCGCCGCTGGTCCCGCCCGTCGTCGGCACGTAGACGTCTTTCAGCGCCTCGGGGCCTGTCGAGAACCGGCGGTCCCACTCCATGATCACCGCGTACTGGTTGATGTCCTCGTAGATCGTGGCCACCTGGCGCTGGCCGAAGGCGTTGTAGAGCGCGTTGTCCACGGCGCGCGGCGTGACGCCCATGCGCGAGGCGCTGTCGCGGTCGATGGTCACGAAGGTCTCGACGCCGTTCTCGGACTGGTCGCTGTCGACGTCGGTCATCACGTCCGACCGGGCCTTCATCGCCTCGGCCAGCTTGGGAGCCCAGGCCTTCAGCGCGTCGCTGGAGTCGCTGGTCAGGGTGTACTGGTAGGTCGAATTGCTCTGGCGCCCGCCCATCCGCACGTCCTGGACGGGGTTGAGGAAGACGCTGATGCCGGTGACCTTCTGCAGTTGCGGGCGCAGGCGGTTGATCACCGCAGAGCCCTTCTCCTTGCGATCCTCAGGCCCGTTGCCCAGGGGCTTGAGATTGACGAACAGGAAACCGCCGCCCGCCCGGTTGCCGCCGGTGAAGCCGACCACCGTGTCGACGCCCGGGTCCTTGCGGATGATGTTGACCACCTGCTTCAGCTTGGCCTGCATGACGTGGAACGACACGCTCTGGTCGGCGCGCAGCCCGGCCTGGATCTGGCCGCTGTCCTGCTGCGGGAAGAAGCCCTTGGGCATGGCGACGTAGAGCCAGGCGGTCAGGCCGATCGCCACCACCAGGATCAGCATCACAAGCGGCTTGGCGGCCAGGGCCCAGTCGAGGCTGTATTCGTAGGTCTTGTGGACACGATTGAAGCCGGCTTCGAACCAGCGGGCGATGCGGCCCTCCTGCTGGCCTTCCTTGGGCGGACGCAGCAGGTAGGCGCACATCATCGGCGTGGTGGTCAGCGAGATGACCAGCGAGATCATCACCGCCGCCGACAGCGTGACGGCGAACTCGCGGAAGAGGCGCCCCACCTGGCCGCCCATGAACAGCAGCGGGATGAACACCGCGACCAGCGAGATGCTGATCGACAGCACCGTGAACCCCACCTCGCGCGCGCCCAGCAGGGCGGCCTTGAAGCGGTCCATGCCCTTCTCGATGTGGCGCTGGGTGTTCTCCAGCACGACGATGGCGTCGTCGACCACGAAGCCTGTCGCCACGGTGATGGCCATCAGCGACAGGTTGTTGAGCGAGAAGCCCAGCAGGTACATCACCCCGAACGTGCCCAGCAGCGAGACGATGGTCGCCGCCGCCGGGATGAAGGTGGCCCGGGCGCTGCGCAGGAAGGCGCTGACCACCAGCACCACCAGCGCGATCGAGATCAGCAGGGTCACCTCGATCTCGTGCAACGAGGCGCGGATCGAGTTGGTGCTGTCGCTGGCCACCTGCACCTGGATGTCGCCCGGCAGTTGGGCGCGCAGCTCGGGCAAGGTGGCGCGGACGCTGTCGACGGTCTGGATGATGTTGGCCCCCGGCTGGCGGGTGACCAGGATGATGATCGCCGGCTTGCCGTTGAACAGGCCAAGGGTGCGGGTGTCGGCGACGCTGTCGGTGACCTCGGCCACGTCCATCAGCCGCACCGGGGCGTCGCCGCGCCAGGCCACGACCAGGCCCGCATAGTCGGCCGCCTTGCGCCCTCCGGGGCTGGTGTAGACCTGGAACCGCCGCCCTGCCCCCTCCACCTGGCCCTTGGGCCGGTTGGCGTTGGCCGACTGCACCGCCGCGCGCACGTCCTCCAGGGCGATGCCGTACTTGTTGAGCAGGAACGGATTGACCGACACCCGCACGGCCGGCAGCGAGCCGCCGCCGATCTCGACGTCGCCCACCCCGGTCACCTGGGCCAGGCGTTGGGAGACGATGTTGGACACCGCGTCGTAGATCTGGCCCGGGGTCTTGGTGTCGCTGGTCAGGGCCAGGATGATCACCGGGGCGTCGGATGGGTTCTGCTTGCGGTAGCTGGGGTTGCTGCGCAGCGTGGCCGGCAGGTCCGAGCGGGCGGCGTTGATGGCGGCCTGCACCTCGCGGGCCGCGCCGTCGATGTTGCGGTTGAGGTCGAACTGCAGCGTGACCCGGGCCGAGCCGGTGTTGCTCTGCGAGGTCATCTCGGTGACGCCGGGGATGGTCCCCAGCCGCCGCTCCAGCGGCGTGGCGACGCTGGAGGCCATGGTCTCGGGACTGGCCCCCGACAGGTTGGCCGAGACCGAGATGGTCGGATAGTCCACCTGCGGCAGGGGCGAAACCGGCAACACGAAGAAGGCGGCGATCCCGGCCATGGCGATGCCGATGGTCAGCAGGACTGTCGCCACCGGCCGCCGGATGAAGGGCGCCGAAAGGTTCACGACGGCGCCCCCGGGATCGGGTCCGGATCAGCGCGATCCGGCGCGACATGGTCGTCACGCTCGCGGTGGATTCCCCTGTCGGCCGGAGCGAACCGGTCGAAGGCCAGGTAGATCACCGGGGTGGTGAACATGGTCAGCAACTGGCTGACCAGCAGGCCGCCGAAGATGGCGATGCCCAGCGGCCGGCGCAGCTCGCCGCCCTCGCCGAAGCTCAGCATCAGCGGGATGGCCGCGAACAGAGCCGCCAGGGTGGTCATCAGGATCGGGCGGAAGCGCAGGATGGCGGCCTGGAAGATGGCGTCGCGCGGGCTCTTGCCCTCGTTGCGTTGCGCGTCGATCGCGAAGTCGATCATCATGATCGCGTTCTTCTTGACGATGCCGATCAGCAGGATGATGCCGATGATGCCGATCACGCCCAGGTCGTTGCCGGTGATCCACAGGGCCAGCAGCGCCCCCACCCCCGCCGACGGCAGGGTCGACAGGATGGTCAGCGGGTGGATGTAGCTCTCGTAGAGCACGCCCAGCACGATGTAGACGCAGACGATGGCCGCCAGGATCAGCCACAGCTGGTTGCTGAGCGAGTTCTCATAGGCCCCCGCCGCGCCCAGGAAGGTGTGGGTGACCGACACGGGCATGTCGATGTCCTTCATCGCCGCGCGGATGTCGTCGACCGCCTTGCCCAGCGAGACGCCGGGCGCGGTGTCGAAGCCGATCGTGGTGGCCGGGAACTGCGAGACGTGGGTCACCTGCAGCGGCGCGGTCTGTTCCTTGATCGTCGAGATCGCCGACAGCGGCGTGGGGCTGCCGCCGCCGGTCTTCAGGTTCAGCAGGCCCAGGGACTCCGGCGCGGTCAGCAGGCCGGGCTTGGCCTCCAGGATCACCCGGTACTGGTTGGTCTCGGTGAAGATGGTCGAGACGATCCGCTGGCCAAAGGCGCTGTAGAGGGCGTCGTCGATGTCCGAGGCGGTGATCGAGAGGCGCGCGGCGGTGTCGCGATCGATGTCAACATAGGCCGCCGCCCCGGTGGCGCTGGCGTCGCTGTAGACGTTACGCACCGACTTCACGCTGGCCAGGCGCTCGGCCAGCTTGCCGGCCCATTCCTTGACCGTGGCGGTGTCGGCGCCTTCCAGCGACAAGCGGTAGAGGGTCGGGCCGGTCTCGGCGTCGATGGTCAGGTCCTGGGTCGGCTGCAGATAGACGTGCACGCCCGGCACGGCGGCGACGCGGTCGCGCAGCCGCTGCATGATCTTCTCCTGCGAGCCTTTGCGGTCGGCCTTCAGGTTGATCAGCATCTGTCCGGTATGCAGCATGGCGTTGTTGGCGCCGTCGACGCCGATGAACGAGCTGAGGCTCTCGACGGCCGGGTCGTCGAGGATCGCCCGGGCGGCCTCCTGCTGCAGGCCGGCCATGCGGTCGTACGACACCGACTGCTCGACCTCGGTGCGGGCCTGGAGCTGGCCGGTGTCCTGGGTCGGGAACAGGCCCTTGGGGATGACCACATACAGCAAGGCGGTCAGGGCGAAGGTGGCCACGGCGACGACCAGGGTCGCCTTCTGGCGCTCCAGCACCCAGTTCAAGCCGCGCTCGTAATGGCGCTCGACCCGCTCGAACACCGCCTGGGACTTGCGGGCGATGCGGCCCTGGTGCTCCTCGCCGGCCGGCTTCAGCCAGCGGGCCGACAGCATCGGCGTCAGGGTCAGGGAGACCACCGCCGAGATCAGGATGGTGATGGCCAGGGTGATGGCGAACTCGCGGAACAGCCTCCCCACCACGTCGCCCATGAACAGCAGCGGGATCAGCACCGCGATCAGCGACACGGTCAGCGAGATGATCGTGAAGCCGATCTCACGCGCGCCCTGCAGGGCGGCCGCCATCGGCTTGACGCCCTTCTCCAGGTGCCTGGAGATGTTCTCGATCATGACGATGGCGTCGTCGACCACGAAGCCCGTCGCGATGGTCAGGGCCATCAGGGACAGGTTGTTCAGCGAGAAGCCCATCAGGTACATCACCCCGCACGAGCCGATCAGCGAGATCGGCACGGCCAGGCCGGCGATCAGGGTGGCGCGCAGGCTGTGCAGGAAGAAGAAGATCACCACCACGACCATGACCACGGCCAGCAGCAGCTCCATCTCCACGTGGTGGACCGAGCCGCGGATGCCGGTGGTGCGGTCGGCCAGCACCTTGACCTCGAGGCTGGCGGGCAGCCCCTCCTCCAGTTCCGGCAGTTTGGCCTTGATGGCGTCGACGGTCTTGATGACGTTGGCGCCGGGCTGGCGCTGGACGTTGACGATGATCGCCGGGGTCTCGTTGGCCCAGGCGCCCAGACGCGTGTTCTCGGCGCTCTGAACGACCTGGGCGATGTCGCGCAGGCGGATCGGGGCCTCGTTCTTGTAGCTGACGATCAGGTTGGAATAGTCGTCGACGCTCAGCAGCTGGTCGTTGGCGTTGATGGTGTAGGCGCGGGTCGGGCCGTCGAAGCTGCCCTTGGCGCTGTTGGCGTTGGCGTTGCTGATCGCGCTCTGCACATTGGCCAGGGTGAGGCCGTAGCTGGCCATGGCCTGGGTGTCGGCCTGGATGCGGATCGCCGGGCGCTGGCCGCCGCTGAGGGTGACCAGACCCACGCCCGAAACCTGGCTGATCTTCTGGGCCAGGCGGGTGTTGACCAGGTTCTGCACCTCGGTCAGCGGCAGGGTGTCGGAGGTCACGGCCAGGGTCAGGACCGGGGCGTCGGCCGGATTGACCTTGGCATAGACCGGCGGGGCCGGAAGGTCGGCCGGCAGCAGGCTGTTGGCCCCGTTGATCGCCGCCTGCACCTCCTGTTCGGAGACATCCAGGCTTTCACCCAGATTGAACTGCAGGGTGATGATCGAGGCCCCGGCCGTGCTGACCGAGCTCATCCGCGCGAGGCCCGCCATCTCGCCCAGTTGACGCTCCAGCGGCGCGGTCACCGTCTGGCTCATCACCTCCGGGCTCGCGCCGGGATAGAGGGTCTGGATCTGGATGGTGGGGTAGTCGACCTGCGGCAGGGCCGACAGCGGCAGCAGCCGGAAGCCGACCAGGCCGGCCAGGACGATGGCCGCCATGAACAGCGCCGTGGCGACCGGTCGCTGGATGAAGGGACGCGAGGGATTCATGGCGCCGGCCTATTCGGCCTGTTGCCGGCGGCGACGCTCGCCGCCCTGCCCTTGCCCCTGACCCTGGCCTTCACGGCCGGCGCGTTCACCCTTGCCTTGGCCCTTGCCCTTGCCTTGACCCATGCGGCCGGCGGCTTGGCCGGGAAGCTGGACCTTGCCGCCCTCGCGCAGGCGGTCGCCGCCCTCGGTGATGACCTTCTCGCCGACCTTCAGGCCGCTGGCGATCGACACCTGGGCCGTGGTCGAGGGACCGGCCGTGACCTTGCGCTTGTGCACCGTCTGGCCCTCGCCCAGCACCCAGACGAAGGCGCCGTCGCTGCTCTGGCGCAGGGCCGTGGCCGGCACGACCACCGCGCCCCGGATGGTGTCCAGCTCCAGGCGGACATTGACGAACTGGCTGGGGAACAGGGCGCCGCCGGCGTTGGCGAAGCGGGCCTTGGCCTTGACCGTGCCGGTGCCGACGTCGACCACGTTGTCCAGGGTGGAGAAGGTCCCGCGATCCAGCGTGGTGGTCCGCGTTCTATCCAGCGCGATGACCGGCAGGGCCGCGCCGCTGTTGGCTCGGGCGCCGATGCGCGGCACGTCGTCCTGGGGCACGGTGAACTCGACATCGATCGGCGAGACGGTGGTGATCACCGCCACGCCGCTGGCGTCGCCCGCGCCGATATAGTTGCCGACATCGACGACCCGCAGGCCCACCCGGCCGCTGACCGGAGCGACGATGCGGGCATAGCCGACGTTCAGCCGCGCGGTGCCGACGGCGGCCCGGTCGGACATGACCGTGCCCTGCAGTTGCTTGACGGTGGCGGCCTGGGTGTCGACCTCCTGGCGGGCGATGGAGTCCTGGGTCAGCAGGGTCTGGTAGCGCGCCAGGGTGACCTGGGCGCTGGCCAGCTGGGCCTCGTCGCGGGTCAGGTTCCCCTGGGCCTGCATCAGGTCCATCTGGAACTGGCGGGGATCGATCTGCACCAGCGGCTGACCGGCGCGGACCATCTGGCCTTCCTTGAACATCACCTGGGTGATCACGCCCGCCACCTGGGGTCGGACGGTAACCGTCGCGGCGGGCGTCACCGTGCCGAGCGCCTCGATCATCACCGGCAGGTCGGTCTGGGCGGCCGTGGCGACCGCCACGGTGCTGGCCGGGCCGCGTCGTCCGCCGCCGCCGAAGCCGCCTGGGCCGCCGCCGGGACCGCCCGCGCCGCCCTCGCCCTTCGGCGCGTGCATCAGGCTCCAGGCCAGCCACACCACGCCGGCCAGAACCGCCAAGGCGATCGCGCCGCCGATGATTTGCGCCTTGCGGCTGACGGTACGGATCGGCGGATAAGGTTCGGTCATCGAGCTCTCAGGCGCGCAGGGCAAGGGGAGCGGGCAAACGCCGCCATATCCGCAGCATCAAACGCCACAGTGGCGAATCGGATGCCCGGTACGGTCACGTTAGCTGTCGCTCGCAGCCTTAGTTGCCCGGCCACGTTGCCTTAGCATTTCAGGGTCGAAATCTGTCGCGCCGCCATTTCGCCGCGAGCGCGGGCCGCTAGGCCGCGTTCAGCCGCCAGGCGAAGCGCGTGGCGATCGTCACGGCGCCGTCCTTGCCGCCCGCCGGCCCGTCGAGGTCGTCGCTCTCGATGAACTGCAGGCCGGCCTCCTTCTGGGAGCGCCAGACCACGCGGGTCAGGTGGATCTTCTTGGCGATGGAATCCACCAGGAAGGAGCCTTCCGCCTGCAGATCGAAGTCGCCGACCGCGATCCGGGCCCCGCCCTCGGCGATGTCGATGAGCGAGACCTTCCAGGCCTTCCGGCCATCGACCAGATAGGCCTTGCGCTTGGTCGGCGTACGGGGATGGGCCCGCAGGTCGACACTACCTGATCTGTTCTCGTCGTCCGATCGCATGAGAACGACCCTAGCCAAGCAGGGTTAACGGATGGCGCCGCCCACCGTCACGGGAACGATCTATTGGGGCGACGCGATCGCCGCATCCAATCGCCGCCGGATGAAGCCCGCCGCCAGCTCGATCGACTGCCGGGCCTTGGGCGTGTTCATCCGCTCCCAGAAATGGGTCTCGTCGGCCCAGTGGCGCAGGGTCAGGTCGCCGCCCACGTCGCGCACCTTGTCGGCCAGGCGCATGGAGTCGTCGTAGAGGATGTCGGTCCGGCTGGCGTGGACCAGCAGCGGCGGGAAGCCATGGAAGCTTCCGAACAGCGGCGAGGCGATCGGCTCGATCGCCGAGCGGCCCTGCAGATAGAAGTGCGCGAACATCGCCAGCGACTCCATCGTGTGCGGCGAGGTCTTGGCGATCGAGGCGGCCATGACCGACCAGCTCTGCAGCGACAGGTCCAGCCACGGCGACAGCAGCACGATGCCGGCGGGCATCGGCTCGCCCCGATCGCGCACCACCTGGAAGGCGGCCATCATGATCGCCGCGCCGGCCGACTCGGCCAGGGCCACGACCGGCTCGTCGGGCCGGTGCAGCCTCTGCCAGCGCCAGGCCTCGACGATGTCGTCCACGGCCGCCGGACAGGGATGCTCGGGCGCCAGGCGATAGGACGGCGCATAGACGCTGGCCTCGGCCGCGGCGGCGAAACGTCCCACCAACTGGCCGATCCGCGGGCTGCGCTCGGCGACGAACGAGCCGCCATGGACGTAGAAGACCGTTCCCCGCGGCGATTTGTCCCGGGGCGCGAACCAGTCGGCGCGGGTGGGCGGCGCGGGTGCGACGAAGTCGGGCGTCTCGCTCCAGGTGGCGTCCACCTCCAGCGACGGCAGCACGCCGTCGTAACGGTCGTGCCAGGCCCGCGCGCGGCGCAGGAACTCGGCGAACGCCTCTTCTCCCCTGGCGTGACAGGCCAAGCCCTTGCGCAGCTGGCTCATGATCACCCGCTGGGCGATGGCGTAGCTGGCCTTCTGGCGAAAATCGGAAAACGGCCTGCGCGGCGTTTCCGGCGCGGCCTTCAGTTCGACCAGCCCTTGACGCGGGACAGCCGTCGTAATCGATACCATTGTACGCGAACGCTCCCCAGGCCACGCTTTTATGACGAACAAGAAACAACAAGACGCCCTGTTCGACAACCTGAAGCCGTTGACGCGGGTCTATCCCAGCCTCGAGGCCCGCCTGACCAAGGCGGCGGAGGCCGGCCATCCCTATGTCCTCCGCGCCCTGGAGATCTTCGGCCGCGCGAAGGGCCGGTCGCAGGAGCAGGCCCTGGCGGCCTATCGCGAAGACCATGGCTTGACCGAGGCCGAGGCCAAGCTGGCCTATTTCCTGGTCGAAGGCGGCACCCTGGCCGGCTACGCCCTGACGACGAACCTGTCACGCAACACGGTGCGTTCGTACCTGAAATCGATCTTCAGCAAGACGGGAGCGACCCGTCAGGCCGAATTGATCCTGATCCTGGGCGAAGACCGGTCGAGGACGCGCTAGGCGCCCTCGACCGTCCCCTCCCCCCAGGCGCGCTCCCCCAGAAGCGCGCCCTCGGAAACAGGTTCCTAGAACCGCCAGGCGCCGCCCGCGCGGATGGCCTGGGCCTCGTAGCGGTCGCCGTAGGTCCCTTCATAGGTGACCCCGAACCGGGCGCGGTCGCCCGACACCAGGTCGACGCCGAGTTGAACGGCCAGGGCGCCGGCGTCGTACTTGGCGCCGCTGACCACGAAGCGGGTCGTCCCGCCCGCGAAGGTGTTGGAGGTTTCACCCGCCAGGTCGCCCGTGGTCATGCGCCAGGCGACGGCGCCGCGCGGCCTCAGGACCACCGCCGAGCCGAGGCCCATTTCGCCCTTCACCTTGACCCCGATGTCGATGACGCCGAGCTCACGCGTGACGCCGTCCACCTTCAGGGCCGTGAAGCCGCCGGTTTCGCTGAAGTCATCGCTCTTCACGCGCAGGTAGCTGGCCGACACGAAGGGCTCGACCGAGGTCGCGCCCAGCGCCACCGGAGCCGACACCTGACCGAACAGCTGGCCGACGGTGGCGTCGTACTTGCCCTTCAGCCGGTCCACGACGCCCGGGAACTGCGCCACCCGCTCGGCGTCGACCGACGACCAGGCGTAGGCGCCGCCCAGATTGGCGCGCAGGGGTCCGAAGGTGGTGGCGGCGTAGGCCGCGACCTGACCGCCGGTGCTCTCGACGCGGCTGCCGCGCGCCGACACCCTGGCTTGACCTTCGCCATAGGCGGCCGCCAGGCCCAGGCGGGTGTCGCCCAGCATCTTGTCGCCGCCGACCACCAGGCCCGAGCCGCTGACCTTCAGGCCCGCCGCGCCCGCGCCGTCGTCGACATGGCTCCAGCCCGCCAGGACGTCGCCCCAGCCGCCGGCGACGTCCGCCGAGGTCGAGCTGCGCGCCTGGATCGCCTCGCGCAGGCGTCCCGCCTCGCCCGCCAGGACGGTGGAGACGTCGGCATGGATCTGGCCGTCCATAGCGTTGTAGGCCTGGACCGAGCCCGCCGCGTTCTGGGTGACGAGGGCGTCGTAGACCGGCGCTCCCAGGCCCAGGGCTTCGGCGGCCGCGGCCACGTGGGCCTGGTTCGGGGTCGTGGCGAAGCCGGCGAAACGGATGTCATTGCGCAGCAGGTTCAGGCGCACGGCGTTGGCCGTGTAGGTCAGGCTGGGCGTCAGGAACGCCATGTCGCTGGTGACGCCGGAGAACCGGCCCGTGATGCCGCCCGCCGAGTTCAGGATGCCGTACTGGCTCAGCCGGGCGTACTGCGAGGCCGGACCGCCGGCCAGCACGGCGACGTTGGCGCCGGTCTGGATGGTGGTGGCGCCGCCCACGACGATCAGGTCGTGCTCGCCGGTCGGCAGCACCTCGACCTGGTAGGTCGAGCCGGTGGTGAAGGTGAAGTCGCCGGCCACGGTCAGGGTGCCGGGCGAATTGCCGGGCGTGACCTGGCCGCCGCTCTGCACGATCACGTCGCCGCCGATCGTCCCGGAGCCGCCCAGGGCGCCCGACGCGCCGACCGTGACGTCGGACGTCACCGAGCCGTTGACCTTCAGCTTGCCGACGCCGACCGTGGTCGGGCCGGTGTAGGTGTTGGCGCCGGTCAGCTCGATCACGCCTCCGCCGGTGATCGTGAACGAGCCCGAGCCCGTGATCGCGCCGGCGAAGGTGGTGCTGCCCAACTGGTTGACGGTCAGGGCCCCGCCGTCGATGTCGACCTCGCCCGTCGCGCCGCCGCTGAGGTTGGTGATGGTCTGGGTCAGGCCGCTGAGGTCCAACACGCCGTTGTCGACCTGGACCTCGGCGGTCTGCGGCAGGTGCAGGATCCGCACCGAACCGCCCTGGACCGTGGTCGTGCCGGTGAAGCCGTACTGGCCCGAGAGGGTCAGGCGCGACACCCCCAGCTTGACCAGTTCGCCCGCGCCGGTGATGTCGCCGCCGAAGTCGTATTCGTCCGAGCGGTTGAAGACCGCCGTGCCGGCGATCGCCAGGTCGCCGATCAGCGCGCCGGTCGTGCCGCCGTCGCCGATCTGCAGGGTCGCGCCCGACGCCACCGTGACATCGCTGCTCATCGAACCGGTCAGCAGCAGCTTGCCGCCCGAGACCGTGGTCGGGCCGGCATAGGTCGCCGCGCCGCTCAGGGTCAGGGTGGCGGCGCCGGACTTGGTCAGGCCGCCGGCGCCGGTCAGGTCGCCCGAATAGCTGGAGGCGTTGGCCTGTGCGATCGTCAGGGTTCCGGCGCCGATGTCGAGGTCGGCGTCGCCCGACAGCCCGCCGGTCCTCTTGGCGCCCGAACCCAGGGCGAAGGCGTCGCCCTTCAGGGCCAGGCGCGAGTCCGCCGACAGGTCGGCGATGGTCACCAGGCCGCCGTCGTTGGTCAGCTGACCGGTGCGCGAGTAGACGCCCGACAGGGTCAGGTCGCCGCCACCGGCCCAGATCACCTCGCCGCCGGCGCCCGACAGGGCGTTGGTCAGCGTGTAGTCGCCGGCCCGGCCGAGGAAGAACAGCCCGCCGTCCACCTTGATGTCGCCGGCGAAGCCGCCGCTCGCGCCCGGTCCGGCGACCTTCACCGTGCCCAGACCCGCATCGTCGGTCACATAGCTGGCGCCGACCACCACGACGCCGCCGGTCTGCTCTAGGCCGCCGCCGATGTCGGTCGCCACATGCAGTTCGCCGCCGTTCACCCGGGTCACGCCCGTATAGGTCCAGGCGCCGGACGCCAGCATCGCGCCCGAGTTCAGCTCGACATCGCCGGTCCCGCTGATCGAAAGCGTGCCGCTGTCGGCATAGAGGTTGTCGTCATAGCTCTGGTAAATCAGCGTGCCGTCGTTGCGCACCGACAGGCCGGTTCCCGGCGTCGTGGTCTCGATCCAGGCGTTGCGGTCCTGCTTGTCGTCGATGCGCAGGGTCGCGCCCGAGGCGATGGCGATGCTGTCGGTCTGCAGCAGACCCGACAAGGTCCAGTCACCGGTCTCGACCTTGGTGGTCTCGAAGCCGACGATGTCGCCGAACGTCTGGTCGGCGGTCTGCTGGCTGGAGGTTCCCTTCAGCACCAGGCTGTCCAGGCCGGCCCCGCCGTCCACGGCGCCGGCGAAGCTGGCGCCCGTCAGCTGGGTCAGGGTGTCGTCCCCGCCGGCGAACTTCACGGCGATCGCGCCGCTGCCGCCGATGTGGCCGGCCGTGGTCAGACTGGCGCCGTAACCGGCCGCCGGAGAGCCCGATCCGCCCGGCACGGGGACGGCGCGGAACTCGATCCCGGCGCCGCCGAGCGCGATGATCGAGGCGTCCGCCCCGACCGTGACCTCGGCCCGGTTGAGGGCCGAAACCCGGACCCCGCTCAGGCCGCCCACGGTTTCACCCGTGACGGTGAGATTGGCGTCGTGGCTGGCGTACAGGTCGATGGCGACGCTGTTGGCGTCCTTGGCCACCGCGCGGGCCGAGGTCACCGTCACGTCGCCGTTGTCTGCCAGGGCCTGGATGGCGCGCGAGCTGGCGCCGACGATCTCGACGTCCTCGCTGACGATCGTCACCTGATCGCCGCGACCGAACAGGGCCAGGGTGCCGGCGCTGCTGGCCCGCGCCTTGCCGCTGTTGATCTCGACCGCCCCGCCGGTGGACTGGCCCCACACGGCGGTGGCGTACTGACCGACCACGGCGGAGTCGACGCTGTTGACGACCACGTGGCCGCCGCCGGTCGACAGCGCGCCCACGCCGTCGGCCGTGAAGGCGCCGTTCATGCCGAGGTTGGCGGTGCGGGTGACGCCGGCGCTGACGACGATGTCGCCCGTCGTGCTCTGGGCGAACACGCCCACGTCGCCGGTGGTCCCGGCCGAGACCGAGCCCGTGGTCACATGCACCGCGCCCTCGCGGCCATAGACCACCACGCCCGTGCCACCGGCCGTGACCTTGTCGGCCGAGACGTCCACCGCGCCCTGACCGTAGACGTACAGACCCACGCCGTTGCCGACCGTGATCTCGCCGCTGTCGATGCTGATCGGACCGGCGTGATCCACCCAGATGCCGGTCGAGCCGGCGCCGGTGGCGCTGACCTTGTCGCTGACGATGCTCAGCGCGCCCGTGCCGCCGCCAGGCGCGTGCGGCGTCCCGTAGACCAGCAGTCCGTCGGCATCGACCATGATCCCGTGGGCGTTGGCGCCGGTGGTGGTCACCTGGCCGCTGCCGATGACGACATCGCCGGTATTGGTCCAGGCGTAGATGCCTCGGGCGTTGGTTCCCGTCGTGCTGGCCGCGCCGCTGGTGATGTCGATGTTGGCGGTCTTGTTGAACGTCAGCGCCATGATGGCGTCCGCGGCGTTGCTGGCGCTGGGCCCGCCCGTGGTCGAGGCCACGTCGCTCTTGATCGTCACTCCGCCGCCGCCGTTGGCGTAGATCGCCCGGCCGCCGGCCCCGGCCGTCGTGGCGGTCCCGCTGTCGATGCTGATCGCGCCGTTGGCCGCCGAGGCGTAGATCGCCCACGACTGAGCGCCTCCGGCGCTGGCCTTGTCGCTGGTGATGTCGATGCCGCCCAGGAAGCTCTGAGCGCTGATGGCGTTGGAGAACACCTGGACGCCGCCGGCGGTGATCCCGCCGCCGGTCGCCGAGGCCTCGCCGCTGACGATCTTGATCGCCCCGTCGCCCCTGGCCACGATCGCCGAGCCGCCGTCGCCAGTCGCGCTGGCGTGCTGCGAGGTGATGTCCATCAGGCCGGCCGCCTCGACGCGGATGGCGTCGGTGTAGTGGACCGCGGTGTCGTAGGTGACCGCGCCATGGGTGGTGGTGGTGTCGGCCGTGACCTTGGCCGCGCCGCCCGCCTTGACGTAGATCCCGTAGGCGCCGTCGCTGGCCGTGGTGACCGTTCCGCTCTCGACGGTCGCGTCGCCGGCCTGGGCGTTGGCGGACACGCCGAGGAAACCGACGCCGCTGGTCGACAGGTCGTCAACCTTGACGCTGACGTCGCCGTTGTAGCTGCGCGCGCCGATCCCCTGACCGTACGACGTGTGGCCGGCGGGACCGACGGCCGGAGCCCCGGTCGCGACGATCTTGCCCGCGGTCACGGAGACATCGCCGAACCCAATCGCGCCGATGACGCC
Organism: Caulobacter sp. 05L422; assembly: GCF_056397765.1. Taxonomy (NCBI): domain Bacteria; kingdom Pseudomonadati; phylum Pseudomonadota; class Alphaproteobacteria; order Caulobacterales; family Caulobacteraceae; genus Caulobacter; species Caulobacter sp. 05L422. Next base: position 58,019 of record NZ_JBFTOB010000018.1, on the reverse strand, counting down.
GTTGGGCTGGGTGGTCGAGGCCTCGCCCACCACCACCGTCACCTTGCCGCCGCCCGTTGGCGCGCCGCTGGGGCCGTCCAGCGAACGGGCCAGAACGATGCTGCCGCCCAGGCCCGAGGAGGTGACCTTGTCGATCTCGACCGTGACGTCGCCCGTCTTCGATTGCGCCGCGACGCCGGACGTATAGACCCCGGCCGTCGACACTTCGCCGGCCTTGACCTTGACCGCGCCGCTGTCCGACAGCGCCACGATCGCGTCATTGGTCATGTCGTTGACCATGTCGGTCCCCGAGGTGGCCGCCTTGGTCACCTCGATGTCGATCGCGCCGCTCGTGGTGGTTACGAACAAGCCCGGCGCCTGGTTTCCGCTGGTGGCGATGTCGGCCGCCACAACCCCGATGTCGCCGGCCCCGCCGATGACGTCCACCGCGATCGCGCCGGTGTTGGAGGCCGAGGCGGGCAGATTCAGGATCAGGTCGTCGATCGTCGTGTAGCTGACGCCGGTGGTCGTGGGGGCTGGACAGGTCACGACGCCGCTCACGGGAGACCCGCACTCGTTGGCGGCCAGAGCGACGGCCGGCTGGACCAGCAAAGAGCATCCCAAGGCCGTTCCGGTCAGCCAAAGAGCCCGCGCGCCGCCGCGCGACTTGCCGCGTTTGATTTCGATTCCCGACATGTGACACCCCACTCAGCCACTGAAAAACACCGCCGTTCCCCGAACGGCGACCCTCGACCTAGCTAGGCCACAGTGAGCGGACAACCCTCGTTTGAGGGGGGTAGTCTGAGCAAAAGAATCCCGGCGGGAGCGCGGGCGGGGTAGGAAATGGCGCGAGAAGACCTGTTGCGCCACCGCGATTGCGCGACCTCCAAGGTGCGACGCGCGGCGGCGCGGGTCGGTTCCTACCCTCTTCGGCTGTCCAGGTCGCGATTGACCAGCAGGACGTTGACGCGCGGCTGGCCGATGAAGCCCAGCAGGCGCCCCTCCTCGTGCCGCGCGATGACCGCCTCGACGGCGTCGGTGGTGATGCCTCGGGCCTTGGCGATTCGCGGAGCCTGGAAGCGGGCGTAGGCCGGCGAGATTTCCGGATCCAGGCCCGAGCCCGAGGTGGTCACCGCGTCGGCCGGGATCGGCGCGCCGGGGTTCTCGGCCCGCAGGGTCGCTGCGTCGGTCTTCTCCCGCTCGATCAGCTTGTCGTTCAGCGGGCCCATGTTGGAGCCGCTGGACGCCGAGGCGTCATAGCCGCTACCGGCCGCCGACGGACGCGGATGCAGATATTCCGGCTTGGCGAAGGCTTGGCCGATCAGGGTCGAGCCGACGACCGTCCCCTTGGCGTCCTTGATCAGGCTGCCGTTGGCCTGGGCCGGGAACGCCGCCTGGGCGACGCCGGTGACGGCCAGCGGATAGGCCAGTCCCAGCAGGACCGTGAACAGGCCCGCCGAGACGAGGGCCGGACGAAGATGCGAAAGCATGGTTTCAAACTCCGAAGGACGCGGCCTAGGCCAGGCCGAGGGCGGATACGATCATGTCGATCAGCTTGATGCCGATGAACGGGGCGACTAGGCCGCCCAGGCCGTAGACGGTGAGGTTGCGCGACAGCAGCTTGCCGGCCCCGATGGCGCGGTACTTCACGCCCTTCAGGGCCAGCGGGATCAGGGCCACGATGATCAGGGCGTTGAAGATCACCGCCGAGAGGATCGCGCTCTGCGGGCTGTGCAAGCGCATGATGTTCAGCGCCCCCAGGGCCGGCAGGGCGACCACGAACATCGCCGGGATGATGGCGAAGTACTTGGCCACGTCGTTGGCGATCGAGAAGGTCGTCAGGGCGCCGCGGGTGATCAGCATCTGTTTGCCGACCTCGACGATCTCGATGACCTTGGTCGGGTCGCTGTCGAGGTCGACCATGTTGCCGGCCTCGCGGGCGGCCTGGGCGCCGGTCTGCATGGCCACGCCGACATCGGCTTGCGCCAGGGCCGGGGCGTCGTTGGCGCCGTCGCCGCACATGGCGACCAGGCGGCCCCTGCCCTGCTCCTCGCGGATCAGCCGTAGCTTGTCCTCGGGGGTGGCCTCGGCCAGGAAGTCGTCGACGCCGGCTTCCGAGGCGATGGCGGCGGCGGTCACCGGGTTGTCGCCGGTGATCATCACCGTCCGCAGGCCCATGCGGCGCAGGTCGGCGAAGCGCGCCTTGACGCCCGGCTTGACCACGTCCTTGAGGTGGATGACGCCGACCAGGGCGCCGTTCTCGCTGACCGCCAGCGGCGTGCCGCCCGAGCGGGCGATGCGGTCGACCGCGGCGGTGATCTCGGCCGGGATCAGCTTGGGGTCCAGGGCCAGCGAACGGTAGACCGCGTCCACCGCGCCCTTGCGCCAGGACATGCCGCCCGCGTCCAGGCCCGACTGGCGGGTGCTGGCGCTGAAGGCGATCGAGGTCGCGCCCTCGGGGGCGTCGATGACGATCCCCGCGTTGCGGCCCAGCTCGACGATCGAGCGGCCTTCCGGGGTCTCGTCGGCCAGGGAGGCGCTGACGGCGGCGCGCAGGGCGGCCTCCGGACGCACGCCCGGCGCGGCGATCACCTCGGTCGCCATGCGGTTGCCGAAGGTGATGGTGCCGGTCTTGTCGAGCAGCAGGGTGTCGACGTCGCCGGCCGCCTCGACGGCCCGGCCCGAGGTGGCCAGGACGTTGTGCTTCATCAGCCGGTCCATGCCGGCGATGCCGACGGCCGAAAGCAGGCCGCCGATCGTCGTCGGAATGAGCGTGATGAACAGCGCGCCCAGCACCAGCGGATCCAGGACCACGCCCGAGAACTTGCCCAGGCCCAGAAGGGTGACGACCGCGATCAGGAAGATCAGGGTCAGACCCGCCAGCAGCACGGCCAGGGCGATCTCGTTGGGCGTCTTGCGACGGTCCGCGCCCTCGACCATGGCGATCATGCGGTCGAGGAAGGTCGAGCCTGCCGAGGCGGTGACCCGCACCTTGATCCAGTCGGAGACCACGGTGGTGCCGCCGGTGACGGCCGAGCGGTCGCCGCCGCTTTCGCGGATCACCGGGGCGCTTTCGCCGGTGATCGCCGCCTCGTTGACGCTGGCCATGCCTTCGATGATCTCGCCGTCGGTCGGGACAACGTCGCCGGCCTCGACCAAGATCACCTCGCCGGGGACCAGCTTGTGGGCGGCGGTCGGGATGATCGTGCCGGTCGTCTCGTCGATGATCAGCTTGGCGTTGGTGGTGACGCGGGTGGCGCGCAGGCTGTCGGCGGCGGCCTTGCCCCGCCCTTCGGCGACGCTCTCGGCCAGGTTGGCGAACAGCACCGTGGCCCACAGCCACAGCGACACCTGCACGGCGAAGCCGGCGGACTGGTGGTTGGCCACCGCCGCCACCGCCGAGACGGTCGACAGCAGGGCCACCACCCAGGTGGCGAAGATCACTGGATTGCCGGTCAGCTGGCGCGGGTCCAGCTTGACGAAGGCGTCCTTGGTCGCCCGCGCCAGGATCGGCCCGGACAGGCCGGCCGCCAGGAGGCTGGCCTTGCGCCGGCCCTCCCCGGCGTGAGTTTCGATGGTCGTCATGATGTAATCGCCTCTGCGATCAGTGCGCGGCGGTCGCGGCGAGCACCTGGAAGTGCTCGACGATCGGACCCAGCGCCAATGCGGGGAAGAACTGCAGGCCGCCCAGGATCAGGATCACCCCGATCAGCAGCCCCACGAACAGGCCGCCATGGGTCGGCAGCGTGCCGGCCGACGGCGCCAGCTTGGGCTTGGCCGCCAGCGAGCCGGCGATGGCCAGCACTGCGACGATCGGCAGGAACCGGCCCATCGCCATGGACACGGCCAGGGTGGTGTCCCACCAGGGCGCGTTGGCGGTCAGGCCCGCGAAGGCCGAGCCGTTGTTGGCCGTGCCGGAGGTGTAGGCGTAGAGGATCTCGGACAAGCCGTGCGGCCCCGCATGCATCAGTCCCTTCAGAGCCTCGGGCAACACGGCGGCGATCGCCGAGAAGCCCAGCACGCAGACCGGGATGGCCAGCACCGCGAGGATCGAGAGCTTGACCTCCTTGGCCTCGATCTTCTTGCCCAAGTACTCCGGCGTGCGGCCCACCATGAGGCCGGCGACGAACACCGCCAGCACGGCCATCACGACCATCACCGCGATGCCGGAACCGATGCCGCCGGGCAGGATCTCGCCCAGGTGCATCAGGAACATGGCGATCCCGCCGCCCAGGGGCATCAGGCTGGAATGCATGCCGTTGACCGAGCCGTTGGAGGCCCCCGTGGTCATGGCGGCCCAGGCGGCCGTGGCCGGCGCGCCGAAGCGGATTTCCTTGCCTTCCATGTTGACGCTGGTGTCGACGCCGGCGGCCACCTGGGCCGGAGCCGGTTGGACCTCGGCGGCGTAGATGCCGGCGGCGGCGGCGAACAGCAGGACGCTGGCGGCGATGACCAGGGCGCGGACGTCCTTCCTGGCCAAGACCGAGCGGCCGAAGGCGAAGAAGGCCGCCCAGCCCAGCACGTTGATCGACACGGCCGTGATCAGGTTGGTCAACGGCGTGGGGTTCTCGAACGGGTGGGCCGAGTTGGCGTTGAAGATGCCGCCGCCGTTGATGCCCAGCATCTTGACGGCCTCCTGCGAGGCCACGGCGTAGAGCGAGATCTTCTGATCGACGCCTTCCAGGGTGTGGGCGGTGACGCTCGCGGCCAGGGTCTGGGGCAGGCCCAGGGCGACCAGGGCGATCGCCAATACGAACGACAACGGCAGCAGCACATAGAGCGTGGTGCGGATCAGGTCGGCCCAGAAGTTGCCGACACCCTCGCCGCGATTGGCGATGAAGGCCCGCGCCAGGGCGGCGGCCACGGTCGCGCCGGTGGCGGCCGAAACGAAGTTCTGCACGGTCAGAACGATCATCTGACTGAACGTCGACATGGTCGTCTCGCCGGCATAGCTCTGCCAGTTGGTGTTGGTCACGAAGCTGATGGCGGTGTTGAACGACAGGTGCTCGGAGAGCGCCGGGAAGCCCTGCGGGTTCAGCGGCAACACGCCCTGCAGGCGCAGGACGCCGTAGGTGATCAGGAAGCCGACCAGGTTGAAGGCCAGCAGCGCCCCGGCGTAGCCGTACCAGCTCTGGCTCTTCTTCGGATCGACCCCGCAGGCGGTGTAGAAAAACGCCTCGAACGGCCGAAGCACCGGGTCGAGCCAGGTGCGTTCGCCGTTCCAGACGCGCGACATGTAGACGCCGATGGGCCAGCCGATAGCGACCGCCAGCCCCAGCGTCAGGGCGATTTCCGCCCAGCCTTGCCAATTCATGGCCATTCCTTTTGAGATGGGGGTTCCGTCAGAACTTGTCGGGCCGCAGCATCGCCGCGACCATGTAGACCGCGACGACGATCGCCCCGGCGCCCCAAAGCACGCTCACCAGCATGGTCAAACGCGCCTCAAACCCATGGCGAAGGCGGCGAAGGCCACGAACAGCCCCACCCCCAGCGCCAGAAACATCAGATCAGCCATGAAAGGCCTCCCGCTAAGCTGAGCGGAAAAGGCCACGAGCCGGCGTAAGGGCTCTATTCGGGAGTCGGGGGCGGCGCGTAAGGGCGCCATAAAGACGAGCTTGCCGGCCCATGGAAACCGACAGCGTGAAAGCGGCGTCGGTCGAAACGGCTCCCGCGCGGTCCCTTCAGGCGACCACCACCTCGGCGTGGGAGAAGGCTTCCCGGAACGCCGGGGCCAACGGCGCGTCGGTGACAAGAATGTCCACGTCCTTGGTCGAGGCGGTGTGCACCAGCCCGATCCTCCCGAACTTGCCCTGATCGACAGCCAGCAGGACACGGCTGGCCGTGGCGTAGGCGATGCGGCTCATGATCGCCTCGCTGGGCGAGTGGTCCATCAGGCCATGCTCGGGGTGCACGGCGCCGACGGTCAGGATCGACAGGCTGGGTCGGAAGCCGCTGACGAACTCCTGGGCGTGGCGGTCGGAAAAGGACTGATAGGCGGCGTTCAGCTCGCCGCCCGCCAGGAACAGGGTGTGCCCCTTGTCCTTGCGGATCGCCTGGGCCACGGCCAGCGAGTTGGTGATGATCTTCAGCTGGCGATGCTCGCTCAGCGCCTTGGCGACGAAGCAGGAGGTCGAGCCGCTGTCGAGGAACAGGGTGTCGCCGTCCGAGATGAACTTGACCACCGCCTCGGCGATGCGGGTCTTGGCCGCGATGTTCGTCTGCATGCGCAGATCGAAGGGCCCCTCGATCTCCTGCGGCGGCAACCGGACGGCGCCGTGCAGGCGCACGATCGTGCCGGCCTCTTCCATCACGCGCAGCTCGCGCCGGATCGTCTCCTCCGACACCGACAGCGCCTTGGCTATGTCGGCGATGGCCCGGGTCTGGTTGGGCTCGAGCAGGTTCAGTATGTCGCGCTGACGATCGTACCGCTTCAGCATCATCGATCCGTTGTTGTCGGTCGCCGACCGGGGAGTCGTCGACCGGAGTCGCGGGACACTATGGCCTGAGTCCCTAAGCAAGAAGGGTCCCCCGGCCGCGGGGGGAAGGGAACGCGGCCGGGGAACGGCGCGTCGCCGGCTAGAAAGCGACGCGCAACTGGAGCCGCGCGTAGCGCGGGGTTTGATAGTCGACGGGCTTGCGGAAGTTGACGTCCGCGACGCCGCTGCCGCCCACGTCGCCGAACTCGTGGTAGGCCGTCACGGCCTGGGCGTTGAACAGGTTGAACACGTCCAGCCGCAGCGAGGCGTCGAAGCGGTCGCCCGGGGTAGGCAGGGTCACCACCGCGCTGGCGTTGAACTGCGTGACCCAGTCGCCCTCGAAGGCCGAGCCGCGATCAACCACCTTGCCCTGGCAGTAGAAGCCGTAGCCCTGATAGCCGAAGGCGACCGGGTCCACCGCGTTGGGCACGATGCCGATGCAGCTGTACTTGCGCGGCGACTGGATCGAGCCGTTGCCGCCCAGGGTCAGCCACTTGTTGACCTCGTAGCTGCCGTAGCCCTTGAGGGTGTGGCGGCGATGGTTGGGCAAGTAGCCGTCGGCGCCGTTCAGGAAGCCCGGCGAGTCGAAGTCGGCCGTGGTGTTGATGGCCAGCTGGCCGTTCTCCGAGCGCACGCCGCCCTCGTAGTTCCCCTTCAGGTCGGCCCAGGTGTAGGAGCCCGACAGCGACCACTTGCCGTCGAAGGCCCGATCGAAGGTGGCCGTCAGGGCGTTGTAGTCGCGCTTGGGGTGCGGATAGGTCAGGTCCGCGGCCGACAGCGTGACGATCGGCTTGGAGCCGTCCGGCAGGCTGTTCAGGCGGATCTTCACGTCCTCGCCCGGATTGACGATCACCCACTGGCGACCGCCGCCGAAGCTGGATTGGCACTGGGCCGCGGTGAAGCCGGCCTTTACGCAGTAGGCGCGCGCGCCGGTGTCGATGGCCACGTCCTCGACGATGTTGTTCAGCTCGCGATGGGTGAAATACGCCCCCACCTTGATCAGGTCGCCGAAGCGCCGCTCGTAGCCCAGCACGAACTCGTCGGCCGACTGCGGCTTGAGGTTATGGGCGATGGACTCGGCGGTGTCGGCCACCAGGCCCGAGGCCGAGACCAGGCAGTTGGGCGTCCCGGTGTCGGGGCACGGCGCCATGCCCGCCACCGTGGTGACCGGCGCGCCCAGGCCCGGCGTGCCGTCGGCCGCCACGCTGGTGAGCAGGTTGTAGCGGGTATAGGTCACCAGCGAGCCGGCGAACTTCAGCGACAGGTCGCTGGGCAGCGGCAGGTAATAGCGGCCGAAGAAGCCGTAGAGCTTGGACTTGCCGTCGCCGAAGGGGTCGCCCGACACCGCGATGCGCGGCGCCCACTGGTTGCCCGGATCGTAGAAGGTCGAGCCGTCGGCGTTGCGGTTGTCGAACCGGTCGTTGCGAACGCCCAGTTCCAGCTGCAGGCGATCGTCGAACAGGGTCCACTGGTCTTCCGCGTAGAAGGCCTGGTTGACCGTGCCGAACGAGCCGCTGTTGCGGTAGACGCGCGTGGTCACATAGTCCGTGCCGTTCGGCAGGCCGGTCTGGTCCGTGCCGGTGGCGCGGAAGATCTTCAGGAAGCCCGAGCCGATCGTCTCGAAGTTCTGGGTGGCCGTATTCTCCTCGTGATCGTAGCCGATCCGCAGATGGTGAGCGCCCAGGAGGTTGAAGTTGAAGTCGGCGTCGGCGCGATAGAAGGTCCGCTCGTCGTCGTTGAACGACATCGCGTCGGTCACCTTGTTGACGCCGATGTCGACGCCGGCGGAATTGGTCCGGTAGTCGATGACCCGCTCGTGGGTCGTGTCCAGCGGCAGCTGGCCGTCGCGGAACTTGTTGACGCCATAGGCCGCCGACAGGGTGAACCAGGGCGTGAAGGTGCCGGTGTAGCGGGCGATGTAGTTCTCGCCGCCCGAGCGCTGGTTGGTGCCGCCCGTCTCCGCCCCGACTTCCTTGGTGGCGCGGTTGTAGTTCAGGCTGCGGTTCTGGACGTCCTTGGTGGTGTCGAAATAGGTGAACTCCAGGTGTTGCTTGTCGGTCAGCCAGCCGTCCAGCTTGCCGCCCCAGAACGGCGCGTCGTCGGTGCTGCGGGTGGCGTTGTCCTGGCTGGCCGACGGGCTGAAGGTCTTGAGCTTGCGCTGGTTGTAGAGGCCGTAGAAGAACAGGCGGTCCTTGATGATCGGCCCGCCAAGTTCGGCCACCCACTCCTCGCGGCTGGCCGTGTAGTCCTCGAAATTGTTGCGGAAGGTGTTGGGGGCGCTGTCGCGCAGGTCGCCCGGCTCCCAGGTCGCGGTCACGCCGCCGTGGAATTCGTTGGTGCCCGACTTGGTGATGGCGTTGACGAAGCCGCCGGTCGAGCGGCCGAACTCGGCCGGATAGCCGCCGGTCTTCACCTCGACCGACTTGTAGAAGTCGAACGGCACCTCGACGGGCAGCAGGCCCATGCGGAAGTTGGTGATGTTCAGGCCGTTCACGAAGAAGGCGTTCTCGATGAAGCTGGCGCCCGAGATCGAGATCTGGTTGGCGAAGGTTCCGTTGGCCGACGACGAGCCCTGGACGACGCCCGGCGACATCAGGGCGATGTCGCGCAGCGAACGGCCCACCGGCACGCGCTCGGCCAGCTCGCCGATCTCGATGGCCGCGCCCGTGGTGGTGATCTCGAAGTCCGGCGTGCGCTGGCGGCCGGCCTTGACCTCGATGGCCTCGACCGAACCGACGGGCGCCAGGGTGAACAGGTTCGACGCGCCCGAACGGCTGATCAGCACGCCGTTCTCGGCATAGGCGTCGAAGCCTTCAGCCGACACCGACACCGCATAGGCGCCCGGAGCCAGTTGCGGGATCACATAGGCGCCGGTGGCGCTGGTCACCGCCGAGCGCTTCACGCCCAGGGTTTCCGACGTGATCCGGACCACCGCGCCGGCGATCGGCTTGCCGTCGGCCGCCAGCACGCGGCCCGAGGCCTGCACGTTGGTGTAGTCGTCGGCCACCGCCGGCGTCGTCATAAGCGCGACCGCGGGAATGCTCGCGCCGACCAAGGCCAGCGCCCGTAGCGCCATGACGCCGCGCCAGCGGCCCCTGGCTGCAGATTGATGCCTCACACCGACTCTCCCAGAGAAATTGTGCCCAACGAGCGTCCGCGCGCCGCCATCGCGGCCGCCACCCCCTCGCCGACATCTCCCTTAAGCGTGGTTTGTGGATATTGCGTGACATTTGTTGATTTTGCGTGGTTGTCACGAGAAGTTCGCTTGTGTTGTGTGGGGAATTTGAACGAAAACGCCGCCAAATCCACACAGGAGCCCATCAACGGCGGGATGAACGTCTTTCCGTGTGGGTTTCATCAGGGTGTTTTGGAATTCGGCCAGACAGACCTGCAAACGTCGTCAAGAAGGACGCCACCGTGACCAAGACCCCTCTGCCGATAAAGATGCTATGGGCGGCGATCGCCTGCGGTTGCGCCGGCGCCGCGACGGCCGCGACGGCCCCGGCGCTAGAGGGCGTGAACACGCCCTACTTCGCGCAGGTCGACGTCCGGAGGGAGGCGCGCTCCGACAGCGCGACGATCACGGGCGCCGTGTTCGACGACGCCAACCATGACGGCCGGCTGGACGCGAGCGAACACGGCGTGCCCGGCGTGAAGGTCTCGAACGGACGCGAGGTCGTCCTGACCGACGCCCAGGGCCGCTACGCCCTGCCGGCTCGAAGCGACATGGCGGTGTTCGTGATCCAGCCCAGCGGCTGGCGCGTGCCGACGGACCATCGCTGGGTTCCGCAGTTCGCCTACCAGCACAAGCCGGCGGGCTCGCCCAAGGCCCTGCGCTACGGCGGCCTGCCGCCGACGGGTCCCCTGCCCTCGGCGATCAATTTCCCGATCATCCCCACCGGCATCCGCGCCCACGCCGGCGCGCGCTTCGAGTGCGCGGTCCTGGGCGACGTCCAGCCCGCTTCCAACATCGAGGTCGGCTATGTGCGCGACTCCCTGGTCAGGGAGCTGCTCAACGCCAAGACCAAGCCCGCCTGCCTGTTGGCGCTGGGCGACATCGTCAGCGACGACCTGCACCTGATCCCCCGCACCGCCGAGGTGATGGGCGCGGTCGGCGTTCCGCAGTGGTGGGTACAGGGCAACCACGACTACGACCACGACGCCGACCACGACATCGACAGCTCCGACACCTGGCGTCGCCTGTATGGCCCCAACAACTACGCGTTCGAGATGGGCCAGACGGTGTTCATCGTGCTGGACAACGTCTCGTTCCCTTGCGGCGAGGATCCGCGCGAGGCCCGCGAGCGGCCGTTCTGCAAGCAGTACTGGAAGACCTACAACGGCCGCCTGCTGCCCGATCAGATGACCTTCATCGCCAACGTGCTGAAGACCACCGATCCGGCCAAACTGGTGGTGTTCGCCGCCCACATTCCGTTCGTCGGCTTCGACAACAGCGAGTCCCAGCCCCACCAGACCGACAACATGGGCGAGCTCTACGCCCTGGTGAAGGGCCGCCCGGCGTTGTCGCTGACCGGCCACAGCCACACCCTGGAGAACATGGCCGCGGGCGACTCGATGGCCGGCTGGAAGGCCACGGTCGGGGTCTCGACCATCCCGTTCCGCCACCTGGTGGCAGGCGCGGTGGCGGGCGACTGGTGGGGCGGCGACTACGACATCGACGGCACGCCCATGAGCCTGCAGGGCGACGGCTCGCCGCGCGGCTATGTCGACTTCGCCGTCGACGGGACTGCCTACACGCTGGACTACCGCGCCAGCGGCCTGCCCCGGGACCGCGCCATGTGGCTGTCGGTCAGCACGCCCCGCTTCCGCGACTGGGCCGACAAGATCTTCGCCTGGCGCGACGCGCCGGAGGAGACCCGCGATCCCGTGCCGCCGCTCAGCGTCCAGGACCTGCCGGACGTGAAGCTGCTGAACCAGGCCGACCTGCAGGGCCAGAGCTGGATCACCGCCGACGTCTGGATGGGCGACAGCACCACCAAGGTCATGGTCTCGGTCGACGGCGCCGTCCCGGCCCCCATGACCCGCACCCAGGAGATGCGCGGCGAGGGAATCCGCAGCGGCTCGGCCTATTCAGATCCCTTCACCCTGCAGCGCCAGCTGACCATGGCCCGGACCGCGATCCAGAGCCGCTCGGGCGATCCGGAAACCCAGGGCTATGTCCAGGGCCGCCAGAAACGCCTGCCGCCGATGCCGCCGCAGCCGCGCGGTTCGCGCGCCGACCACTCGCCGCACATCTGGCGCTATGACCTGCCCGCCGACCTGCCGGAAGGCCTGCACACGGCGGTCGTGACGACCACCCGCGACCAAGGCGAGCCGGCCCGCGACACCCTGGTCTTCGAGGTCCGCCACGCCGCCCTGAAGCCGACCTTCGATTTCGAACACTGGGACAAGTTCAAGAACCAGTAGCCGGAGGCCCTGGCGGCCTAGCTGTACGGGTGTCGCGCAAACGCCGACATTTGGTCGGGCGAGGTCTAGCCGAAAGGCTAGCTAGCCAAGGCGTTCGGCGTCGCCGCCGATCGAGGTGAAGCCGTGCGCCTCCACGAGAGTCGCGGCGCCCGTCGTGATCCGCGCCAGGGGATTGGGTCGAGGCTCGGCAACCTTGTGCAGGGTGTTGCGGTCGATATGGCGGAAGGGCGCGATCCGCCCCCGGACCTGGAGCATGGTCGTGGACACGTACGACCATCCGCCGCCGGCGGCGAACCGCACGTCGAGCTCGTAGGAGTCCGTCCGGAAGGCCCACTCCAGGAAGTCGGTCGAGCAGATCCCGTAGCCTGGCCCGCCCCGCTCGGCCCGAACGACGAGGCCCGAGCCGTCCGGCGAGGCCTGCCCGCTGGCCAGCGCGACCTGCCCGCGCGGCAGGGCCAGCGTCTGCATGATCAACCCGGTGGCCGGCTCCCAAAGCCAGTAGCCGACCTGGTCGTGGAAGGTCGTGTCCTCGTCCGAGGCGACGATGTGGACGTGGTAGCGGAGGCCGTAGAACAGCTGCGGCCCGTTCGCCTGGGGATCGATCGGCTGCATCTCGATGCGCTCGAGATAGTCGCGTCGCTCCGGCCCCTCGGCCTTGGGGTTCAGGTCGACGCCCTTGCGACCCTCCCACACGCCGGCCAGCGCCCGCAGGGGGCCGAGGTTGGCCAGAGTGTCCGGATCCACGTCCTCGGGTTCGGAAAAGATGTCGTCGGGGAAGTTGATCATCGTCTTTTGGCCCGTGGCTTGATCGGCGGTGGGACATGCCGTCGCCAAGACGTCGCGTCAACGCCCGCCGAGTCAGGCCGCCACGTTCAAGGCATAGCGGCGGGGCTGACTGACGCTTTTGTCGGCGGCGGACGGGCCAAGGCGAGCGAGCTTTCCAGGCCCGCCCGGCCGTTCCGCCTCTGATGGAGCACGCGAAAAAAACGCCGCCCCGAAGGGCGGCGCTGCAGGGGGGAAGATGGGCGGCCGTCTAGCCGCCGAACTTGTAGCGAAGCGAGATTCCGTAGATCCGGCCGTTCATGAAGTATTGGCGCAGGATGTCGGTGTCGTAGTCGCCGCCGGGCTCGCCGACATAGCGCTGCGGCGCCTTGTTGGTCAGGTTCGACGCCGTCAGCGACAGCGACAGATCCTTGCGCAGGTTGAAGTTCACCGAGGCGTCGAGGATGCCGTAGCCCTTCAGGTAGCGGCCGTCGATCGGGTTGGCCGAAACGCCGAACAGCACGTAGTCGGAGCGGTAGGTGTAGACCAGGCGTGCCGACATGAAGTCGCTCTCGTAGAGACCGGCGACGCTGTAGTTGTTGTCCGACTGGAAGGGCTGGCGGACATTGACCTTCTTGCCGTTCAGCACGACCGGCAGCTCTGTCTTGACGTAAGTATAGGACGCCTGGACCCCGAAGTTCTTGGCGAAGTCGGGCAGGAATCCGTAGTCGAAGAAGGTCTGGGCGGCCAGCTCGACGCCCTTGGCGTAGCCCGGATCGGCGTTGACCGACTTGGTGATCCGGTACTGGCCGGTGGGGCAGCTGTTGGACGTGGTGCCCGAATAGGGCGGCGAGGTCGCCACCATCTGGCACTCGTCCACGCCCAGCACGAAGCCCTTCACGTCCTTGTAGAACACCGCGGCCGACACGTAGCTGGTGTTGTTGAAGTATTTCTCCAGCGACAGGTCGTAGCTGTCGGCGCGCAGGGGCTCGAGGTTGGGGTTGCCTTGCGAGCCCAGCCCCGTGGTCGGGTTCGTGCTGATCACCGGGTTGATGTCTGCGACGCTGGGACGGGTCAGGCCCTTGCCGTAGCCGAAGCGAAGCAAGGTGTCGGGCGTGATGTAGCCGGTGACGTTGAAGGTCGGCAGGACGTCGGTGTAGCTGTTGCTCGACCGGTTGGGCACGATGACCGAAACGCCGCCGACGGTGCTGGCGATCTGCGCCTCGGCGTCGAGGTTGGTGCGCACGACCCGCACGCCGACATTGCCCCGGATACGGTCGTCCATGAAGGCGAAGTCAGCCACGCCGTAGCCGGCGAAGGTCTCCTCGACGGCCAGACGCCGCGAGGTGACGACCTCGGGCAGGGAGTCCTCGGAGGGGATGCCGGCCAGCGGGAAGCGGTTGCGGATGTTGTCGCCCAGCAGCGAGTCCGGATTGGCCGTCAGATAGCCGCCGCTGTAGCCGCCCTCGCCGTCGAACCAGTTTGTGTGCGAGCCGGCCACCAGGTCGGGCATGCTGGTCACGAAAATCGCGTTGGACTGGTTGGCCGCCAGGGCCAGGCCGTCGGTCGTCAGGTTCTTGCCGCTGAAGCTGTAGTTATAGAAGCGCGATTTCTTGCGGTAGTAGCGGGCGCCGAACTTGACGTCCTCCACCACGCTGCCCGGGAACTTGTACTTGCCGTCGAACTGCGCGGCGACGCCCTTGTCGTCATAGACGTTGTTGGTGCCGTTGGCGTAGTTGTTGAACGCCCAGGTCCCGGGGCTGGAAAGATCCGGCCCGGCGATCGACACTTTCTGCGGCGCGCCGATCGAGCGGGTGACGTCCCAGGCCAGGCCGTTGCGCGTGGCCAAACCGATCGAGCGGTTGTCCTGGTGCTGATAGGCGTCGACGTAGGAGACGTCGAGCTTGAGGTCCAGGGCGTCGGTGGGGCTCCACTTGGCGCCGCCGGCCAGGATCCAGGTTCTGTAGATGCGATGCTCGTCGCCGCCAGTGCTGTTGAGGCTGGAGCCCAGCAGCGTGCCGCTGGCGAACCGCTGGCCGGCCAGCACGAGGTCGTCGCCGCCGTTGCTGTTGCGGTTGGTCAGGCCCTCGGTGGTGCTGAACGGGATGGTGACCAGGCTCTGGGCGTAGCGGCTGTCCACCATGTTCAGGAAGCGATAGCCCTGGTGGTACAGGTAGGAATTGTAGTTGCCGTCGACGTAGAACTCGAGGTTCGAGCTCGGCTTGTATTGGAAGGCGCCGCTGAAGCCCTTGCGGGTACGCTGGATGTCTTCCTCGTTCACGTTCAGCTGGACGCCGGTCATGTTGATCAGGTTGGCGCGCTGATCGGCGGTCAGGGTCAGCGGATCCACGTCGGCCAGGTAGGTCACGTCGCTGCGGCCGACATAGGCGCGGTTAAGGCTGGTGTTGGCCAGATATTCGGGGCTGTCGGCGCGGATCGCGCGGCGCAGTTGCGAGCCGCCCACGCCCGGCGCGTTGTCCGAGCGGTTCCAGCTCTTCTGATAGTTGGCCGCCAGCAGCAGGCCGATCTCGCCTTCGCCCACGTCCCAGCGATCGGAAACCAGGCCGAAATATTCCGGCTGCCAGCTTTTGACCATGTCGTTGTACTTGCCCGACACGGCCGCGCTGGCCGTGAAGCCCTTCAGGTCCAGTGGCTTGCGGGTGCGGATGTCGACCAGGCCGCCGATGCCGCCTTCGATGTGCTCGGCCGAGGGGTTCTTGAAGACGTCCAGGCCCGAAATCATTCCGGGAATGGCGGCCTCGATGTTGAACTCACTGCCGCCGGCCGTGAAATAGCTGCGGCCGTCCACCTGCGAGGCCGTCTGGCCCGACAGACCGCGAATGGTCAGGCCGCTGCCCGAGCCGACGGGCGAAGCGCCCTCCCCGCCATAGCGATAGCCCTGCACGCCGGGGATCCGGGTCAGGGTCTCGGCGACGTTGGGGTCGGGCAGCTTGCCGATGTCCTCGGCGCGGATGGAGTCCACCACTTCCATGGTGTTCTTCTTCATCGAGACCGACGACTGCAGGCTCTGGCGAATGCCGGTGACGACCACCTCCTCGACAACGCCGTCCCCGGCGGGCGCGGTTTGGGCGCTGGCCGTGGACCATCCCGCCGCCAGCAGCGCGGCCATCGAGGCGGTCGCCAGGAGGCGGCCTTGGGCGCGGTGACGCGCGTTGTGGGTTGGCTTTGACATCTGTTTCCCCTCCGGTCTGTTTCTGATTGCGCCGCCTGATCGGCGGCGCACGACCCGCCCGGCTCTTGCCGTGACGGTCCCGACGCGCTTTGCGGTAAGCCTCTTCGTTTCACTCCGAACGACATTCGGCCACGCCGACGCCGCCTCACTTGTCTTGGCGGCATGCTACGCCGCCCCATCACTGTTATCGATATCAATCAGGATTGCAACACTTCATTTGTCGTACCAATTGGTGCGCAGGCGCTCGCCGAGCCAAGATCGAACCGCTCGTGCACACGCGGAAGTAGATATCGATATCAGCCACGATCGCGCCCGGTCCGCGCTAGGGCGCGACCTCGAACGCCTCGACGTCGGTCCAGCCGATCCGCGTGGCGGTGTAGGCCGGCCGGCCCGCGGCGGCCTGACTGAACACGCCCATCTGCGCGCCGACCCATCGCCCGGGCTTGCTGACGAACGGCTCTCCCAGCGGCGTATAGGTCACCCCGTCGAGGCTGTAGCTGAACACCACCCTGGCGTGGGTCGAGCGCAGCATCGAGGGCGCGTAGTGGGGGAAGTTCGGCGGCGGGTCGGCGACGGTGACCGGCGAAGTGCTGAGCTTCAGATAGACGCTGGCGGGCGCTTGCTTCAGCCCCACGGTGACCTGTTCGGGCTTGAAGGCGTCAGCCCCGACGCGGTCCACCCGGATCAGCCGCACGCCGTCCGCCGTCTTCTCAAGGCCGATCCAGGCGTAGTCGGCGCCGAACATCACCAGACCCGCCCGTTCGCCGACGGCCTTGGGCGCGAACGCGATCCGGGTCGTCGCGCTGAACGACGGACCGGGCAGCTTCTGGGTCAGCAGCGCGCCCGCCTCCCAGAGGTTCTCGGGCGACGAGATGGACTTCAGACGCAGGGCGCCGGGCCGGGCGGTCAGGCTGCTCCAGTCGTCCCCCGGATTGGCGTTCCATTGCCAGGCCGGTGATAACGCCCCGTCGAACGTATCATCGGCCTGGACCGCCGCCGGGACCTCCGGCTTGTCGACCTTCGGCTTGCGCCACCGCAAGACGGGCTCGCCCCGGCCGTCGCCATCGCGGTCGTCGCCGATCACCGGCCAGCCGTTCTTCCAGACCATGGGCTCCAGCCAGACTCGCCGTCCGTACGAGTCGGTGTCCTGGAAATGCAGGAACCAGTCCTCGCCCCTGAGCGTGACGACCCAGGCGCCCTGGTGCGGCCCGTTGATCTGGGTCTTGCCTTGGTCGAGGACGTTGCGCCCCTCATAGGGACCCAGCAGCGCGCGGGATCGAAAGACCCCCTGCCAGCCGCCCTTCACGCTGCCGGCCGGGGCGAAGACGTAGTACCAACCGTCGCGCTTGTAGAGCTTGGGCCCCTCGGTTGTGAACCAGGGCGACCGCCCGAAACTGGTGGCCGTGTCGGGAAGCTTGGCGCCGTCGATCAGGGTCGCCGGCTCGCCGACGGTCTTGTCACCGGCCGCGTTCAGGCGCCGCGCGGTGATGACGTTGCTGAACCCCGCCCGGCTGCCGGCCCATCCGTGCACCAGCCAGCCCTGGCCGTCGTTGTCCCAGAACGGCGCCGGATCGATCGCGCCCTTGCTGTCGTCGACCAGCACCGGCGCGCTCCAGGGCCCGGCCGGATCGCTGGCCGTGACCAGAAAGATCCCGAAGTCCGGGTCGGGATAGTAGATCAGGAACTTGCCGTCGCGGTGGCGAATGGCCGGGGCCCAGACGCCGCCGCCGCGCCGGGGCGTGGCGTGATGGGCAGCCGGCGTGATCCTCGGCAAGGCGTGGCCGATCAGCGTCCAGTTGACCAGGTCGGTGGACTTCAGGATCGGCAGCCCGGGCACGTTGGTGAACGACGAAGCGGTCAGATAGTAAGTGTCGTCGACCCGCACGACGTCCGGATCGGAGTAGTCGCCGGCCAGCACGGGATTGCGATAAGTCCCGTCCCCCTGGTCGGCCGCGAAGGGGACGGGACCCGACTGAGCCAAGGCCGCCGAGCTTAGGGCCGAGGCCGCAAGCACGCCCAGGATGGATTTGGCCAAGAGCACCGGACGCCTCGCCTACAGCGGTTCGAAGAGAACAGCCTGACCGCCGCTGGGCGCCAGCGCCAGCGAAAGCACGCTGGCGGCTGTGACCTCGACCTTTCGGATCACCACCGGCGTTTCGAAAGCGGCGCGGGCGGGCGGCCCGTCGGCGAACACCGTCGCGGTCCATCGGCCCTTGCCGAGGAACGCCAGGGGGACCTTCAGGGCGCGGGCCGTTTCATTGGTCATGGCCCCCAGGAACCAGCGCTTGCCGTGGCGACGGGCGACCATCACATGCTCGCCTATGGCTCCCGACAGCGCCCGGGTCTCGTCCCAGGTGGTCGGGCACTCGTCGAACCACTGCAGGTCCGGCCAGGGACGGCCCGCGTACTTATCGGGCGCGTCGTACCAGTAGAGGAAGGTCAGCGGGTTATAATAGACCACCGCCATCGCCAGCTGGTGGGCGTTGGTCGTCTGGTTCTTCGGATTGGCGTAGCAGATCGTGTAGTCGATCGGTCCGGCCACCGCGCGCGTGAACGGCAGGGTGACGTTGTGGCGGGCGGTCGGGAACTGCTCGTTGCCGCGCACGCCCTCCAGGGCCACGTAGTTGGGCAAGGTGCGCTCCAGGCCGGCCGGGCGCAGGTTGTCGTGCAGATTGACCAGCAGCTTGTGCCGGCCGCAGGCCTTGACCAGGTCGAAGATGAAGTCGTTGTCGGCCTGACGGCCTTCCCAGACGAACCCGAACTTGATCCCCGCCACGCCCCAGCGCTGATAGGTCTCCAGGATCGCGTCGCGCTGGCGCATGGCCGGCACGCGGTCGACATAGAGGATCATGCCGATCCCCTTGGCGCGGGCCGCGTCGATGATGCGCTGCATGTCCAGGCCCGCGATCGGAACTGTCGCGTCGCTGGGATCGGTGCCGTCGCCGTACCAGTGGGCGTCGAACTCCACATAGTCGAGCTTCCGCGCGACCGCGAACTCCACGACCTTCAGGGCGGTTTCGGTGTTGTAGGGCTTGCGGATCCGCACCGCCCTACCCGGCTTCACCCAGCTGACGTCGCCCAGCATATTGGGCGTCGCCAAGGTCGGGATCAGGTCGGCGCGTTCGATCAGGCCGGCGACGTTGTCGGCCAGGATCAGGGCGCGCCAGGGCGTGAACTGCCCGACGTCCAGCACGAAGGTCGGCGCGGGCGGCGTGTCGCCCGGGCCCGAATAGCCTGTGGCCCGGCCCGGATAGCGCATCAGATAGACGGCCAACCCATCGGCCGGATCCCGCGCCGGACGCAGCATGGCGCGCGGATAGTGCAGGCGGTCGGACTCGGCGATCAGCACTGCGCCGCCATCGGCCAGCACCGCGGTGACCGGCAGGTCGGCCAGCGGACCGACGTCGGAACTCGCCGTGAGGTCGGGGTGGACGACCGGCGCCAGGCCCGCCGGCGTCGAGCGCTGGTACTCGCCCTCGTCCCGGCTGGAATAGACCTGGGTGTCGGCGGCGAGATTGAAGTGCGTGGCCTCGCCGCCCAGGGTGAGGCCGCCCCGGCCGGGCGTCTGGCGAAGGACGTAGCGGACCGCGCAGCCGGCGTCATAGGCCCGGGCCACCACCGCGAAGGCGATCCCGGTCTTCGGGTCGCGCAGTTCGACGGTGATCTCCTCGCAGGCCTGGCTGTAAGCGGCCCGCACGCCGAAGGTCGGCGTCCAGGTTCCCGTCAGGCTTCGGCGCGACACCGAAACAACCGTAGCGCCCGCGCCGAGTTGGCCGCCCTCAGCCAAGACAAGTCCAAGCCGGCTCGGTCGAAGAACCGGGCGGCCGTCCCGCACGACGCTCCAGGACAGGCCGCCCTCGCGCACGTCCAGCTCCAGCCGCAGCCGCCCGTCCGGCGAGACCGCTCGCAGCGGCGCGGCGGAGGCCTTTGGCTTGGCGAGAACCGCGCTCGCCGCCCCGAGGGGCGCGGCCGCGGCGGCGGCCAGCAGCACGAAACGACGGCGGTCGAAGGATGAACGGATCATCGGCGCGCTCCTGGTCCACGCGTGACACGGGCGCAAACGCGCTTGAAGAGCGAGCTGATCATCGACGCCTCCCAGACCTTGCTGGCCTTCGGCGCTCGGCCGTGACCCTTGTCGCCAGGCGTCAAGCGCCGGGCTATTGATATCGATATCATCTCAAATTCCGAACCGTCAATTGGAACCCGGCGCGTCCCAGCGCGACGCTCTAGATGGCCGGGGCGATTTTGGTCTCCAGCCAGCCCGCCGCCAAATGCGGCCAGGCCGAATGGGTCCCCTCGCGATCGCGCAACGCGAATCCGTGCGGCGCCGTGCCGAAGACATGGGCGTCCAGATCCAGGCCCAGGTCGCGGGCGGTGCGGACGAAGTTCAGCGCATGCTCGATCGGCACGGGGCTGTCGTGCAGCGCATAGGCCAGGAAGACAGGACACGCGGGCACGCCGTGCGGCCGCTCGGCCAGGCCGATCGGCCAGTCATCGTAGAAGGCCTGTTTCTGAGGCGGCGCGTAGTCCGGCTTGCCCGGCGGCGCCTTGTAGGCGGTGTGGTTGGCGTTGAGGGGCGCGAATGCAGCGATCAGCCCGGCGGCCTGGACCTGAGGCTGACAGGCCACCGCCCCGGCCAGATGGCCGCCGGACGACAGCCCCACCAGGACCAGCGCCTTGTCCCGGCCGATGACCTCGACGGCCGCCAGCGCGTCGATCAGCGCCACGTCCTTGGGCAAGGGCCCCGCCGCATCGGGCGCGCCCGGCAGACGATGAACCAGCACATGGGCGTCATAGCCCAGGTCATTGAGCCAGAGGGCGACCTCTACGCCTTCGCGGTCGTGCATCAGCTTGACGTACCCGCCCCCGGCGCAGACCAGGACCTGGCCGCGCGGACGCTCGATCGCGTAGCTGTGCAGCTCGGCGCGGTTCACCTGGGTCAGGACCCGATCGGGCCAGACGCCCTCGAAGACATTCTCCGAGCCTTCGCTCAGTTCATGGATCGTCGACGGTGTCCGGCAGCGCATCGTTTCCCAGTCCCTTGTCAGGTCGCTACTGGCGACTCGATCGTCGTTGGACAGAGCCATGCACGATTGTTATCGTTAACACAACATGACGACCTATAGCGACGACGCCAATCTCGTCCGAGACGACGGGCGTCAGCCGGCCGGCGCCGCGGTCGATTGCCGGACGACCAGGGTCAGCTCGGCCAGGACGTGCTTGAGGGCCTGATCGTCATCGGCGTCGCGCCGCGCCAGGCCGGCGGCCAGCTCCACGGCGGTGGCGGCCATGTCGGCGATCGGCTGATGGATGGTCGTCAGCTGCGGCCAGATCGTGGACGCGACTGGCGTGTCGTCGAAGCCGGCGATGCTCAGCTCGGTCGGGACGGCGATGCCCATGCCGTGAGCGACGGCGCTGACGGCGGCGGCCATGTCGTCGTTGCTGGCGAAGATCGCCGACGGCCGCCGCCGCAGGCCCAGCACCTGGCTGGCGGCCGCCAGGCCCGAGCGATAGGTGAACTCGCCGTCGACGACATAGGCGTCCGGCACAGCCAGGCCCGCCTGCGCCATCGTCGCCCGAAAGCCCTCCTCGCGCCGCAGGGAGGTCGAGTGCAGCGGATCGCCCCGCACGAAGGCGATGTCGACATGGCCCAGTTCGATCAGATGGCGGGTCATCATCGCCGCCCCCTCGAAATCGTCGATCGCGACAGAGGCGACGCCCGGCAGCGGCTTGGCGGAGGCGAAGCTGACGGGCTCGACGCCGGCCGCGGCCAATAGCTTGAGAATCTTGGCGTCGTCGCAGAGCGGCGGGGGCAGCACGACGGCGCCGACGCCCGCGTCGATCAGCTTGGCCACCGCCCTGGCCGAGGACGGATGCGCGGCCGTGGGCTCGATAAGCAGCTGGCAGCCGATCTCGCCGGCCTTGCGAAAGGCCCCCATCAGATAGGCGCTGAGGTTCGACGAATTGGGATTGGAATACAGCACCCCGACCTGGACCACGCCCGTCCGCGTGGCGCGCGCCACCGCATTGGGTCGATAGCCCAGTTCGGCGATCGATTTGCGCACCTTGGCGCGCGCGGTCTCGCTGATGAACGCATAGTCGTTGATCACGCGCGAGACCGTCATCGAGGACACGCCAGCGTGCTTGGCAACGTCGTGAAGGGTCACGCTGGGTCGTCGTTGTCCGCTCAAGAGGATCTCCCATGAACCGCGTTCGCACGCGCGGTTGTCGGGGACCATTCTAGCCAAGATTTGCCCGTCGCCGACTAGGCTAAATCGCCGGGCCGGCCGCCCCGACGCCGGCTCCCCGTCGACGGCCCAGGGTCAACGTTGTTGATATCGATAACATAACAGCCCTAGAATGACGTCGAAACCGCCCACGCCTCGATGGGCGAGACAGGACGCGAGGACAGCCATGGATATCCAGCACGCCGTCACCCCGGCGAGTCCGCGCGTTGGCCCCGCCCGCGCCTGGGCGCGTCGCGGATCGGTCACCCAGGACGACATCGCCCGGGCCCTGGGCGGCGAAATCCTTTCCGGAGTCCATGCGCCCGGCCAGGCCCTGCCCTCGGAAGCCACGCTTCTCGAACGCTTCGGGGTGTCCCGGACCGTCTTGCGTGAGGTGCTCAAGACCCTGGCGGCCAAGGGATTGGTCTCGTCCCGCGCGCGGGTCGGGACGTGGGTTCAGGACCCCAGTTGCTGGAACCTCCTGGATCCGTCCGTCCTGGCCTGGAAAACCGATGACGGTCCCGAACCGCACTTCCAGCGCCAGCTGATCGAACTCCTGCAGCTCGTGGCGCCGACCGCGGCGGGACTGGCGGCGTCGCGCGCGGACGCGGCCCAGATCGCCGAAATGCGCCGTTGTCTGGAGCTGGCGCAAAGCGTCGGCGGATCGCGCCGGCTGCAACGCAAAGCCGCCGCGGACTTTCAGCGGCTTCTGGTCCGAGCGTCGGGCAACGATCTGATGGCGTCGCTGTCGGGCGTGCTCCAGGACGCCGCCGGCCTGGACGCGAGGGGCGAGGATCACGCCCGCAGAGAACGCCTGGTCGACGCCATCGAGGCTCGCGACCGCGATCTGGCGGCGCGGCTGGCCCTGGAGCTCGTCACCGGCTGAACGCGCGCTATGCCTCGGCGGCTTGGCCGCCCGGCGAGCGTGAGGGACGGGCAATGGCCTGGGGCGCCAAGCGCACCATCGACCAAGGTGCGACGGCCACGGCCGAAGGCTCGACAAAGACGCCCGCGCCGACGCGCCTGCGCAGCGGCAACCGAAGCGCCAGGGCGTCCAGGGCCGCCCGGACGGTGATGCGGGACACGCCGAACATCGCGGCGAGCTGCCGCTCGGGCGGGAGGCGCAATCGACGAACGCCGCGCTCCGGCGCGTCGAGGACGGCCGCCTCCAGCAGGTCGGCCAGCTGCAGGTAGAGCGGCGCGGCCTTCGGCGACGAACCGGGATTCGCGGGCGCCGCTCGCGCCGCCCTGGCTTCATCCGGCCGGTCTATTTGAACGACAACCCGCTCACATGGGGCCCGATCTCAAGGACTTCGGGCTTCGGCCCCGTCAGCTTGCGGCCCGCGATCGTGACGTTGTCGAAGGTCACGTTGCGCACGGGCCGATCCGGGGCGTAGCCGGCGATGATCGAGGGCGCGGCCCAGCCCGATCCCGAATAACTGACGTTCTTGAAGTGGACGCCGTCGATCAGCAGACCCGGGCTCGTGCCGTACTTGGCGTTATACACCACGCGCAGATTGATCAGCTTGCCCTCTTCGACGTGATCGACCCGGATGTTGCTGAAGGTGACATTGCGCACGGTGTTGGTGTCGCCGGCGCTGATGGCCATCGCGCCCTGATATTCGGGATCGTCCTCGTCGAGGGACAGGACGTCGATGTCGTCGAAGACGATGTCCTCGAGGGTGTTGGGCTTGGCGCTGTCGCCGTGCAGGCCCACGAACATGGCGTGCGCGACGTCGGGCCAGAAGATCGAATGGCTGACCCGGATGCGGCGCGTATCGCCGACGCCGTTCTTGCGCGTGGCATAGACAGCGACGCTGTCGTCCGAGGTGCGGATGAATGCGCGATCGATGTCGACGTCCTGGCAGGCGAAGATGTTGATCCCGTCCGACCACGCCCCCTTGCTGAACGTCTTGATGTCGCTGAACCGCACATGGCTGGAGGAGCTGCACGCGATCGTGCCGTGCGCGGAATTGAGGAAAAGCAGGCCCTGAACCGTGACGTTCGTGGAGTCGTGCACGACCAGCTGATCGGCCTGCTCGTTGATGATCCCGTGGCCGATGATCTTGAGATTCTCGACCTTGGTGGGCGCGAACGTGCCCTGCATCACCGCCCCGCCGGCGATGTAGATCGTCTGGTTCGAGGCGGTCGGGAAGAACTTCGCGCCCTCGGGCGGAACGTGCAGGCCGGGGCCATAGACCACGACGTCGGGGCCGGGAGCCGGCGGCGCGATGGGCTCTCCGGCCAGGATATGCAGGTTGCTCAGGGTGTCGCCGTCGAACTCCACCGAAAGGTTCTGAGGCTTGTCGAGAGTGAAGTAGACGACGCCGCCCTTCACCGTGGTCTTGATCGCGTTCTGCTTGGGGCGGACCTCGACCCGGCTGAAGTCGCCGTTGTTCTTCTGGACGGCCACCTCGACGGCGCCGCGGAAATCGAACTGGACGACCGCGGCGTCGCGCGGGCGGTCCTGATCGAGCTTGACATTGTACTCATAGAGATCGCGCCAGGGGCCGCCCGGACGTCTCACCCGCACGGTGAAGTCGTCATTGTGCAGGGCGTAGACCAGCTTGGCCGGCGGCGTGGCGAAGATCTGCAGGTCGGGATCAGCCTGGACGGCCACGCTCTTGTCGGTGTCGCTCTGCGCGGCGGCGACGCTCGACAGGCCCAGGACCAGGGACGCGGCGAGCACCTTGGCCGTCGACCGGGAAACACTGTGTTCGCGCATGCTTCGCTCCCTGGGACGGCTGAAGCGCCGTCATCTTGATATCGTTGTGTCGGCCTCCTCCAAGCGCGTTCAACGGGGCCTGATCCGCCGGTTC
Source organism: Caulobacter sp. 05L422 (assembly GCF_056397765.1). NCBI lineage: Bacteria > Pseudomonadati > Pseudomonadota > Alphaproteobacteria > Caulobacterales > Caulobacteraceae > Caulobacter > Caulobacter sp. 05L422. The sequence goes on along the minus strand of NZ_JBFTOB010000018.1, from coordinate 33,136 downwards.
GGAAAAGATCGGGGCGCCGGCCGTGCCTGGCGCCCCGCCTCGGAATAGGGAGGAATTGATCCGAGAATTCGCAGGAAGGAGCCATGCAGGCCCGCCAAAAGTGATATCGATATCATTCCTGGCGTGCAAGCCTTTTCCCGCGTGAGCGTGGATCGCGGATTTCGGTTGGTATCGATATCTGTTTCGATTATCACAGATTCACCCGAGCGGCTGCAGAGCCGCGCCGCCGGCTGGCGTCAATCGGGGGGAGGAGTCGCTTAAGCCATGAAAAAGAAGAACTACGCGCTGCTGAGCGCCTTCCTCTTTCTCTACTTTTTCGCCCAGGCGATGAGCATCTCCCTGCTGGCCCTGTGGCTCAAGCGCACTCTGGGCCTGAGCGGCGTCCAGACCGGCGTGGTGTTCTCGGCCAATTTCATCTTCGCCATGGCCTCCCAGCCGATCTACGGCTTCCTGTCGGACAAGGTCGGCTTCAAGAAGACCATCCTGTGGGTCATCGCCGGCATGGTGACGCTATCGGGCGTCTTTTTCGCCTTCGTCTACGGTCCGTTGCTCAAGATCAACCTTCTGGCGGGCGCGGCCCTGGGCGGGCTCTATCTGGGCGTCACCTTCATCGCCGGCAGCTACGCCCTGGAATCCTACGTCGACCGCGTCGGCCGCAAGGACGGGTTCGAGTACAGCCGCGCGCGGCTCTGGGGCTCGCTGGGCTTCGCCTTCGCCGCGTTCTTCTCGGGCCGGCTCTACAACATCGATCCGCTGATCAACTTCTCGCTGGCCTCGCTGGCGGGCCTGCTGCTGCTGCCGATCCTGGCCATGACCCGGGTCGAGGCCAGCGTCGAGGAGCAGACCCGCTCGGAAAGCCTCAAGCCGCTGGACGCCCTGGCGATTCTGAAGCTCCCCAAGTTCTGGGGCTTCATGGTCCTCATCCTGGGCGTGACGAACCTCTACCTGGTCTTCGACCAGCAGTTCCCGGCCTACTACGCTTCGCAGTTCGCCGACCCCAAGCACGGCGCGGCGATGTTCGGCTATCTGAACTCGGCACAGATCTTCGTCGAGGCCGGGATGCTGTTCGTGGCCCCGTTCATCGTCAACCGCACGGGCGCCAAGAACGGCCTTCTGCTGGCGGCCGCGATCATGATCTTCCGCATCGCCGGTTCGGGCCTGGTCGAAGGGCCGGTGGCGATCTCGGCGATGAAGATGCTGCACTCGCTGGAGCTGCCCATCCTCGCCGTTTCGATCTTCCGCTACATCGCCGCCCACTTCGAGACCCGGCTGGCCTCGACGCTCTACCTGGTCGGCGTCAGCTTCGGACACTCCCTGGGCCTGGCCGTGCTGTCGCCGATCGTGGGCAAGTCCTACGACCTGATCGGCTTCCCCCACACCTACCTGCTGATTGCCGTGGGCGCCGCGCTGTTCTGGGCCGCCTCGCTGTTCACCCTGTCGCCGACGCCCGGCCAGCCCCGCAACGCCGACAGGGTGCTCAAGACCGCCCTCCCCGACGCCGATCTAGCCAAGGTCGACTAGTTCATGTCCCAAGCTTCCTCCATTTCGACCGCCGGCGATCCGGCCCGCGAGCCGCTAGCCCGGCGCAACGCCCTGCAAGGCCGCAACGCCGACCGCGCGACCCTGGACGCCATACTGGCGGCCGTCCTCGCGCGCATCGACGCCAACCTGGCGGTGTTCACCGACGCCTTCCCCGCCCCGTCGAGCGTCGCCGGGGTCTATCCCGCCATCGACAACGTCGAATGGACCAACGGCTTCTGGACCGGCATGCTGTGGCTGGCCTACGAGGTCAGCGGCGAGGCGCGCTATCGGCAGGCCGCCGAGCGGCAGGTGCGAAGCTTCAAGGACCGCGTCGATCACCGGATCAACGTCGACCATCACGACCTAGGCTTTCTCTATTCGCTGTCCTGCGTGGCGGCCTACAAGCTGACCGGCGATCTGGACGCACGCGACGCCGCCCTCGAGGCCGCCCGCCTGCTGCTGGCGCGCTACCTGCCGCAAGCCGGCATCATCCAGGCCTGGGGCGATCTGAGCGATCCCGACCAGGCGGGGCGGATGATCATCGACTGCAACCTCAACCTGCCCCTGCTCTACTGGGCCAGCCAGGTGACCGGCGATAGTAGTTTCGCCGACGCGGCCGACAGCCATATCAGCCAGGCCGCCCGCTACATCGTGCGACCCGACAGCTCGACCTTCCACACCTTCTTCATGGACCCGGTGACCGGCGCGCCGAGGATGGGCAAGACCCACCAGGGCTTCAGCGACAGCTCGTGCTGGGCGCGCGGCCAGGCCTGGGGGATCAGCGGATTTCCGCTGGTCCATCGCTACAAGGCCGATCCGTCGTTGCTCGACCTCAGCGCCCGCCTGGCCAACTACTATCTGAACCGCCTGCCGCCCGATTGGATCTGCTGCTGGGACCTGGTGTTCACCGGACCGCCGCATGAGCGCGACAGCTCTGCCGCCGCCATCGCCGCCTGCGGCCTGCTGGAGCTGGCCCGGGGGCTGCCCCTGACCGATCCCGATCGCGCCGCCTATGAGGGCGCCGCCCTGGCCACCGTCGAGACTCTTGGCGCACGCTACATGCTGCCGCCGGGCGCGGCGGGCACGGGCGTGCTGGCCCATGCGGTCTACCACATGCCCAATCGCGTCGGCGTCGATGAGGCCTGCATCTGGGGCGACTACTTCTTCCTCGAAGCTTTGGTGCGGCTGACCCGCCCGTGGGAGCCCTACTGGTGATTCAGGTCGGTATTGATTTTGGCGGCACCAAGGTCGAGGCCGCCGCCCTGGACGCACAAGGCAACTATCTGGCCCGCGTGCGCGCGCCCAATCCCGGCGCCTATGACGCGGCGATCGAGACGGTCCGCGATCTGGTCGCCCAGGTCGAACAGCAGGCCGGCGGGCGCGGCACGATCGGCGTCGGCTCGCCCGGCTCGATCTCGCCGAGCACGGGCGTGATGCGCAATTCCAATTCGGTCTATCTGAACGGCCGCACCTTCCGCGAGGACCTGACCGCCGCCCTGGGCCGCCAGGTGCGCCTGGCCAACGACGCCAACTGCCTGGCGCTGTCCGAGGCCGTCGACGGGGCGGCCGCCGGCGCGCGCGTCGCCTTCGCCATCATCCTGGGCACCGGGTGCGGCGGCGGCCTGGCCGTCGACGGCCGCCTGGTCGAAGGCCCAAACGGCATCGCCGGCGAGTGGGGCCACATCCCCCTGCCCTGGCCGGTGCCGGAGGAGAACCCCGGCCCGCAATGCTGGTGCGGTCAGCGCGGCTGCCTGGAGATGTGGGTCTCGGGGACCGGCCTGCAGCAGGACTTCGCCGCCGCCACCGGCGTTCAGGCCACGGGCGAGGCGATCATCGCCCGCTTCCGCCAGGGCGAGCCGGCCGCCGTCCAGGCCTTCGACCGCTATCTCGACCGGCTGGGCCGCGCCATCGCCGTCCTGGCCAATATCGTCGATCCCGACGTGCTGGTGCTGGGCGGCGGCCTGTCCAATGTCGGCGAGATCTATGAACGCCTGCCGGGCCTGATCGCCCCCCGGGTTTTCTCGGACCGCTGGTCGGCCAGGATCGCGCCGGCCCGTTGGGGCGACGCTTCGGGCGTACGCGGCGCCGCCCGTCTCTGGAACGATGTTTCCGACGCCTCCGCCGCCTTGCGGGCGAGCGCCTAAGGCGTCCGCGCGGGTCGGCGGCGCGGGGCGGCCTTGGTCGGCGCCGGGCCCGACGAGCCTCGCTTGACCAGGGTGAACTTCATCAGATGGTGGGTCGGCGGCGGCGCCCCCCCAGCCCGCTCGGCCTTGATCTCGTCGACGATCAGGGACACCGCGGCCCGGCCCATGGCGCTGATCGGCTGGTGGATGGTCGTCAGCTCGGGCCAGACGGTGCTGGCGATCGGCGTGTCGTCGAAGCCGACCACGGTCAGCGCCTCGGGCACGGCGATCTGCAGCCCGTGGGCCACCGCCAGGGCGGCGGCGGCCATGTCGTCGTTGCTGGCGAAGATGGCGGTCGGCCGCTCTTGCGGGCTCAGCAGCAGTTCGGCCGCGGCCAGGCCCGAGCGATAGGTGAACTGGCCCTGCACCACCCAGTCCGGATCGATGGGCAGCGACGCGGCCGTCATGGCGTCGACGAAGCCCTCGTAGCGAAGCTGGGTCGGGGTGTGCTGCGGATCGCCCTTGATGAAGCCGATCTTGGAATGCCCCAACTCGATCAGGTGGCGGGTCATGGCCAGGGCGCCCTGGTAGTCGTCGATGCGCACCGACGAGACGTCATGCATGGGGCGGGCCGTGGCCAGGGCCAGGACCTTCACCCCGGCGGCGTGCAGCATGTTGATGGTCGGGCGGGAGTCGCACAGCGGGGGCGGCAGGATGACGCCGTCCACCCCCTGGTCCAGCAGCCGCCGAACGGCCGCCTTCTGGCTGGCCAGGCCGGTCGAGCGTTCCAGCACCAGCTGGGTGCCGAGCTTGGAGCTCTGCTCGATGCCGCCCAGCATCACCTCGCTGAGATACGAGGCGCTGGGGTTGCTGTAGAGCACGCCGATGCGCGGCCCGGCGCTGCCGGCGCGGGTGTTGCGGGCCGAAAGGTTGGGCGAATAGTTCAGGGCCTTGATCGCCGCCTGCACGCGCTCGCGCATGGCGTCGCTGACATAGCTGTTGCCGTTGACGACGCGGGAAACGGTCATCGATGCGACGCCGGCGTAGCGCGCCACGTCGTGAATGGTCACCGCCCGTCCCGTATCCGGCGGCTGGGGCGGTTCGATGGTGTCTTTGCCCTTCGCCAAGCCCGGCTCCCTGAGCGTTGTGGACGACAGTTCGCGGCAAGGTTCGGCCGCATCGCGCTGTCGTGTCGATTTGGCTGTCCCGCGCGTCGAAGGATCGGCGGCGCGAGACCGCCAACCGATTCGAAACCCCCTCGTCGGTTATCGATAACTTCTCAGCCTGGGAAGGGATTGGCAAGGTCGTTGCGCCACCCCCTGGGGCGACTCAACGCGGCGCGGTCGATCGGCGCGCCAGCGCGACGTCGCGCTCGCAGGCCTTGGCCGCCCCGTCCACCGTGATCGATCGAGCGCCGTCGCAGGCCAGGCGGATCGCATAGGTCGGCTGGCCCTCGATGCTGGCCTGGACGCCCCCCACGCCCGTCGTCTTGACGATGAAGGCCTTGGACAGCGAATCCAGCTCGACCCGGCCGTCGCGCCGCAGATAGCTGCCGTCGGCGACGAACCATCGCTTGGGTTTTCCCGCGTCGCCGCCCTCGGCATAGGTCAGGGCCAGGATGTAGGCGTCGGTCTCCCAGCCGCCGAGACTGGCGTTGGCGTTGCGGTGCCGGATGCGACCGTCGGCCAGGAGGTTGAAATAGACCTCGGTCACCTCGCCCTTCTGGCGGATCCTGACCAGCAAGTAGTCCTTGGTCTCGACCCGCTCGATCCGGGGCGCGGCGCCGCCGTTCGGCGTCAGGGCGACCACGAACTTGGTGCGGTCCGTCACGCCCGGCGCCTGCAGACGCAGGTAGGGCTGGGCCTCGTCAGGGGCGTGATCCTTCAAGCCCTTGCCCTCGGCCAGGCGCAGCAGCTCGGGATAGTCGGTGGGCAGGCCCGCGTCGGGCAGGGTCTCGGGGAACAGCGGACGCACCGCGACCTCGGCCTCGCCGTTCTTGACGGTGATGACCTGGCCCTGGCGCTTGGCCTCGCCCTCGTAGTGCAGCAGCCATTCGAACTGGCCCGGCTGCCAGCCCTTGAGGTCGTCGATCACCAGGATCGTGTCGCCGACCCAAAGGAAGCTGCGGTACTTGCGCTCGAACGTGCTGGCGTTGGGGCCCGTGGCGTCGGCCCAGACGAAGCGCAGGTCCCCGGCGTCGACCAGGTGATCGACCCGCCCCGGGAAGTGCGAGCCGTCATAGGTGTTGCTGGCGGGCTCGGCCTTGCCGTCCAGCGTCACGACGTTGTGGGCGACGCTCTGACGGTAGTAGCCGTCGTATTCGGGCCGGGCGTAGCTGGCGTTGCCAGAGTCGATCAGCAGCTGCTTGCCCTTGTGCCACAGGATGAAGCTGCCGGCGTCGGCGTGATTGTGGTTCCAAGTGAAGCCCGAGCGCACCGCCAGGAACGTCGCGTCCGGCGCCCAGGACGAGCGCATCGTCGCCGAGCCCAGGTCGCGGTCGATCCAGCTGGTCGCCAGCCCCGGCCCGCGCCCCGCGCCGACCCGCGCCTTGACGGCGGGCCACTGCACCATGTTTTCGGGCTCGTCCCAGACGTCCTGGCCCGGATTGGCTTTGACCGTGTCGAGGTACCAGAGATAGCGCGGCTGCTGGTCGCCGCTGGCCCACAGGTTGACGATGGCATGGGCCCCGCTGGCCGTGGGATTGCCGTCACCGAAGTTGGTCGACAGCGCCCCCGCGCCGGTCGGGTACAGGTTCTGGATGAACAGGTCCGCGACGCCCGCCAGGCGCGGCGTCGGCGCGGGCTTTTCGGTGAAGGCGTCCAGCCAGGCGCGGCGGAACTTCAGATAACCTTCGACGGCGAAGTCGGCGTAGTTGATGCTTTCGACGAACGCGCCGTTCGATCCGAAGTGCTGGGGCTTGGTCTCGATCGCGCTGCCGTCGTAGTTGGCCCATTCCTCGGAGGCCTCGTCGATGCGCCGGATCCAGGCGTCGGCCTGGGGCTCCTCGGTCTTGACGGCGATGGCCGCGACGCCCGCGCCGAACACGATGTGGCTGAACCAGTTGTGGCCCATGGTGTCGAGGCTGTGGATCCGCTCGGCGCCGTCGATCCAGTCGTTCAAGGTTGGCTTGATGGCGCCCTTGACCAGGGCCTGGGCCAGCCGCTGGCGCTCGGCCGGGCTGAGCGTGTCGTGGATCGCATCGAAGGTCTGGCCGTAGACGAAGGCGCTGGTCCCCATGCCCAGGTCGGAATTCCAGACGGGCGAGCGGGCCAGAAGCGGCTTGTCGGTCACCCAGTTGGGCCGCGCCGCATAGACGTCGAGCAGGCCCTTGGCGCGGTCGGCGTAGCGACGCTCGCCCGTCATGCGATAGGCCAGGGACAGGTCCATCAGTGCGGCGTTGAGCTCGCGATCGTTGGCGGGCTTGCGCGTCAGGGCTTCGTCGGCCTGGGCGTGGGCGCGGGTCCAGGCAGCCTTGGCGTCGGCGTCTTCGGCCACGCGCGACTTGAACTGCGCCACGTTCTTGTCGCTGAACGAGAGGTACGGATGCCCCGAACGCAGCGTCTGGGCCTGGGCCGCTCCGCCGATCAAGCATGCCGCCAGGGCCAGGCAGGAAACCCGCCGCATCAATCCACGCACCAAGCGCCTTCTCCCCGTCGTTCTCGTTGTACGCGCCGCGCTGGTCCGACGATCCGGCGCTGGCGACATGATATCGATATCATCGGTGATCGCAAGGCGCCGGCGGCGTCGCCTCAAACCAGCGACAGATTGACCGCGAAGCTCCGGCGCACCCCGGGACTCTTGAACGGATAGACGCAGTGCAACATCCAGGAGGGCCACAGGTAGAAGTCCCCCACCACCGGCTTGACGGTGAACAGGTTCCGCACGCCCACGGCGCTGCGGCTGTCGATGAACTGCAGGCACCCGGCGGTGTTCTGCCGCGCCTTGTCGGCCAGGAATTCGGCTTCGTAGTCCGGCGGAACGCGCAGGAAGCCGACGCTGCTGAACAGACATCCCTGATGGAAGTGCGCCGGGTTGTAGTCGCCGGCCACCATGTCGTTGACCCAGCCTTCCTTGATCTGGATCTCCAGCTTCTTGTCCGCCAGCTCCTCGGTCCGCTCGTAGTCGCCATAGTGCAGGAGCGCGTTTTCGCAGCGGTAGCTGTAGGTGCGAGCCACGTCGTAGAGGAAGTCGGACAGGTCGCTCATCTCGCCGATCACGTCGGTGAGCCGGATCTCCGTGGTGACCACCCCGGCCAGGTGCTTGGACCAGTCGCGGGCGGCCACCTCGTCCCGCCGCGCGACGATGTCGTCCACGCGCGCGTTCAGACGATGGACCACGCTCGGCGGCATGGTGGCCTTGATGATCGTCGGGCTGAACGGCGCGACCAGCCGCAGATCGTAGGGGTTGCTCATCGCCGCTCCCGTCGTCGAGCCTATCGCCCGGGCGAGTAGATCACGGCCGTCTGGCCGGGCGCCAGGGTCAGGACCTTTGCATCCGGCGCGACCTTGCGCTTGGACGTCAGATCGATCCGCTCCCCGTCCGTCTTGGGCAAGTCCACCGTCACCGACTTTTCGGCGCTGGCGTTGATGGCGATCAGATAGGGGCCGTAGCGGGCCTCGTAATAGTCGCCGCGCCCGGCATAGGGATTGTCCTGATCGCGATAGCGCGCCTCAGGCGGCGTCTTTGCCACCGGCAGGACCTCGCCCGCCAGGGCGGCCGGGGCTTCGTCCGGATAGACGACGAGCGGAATCGCGCCGGCCGAGAAGTGCGGCGAGGCCGGACGCACGCACTGCTTGCCGCTGGGCGTGAAGTCCACGCGCGACGCGATCGTGGCGATCCGGTCCGTGGTCGGGGTCTGGTAATGGAAACGGGCCAGGCGGTTGACCCCGCAATTGGCGCGCCAATAGAGCTCGGCGTAGAGGATCTCGTCGCCGTTCTTGACCGCCACGACCCCGTCCTCGGGATCGGCGAACACCACGTCGGGCTGGCCAGGCGCCATCGGCAGCCGAACCTCGGACCTGGGCCAGTCCTTCACGGCCAGCCACTCGTCATAGGCTTCGAGCAGGCCGATCGTCGTGCGTTGGCCCTTGTCCTTGAGCCGATCGCGCAGCACCGCGAAGTACTGGCCGTCGTCCAGCATCTGCCGCGCGACCGCCATCAATTGCGGGTCCTTGGTGGCCACGGCCGTGTAGAACGGCGTGTTGTCCCAGCCCGACTTTTGCACGTAGGTCGTGACGCCCGGATAGACCGGGTCGCGCCAGCCGATCGGCGCCTCCAGCAGCATGGTGCGCGCACCTTCGGCGTCGATGCCCGGATAGCGGAAATAGGTCCGCGCCCGAGCCATCTTCAGAAGCCGCGCGCGCAGCACGGGATCGCCCTCGGCGCCGGGCCCCGGCGCGGTCGCCAGATAGATGCCCGTCGCCCAGTCGAGGATCTCGCCATAGCTGCCGACGAAGCCCAGCTCCTTGGACAGCCCGGCCTTGGTGAAGAGCTTGTAGTCGTCAGCCGACCGGAAGCTTCCCGTGTCGGTCGCCGAGCTGGAATAGGTCGGCGCGCCCTTGTCGTCGAGGCTGCCGGTCCAGGGCTGCAGGCCCATCGACTCGTACAGCAGGCCGCGCATCCGAGACTCGGGGCGAGCCTTGTCGCTGCCCAGCGCCCGCAGGCCCTCGTTGCTCCAATAGACGCCCTGCAGATCGACGATCATCGACTGGTTGGTGTAGAGCCGCCGATGGGTCAGGCCGTAGGTCAGCCCGAAATCCAGCATCCTGGCGTAGGCCTCGCGACGGCTGATCGACGCGCCCTCCCCCGCCGGGATCGGAGCGTCGAGATAGGGCGCGATATCGGCCGCGGTCAGCTTCAGCGCCTTGCCGAACGGGCCCAGCACCTCCCAAGCCGGATTGGTGCGCGAGGCGTCGACATAGACCGTCTTGGGATCGGCCAGGAACTTGGCGAAATAGGCGTCGCCGCTCTGGACGAGCTTCCGCACGACTTGCGGGTTCTTGTAGGCCCGGGTCCAGGTCAGGCCGTAGGCGCGGGCGATGAACTGCGACTCCAGCACGTCCAGCGGCCCCGGCTGGGAGAGCTTGCGCTCGATCTCCAGGTTCACCCGCGTCTTCAGGTTCTCCAGGATCTCGGACCCCGCCGAAGGGCCCGCCGCCGCGATCGGCGGAGCCTGGCCCGTGGCCTCGTCCGTCTCCAGGAAGGGCTCCGCGTGGACATACAACGCGTAGATCGGCCGCGACGGCTGGACCATCGGCTTTTGGAAGGCTTCGAACCGGTTGGTGTAGACCGCGTAGGGACCGCTGGCGCGGATGGCGCAATCCAGCTGCGCGCGCCCCTTGGTCAGGGTCAGGGGCAGCGGAAACGTGCGGTAGGTGAAGCGTCCCGCGAAGGGCGGAGCCTGGGTTCCGATGTCGAGGATCTCGACGTCGCCCAGATGGCGGTAGCCGACCTGCTTGCCGTCGCAGAACAGGGTCAGCTTGTTGTCGTTGGCGTCGCCGCCCCAGAGGCGGACGGAAGCATAGTTCTGGATGCCCGGATCGACCGCGAGCTTGAACGTGAGATCCCCGCTGAAGCGGGCGCCTGGAGACGCGGGCGGCAGACGTCGCGCCGGCGCGCCCAGACCGCCCATGACACGCTCGGAAGCCTTGGCGTCGACGGCATGCCGGGTCTCGGACGCGACGTCGCCAAACACGATCTTGTCGATCAGCGGCGTGGCCGCATGGGCGGACGACGCGAAGAACAACACGGCGGTCGAGACGATCAATCCCTGCCTGGTCATGCGGGCGGCCTTTTTGGGCGAAGGTCTGAATTCAGTTGGAAGCGAGGGGGCGATCGCCCGCCCCCTCGCTCGTCATGCGGCTGGACGTCGGAGGCCGGAGGCCTAGAACTCCCGCCGGACCGTCAGCCAGACCGACCGCGGCGCGTTGCGCTTGAGCAGGTAGCCCGACTCCGGCAGCTGATCGACCACGTCATAGACCTGGACGTTAGCCGGGAGGTTGCTGCTGATCATCGGATCGTAGGCCGAGATGTACTGCGTATCGAACACGTTGCGGACATCGAGGGTCATCTTGGTCTTGGCCAGACCCTCGTACTGCACCGAGACGTCCACATTGTCCTGCTTGGGCAGGAAACGGTGGTCCAGCGAGTTAGTGTTGAGCTTGCGCACATCCATCCAGCGGTGGCGGACGTTGAAGCGGAAGTCCTTGTACGTATAGGAAAGCGTGTTGCTGACCGTCCATTTGGGCGACCGCGCCAGAAGGCCCGAGTCGACGCGGAGGACGTCGTCATCCGCGCCCTGGCCGTTGGCGCCGGTGTTGAGCCAGTTGTAGGCCTCGGTCGTCTTGCCGTTCAGATAGGTCACCGACGGCGACCACTCCAGGCTCCGCGTGATCCGCCACTTGGCCCACCCCTCGACCCCACGGGTGAAGTACTTGTTGAAGTTCTCGGGCAGCAGGTAGGTCGAGACATTGTCCTTGTCGACCGCGGTCGGGTAATCGTTGACGGCGAAGTTCTGGTAGAAGTAGGTGATCTGGCCGTTGAACTTGCGGTCGCCGAACGTATAGGCGACCTCGTGGCCCTTGATGAAGGCCGTGGGGCCCAGCGGACGCACCAGCGTCGCCGCCGTCGAGTAGCGGTTGACGACCCCCGACGAGGGCTGCTTGGCGTCGGTCCACCGGTAATAGATCTTGTGCTTGTCGTTGAAATTGTAGCCGATCGCGACGCTGTAATCGACCAGGCCGAGATCCTTGTCGGCGCGGATGATCTTCGCAGCCGTCTGGGCCATGTAGACGTTGTCGTAGACGGTCAGCGGATCGCCATCGAGGCCGCCGCTGGCCAGCGACGCGGCGCCGGCGTTGCGTGTGTCCCAGGTCTCAGAATAGGTCTTGGCGTCGAAGTGCTGGTACTTGATGCTGCCGTTGAAGTCGAACTTGCCCGGTGACCAGCTGAAGCCGGCATAGGGCGAGACCTCCAGGATCTTGGCCCGCTGCGACACCGTGGTGAACAGGCCGCTGCCGTACGAACCCCAGCCGCCGGCGTCGGTCAGCTGGTAGGTCGTCCCCGTATTGGTGACGTACCGGGCGTTCAGGTTCTGCACCTGTCCGTCAGCCCAGGCCGAGATCCCCAGGCCGTTGGCCCAGTTGTCATTGGCCTGCTCCGACCGCGAGACGTACAGGCCAAGGTTCAGGCTGTAGTTGTCGCCGTGATAGGTCGTGGTGAAGTTGCCCATGAAGTCCTTGGACCCACGGTCGTTGTCCTCGGCGCGCGTCAGCAGCACCAGGTCCTGCGAGCCGCTGGCGACCGGCACGACGCCGGAGTTGAAGCTGCCGTTGGCGTTGGGGATCGTGGCGGTGACCAGGCCGCCGCGCATGTCGATGTCGCGGTTGGGCAGGCTGTTGGCCACGATGCACAGGCTGTTGGCCTGGAAGGTGGTCGCCGTGACCCGCGGGCAGGCCGCGCCGGTGCGGTAGTTGGTCCCCAGTTGCGAGCCGGCCACGTTGTTGGCCACGCGCGCGACGATCTGGCCCGCCGCGTTGGTGAACTCGTAATAGCCCGGGGTGCGGTCCAGGTTGTTGATGTTGAGACCATAGCGCTCGCGCGAAGCGGCCGCCGAGGCCAGCGACGCCAGGCCCTGCGGCTTGTAGGACTGCCCGCGATAGTCGGACTTTTGCACGCGAACCGCGCCCGTGAAGCCCCACGGGCCGTCCGTGTCGTGGCGCCAGTTCAGCGAAATCGCATCCTGCTGGTAGCGATAGCCGTCGGACGGATCAAGCCTGTGGCTGCCGGACTTGAAGTAGTTCGGGACGGTCTGCTGGCCGCCTTTCATGAACAGGTTCACGTCGCGGCCGAAGCCCGGGATCTCTTCAGGATCCTGGTAGCCGTAGGCCGGCTGCTGGAAGGTCGTCAGTTCGGCGTTCGTGTCGTCCAGGTGCTTCAGGATCACGTTGAACGAGCCAGATCCGCCGCCGCCCTGGTATTCCTTGTAGAGGTTCACCTTGAACTGGCCGCCATGGTTCAGGTCGTAGCCCGGGTTCACCTGGCCGTTGGAGCGGCGATAGAAGCCGCTGATCCCGATGCCGGCGTCGCCCGCCTTGTTGACCCAGCCGTACGAACCGTCGACCTGCTTCCATGACAGGTGAAGGTCTTCGCCCTCGAAGCCGACACGGGCCTGAATGACCCCGCCCGGCTTAACCGCGCCGGTGATGTAATTGAAGGTGGCGCCCACCGACGTCGTCACGCCTGTCGCCGACGAACCGCCGCGAACCGACTCCACGCGGCTGGTCGAGATATCGGCGCGATAGAAGTAGCCGTCCTGGAAGCCGCTGAACTTGAACGGCACCACCGGCAGGCCGTCTTCCAGAATGGTGGTCCAGAAGTAGCCCGACGTGTTGGCCCCCGTGCCGATGGTCATGCCGCGGGTGAAGACCTCGTTGCGGGCCACCCCGTCGTTGGACTCGACGACGACGCCGGGCATGTCGCGCAGCATGTCGTCGGCGCTGATCGGCGTGAACTTGGACATGTCGTCTTCAGACAGGATGGAGAACGAGACGTTCGCCTTCTTGGCTTGCGTCCCGGCCATGACGCCGGTGACGATGATGGTGTCGACGGCGTTGACGTCCGTCTCGGACGGCTTCGGCGTCTGCGCGGCCTGAGCGGCGGCGGGCGCTGACTGTGCGTGCGCCGCGCCTGCGGAGAGCGCGCCGGCGCCGGCCGCGATAGCCAGCACCATGTGAGAAACTTGCAGAGCGCGGCGACCGTCGCGCGCGGGGCTGTGACGACCCATTTTATCCTCCCCTCAGGACGCTTGACCGTCCTACTTGTTGGCTGCCGAGCCGAAGCCACTATCGTGGACTTGCTCGATTGTTATCGATAACAGTGTCGTTCTTTGACTGTCAACGGTGTTTTGGCGCGAAGGGACAAGCGTCAAGCATGCGTGCGGATCGGGCGACAGAGTCGCTCCGAACGGGAAGCGGGAACCACGCCTCGCTATTTGGTATCGATCTCAGCGAATCCCGCGATTCCCGACCTGGCGCCCAACGGTCCGCCCGGAGCGGGGCGCCTCCATGGACGGAATTGGACTTGGCAGGTGGGCGCCAAGAGCTGACTCTGGTTCGCGTCCGGGAAGCCGACATTCGGCGGCGTGAAAAGCCTCACCAGCACTGGCTCGAGATACGGCGCAGCGCTTCCGAGCTGGCCATGGCCGTCACGCGGCGCCAGCTCTCAGATGTTCAGCCGGCGGTCAGACCGAGCTGGAGTCGTAAACCAGGACTCTTTTCCAGAGATGCGCGTACCCCTCGACAAACCTGAGGTGGACTGGATGATCTTGATAAAGTTTTTGATCTTCCACGCTTTTGAAGAACATCAGCTCGGAAACGTCATAGCTGACATCCACAACGTCACGCTTTTCGGTTGAAGCGGGAACGCCAACGTAAAACTGCTGTATGATTTCAATGGTGCGAAGACTGTTCAAACCGATAATCAATTGATCTCGATCTGATTTCGATCCCGGGTTCTTAAGCCAGAAGAAGACCTGGTGAATTATGGCGGGCGCTCCTGGCGACGCGGTGTCCAGGGTGATTGGGCCAGCATTCGAGACGCCGGCGCCAAAGCTGGCGCCCAAACCGCCAGATACCAGGACACGACGATTGAAGGGCTGCATGGGTCTGGCCACCTGTCGCTACCTCGTCGCCCAGCCACGACCAAGCTGCGAAAGCGGCACGCACCCGTCATAGGCGCCTGGCACCGGGTCATAACGCAACGCCAGCGTCGCGCCGGGCTCGGAGGTGAAATAGCCGACGGTCACCAGGTCCTCCAGGACCACGAAGAAATGGGCGTCATCGGGCGTTTGGCTCCGAACGGCGGAGGCTTCACGATCATAGACGGTCAAGAGCTCGACCTGCTGCTGCGGCGTCAGCGCGACGAAGGCCGCGCCATGGGCGGCGCGGGCGTCGGCGTCCATGCGCGCCAATCCGCCCCGCAGGCGTTCGGCCTGGGCCTTGCCGCAATAGTTGGCCAGGGCGCGGTCGATGAACTGCGGCACGCCAGCTTCTCGGGCGCCCGGCGTGTCCGTGGCGGGGATGATCAGTTCCGCCACCACGTCCACCAGGCGCGCCTGGTCCGCCGTCAGCGCCTGGGGCGTCCAGGTCAGCGTTTGAGCCGCCGCCGCGTGTCCGGCCCAGCCGGTCGCCGCGACCCCGATCGTCAGGGTCAGGCCGCGTATCGCGTCGCGTCGGTTCAGCATCAGAGCTCTCCCCGCTTGCGTGCCTGAACGGCGTGGTCGCAGGCCCGGGCGGTCAGCGCCATGTAGGTCAGGGACGGGTTCACGCAGGAGGCCGAGGTCATCGCCGCGCCGTCGGTGACATAGACGTTCTTGCACTCGTGGACCTGGTTGTGGGCGTTGAGCACCGAGGTCTTCGGATCCCGGCCCATGCGCGCGGTGCCCATCTCGTGGATGCCCAGACCCGGCGCATAGCCGCTGTCGCGGCCCTGGACGTTCTTGAAGCCCGCCGCCTCCAGCATCTCGGCCGCCGCTGTCTGCATGTCGCGGCGCATCGCGATCTCGTTCTCGCGGATCGTGACGTTCATCGACAAGGTCGGCAGTCCGAACTGGTCTTTGACCTCATGGTTCAGGGTGATGCGATTGTCGGCATAGGGCAGGATCTCGCCGAACCCGCCCAGACCCATGACCCATGGCCCCGGCTGACTGAGCGCGGCCTTGCGCTCGGCGCCGAAACCTCGGGGTGCGGGCGTGGCGCCCGGCTTGACCAGGTCGCGATCCCAGCCGGGCCGGAAAGCGCCGCCCTGGTAGCCAAAGCCGCGAAGATAGTCGCTGCGTTGGGTCGCGGCGTCGCCGAGATTACGGAAGCGCGGCACGTAGATGCCGTTCGGGCGGCGGCCCGAATAGTACGTGTCGGCGAACTCGGGCGCCTCCCCGCTGGCCCCGACGCCCAGGTGGTGGTCCATAACGTTGCGGCCCAGTTGATCGCTGGCGTTGCCAAACCCGTTGGGGAAGCGAGAACTAGTCGAGTTCAGCATGATCCAGGCCGAGTTGAAGGCCGAGGCGCACAGGAACACGACGTCGGCGTAGAACTCTTCTTCCTGACGCGTCGTGGCGTCGAGAATCCTCACGCCGCTCGCCTTGCCCGCCTTCTCGTCATAGATCAGCGAGGTGACGATCGAGCCCGGGCGGATCACGAGGTTGCCGGTGCGCTCGGCCGCCACCAGTCCGCCGGAGTTGGAGCTGTAGTAACCGCCAAACGGGCAACCGCGGATGCACAGGTTGCGATACTGGCACTTGGTCCGACCCAGGCTGAGTTGCTCCTCGGTCGGTTCGGTCAGGTGCGCGGTCCGGCCGATGGTGACCCGTCGCTCGGGAAAGCGCGCCTCGGACTTGGCCTTGAAGGCCTTCTCGACGCAGTTCATCGCCATCGGCGGCTGGTACTGGCCATCGGGAAGCTGGGCCAAGCCTTCAGACTGACCCGAGACGCCGATGAAGCGCTCGACATAGTCGTACCAAGGCGCCAGTTCCTCGTAGCGGACGGGCCAGTCGACGCCGATCCCCTCGCGGGCGTTGGCTTCGAAGTCGATCGGACTGTGTCGATAGCTCTGGCGGCCCCAGGTCAGCGAGCGCCCGCCCACATGATAGCCGCGGATCCAATCGTAGCGGCTTTCCTCGGTATAGGGGTTCTGGTCGTCGCGGACGAAGAAGTGCTTGGTGTGTTCCGTCAGGGTGTAGCCGGTGCGCTTCTGGACGGCGTAGTGCGCGTTCAGCTCCTCCGGCGGCAATTGGCCTTGCGGATATTTCGCCTGCCAAGGATCGGTGGTCGCGGTGGGATAATCCTCCAGATGGCGCACCATCGGGCCACGCTCGAGCACCAGGGTCTTGAGGCCCTTCTGGGTCAGCTCCTTGGCCGCCCAACCGCCGGTTATGCCGCTGCCGACGACGATCGCGTCGTAGGTGTTTTCAAGGCGCGCGCGACCGTTGAGGTTGGCCATGTTTACTCCCCGCTCGACACGCCTGAGAGCGCCGCGCCCACCGCCTGACGGCATGACGCGCTGACCTCGGCGAACCTTTCATTGTTGCCTGGAGGCTTCCATGAAATGGGTTACATTGCAAGAAAGCTCGGTATTTCGACCCTAATCGCCGACGCAGAGGGAGGACGACGAAAGCCCATGACCAAGCCTGATCAGTCCGTTGTAGTTGGCGCTAAGCGGGCCAGCCGCCTTGCTGGCCTAGCCGTCGTGTTCAGTTGTCTGGCCGCCGGCCTCTGCACGCCGGCGAACGCCGAGGAGCCCAAGGCAGGACCGTGGCGACCGCTCTTCGACGGAAGGACCCTGGACGGCTGGATCCCCAAGATCGCCAAGCATCCGGCCGGCGAGAACTATCGCCAGACCTTCGTGGCCGACCACGGCGCGATCCGGGTGTCTTACGCCGGCTACGACAAGCTGGACGGTCAGTTCGGCCACCTGTTCTACAAGACGCCGTTCAAGGCCTACCGCCTGCGCCTTTCCTACCGTTTCCTGGACGCTGGCCTTCCGGACACGCCCGCCTGGGCGCGCAGCAACAGCGGGATCATGTTCCACAGCCAGAGCCCGGAGAGCATGACCGTGGACCAGCCCTTCCCGGTCTCCGTCGAATTCCAGCTGCTGGGCAAGGACGGCGATGCGCCCCGCCCCACCGGCTCGGTGTGCACCCCCGGGATCACCATCACCTTCGACGGGGTCAAGGCCAAGGAGCACTGCACGCCGCCGGCCCATGCGCCGACGATCCCCAACGGGACCTGGACCAAGGTCGAGCTGGATGTCCTGCCCAGCGGCGAGGTGCTTCAGAAGATCAACGGCGCGGTCGTGCACCGTTACGCCGGGCTGACGCTCGATCCCGACGACACCGTCGCAGGCGGGGCCAAGCCCTACATCCTCGCGCGCGGCGCTCAGCCCGTTACCGAGGGCTATATCGCCTTGCAGAGCGAAGGCTATTCGATCGAGTTCAAGGACATCGAGATCCAAGAACTGACGGCGCGCTAGACGTCCGGCCGTGTCACCCCGGAAGCCTGGCGTAGGCTCCCAGGATGACACGGGGTCGGCGCTACTTCTTCAGCGAGCCCAAGTATTCGATCACGGCGGCCCGCTGCGCCGCATCGGGCGCGCCCAGCAGCATCTTGGTCCCGGGGACCGCCTTCGCCGGCGCCTTCAGGAAGGCGTCCAGCGTGTCGGGCGTCCAGGTGATGTTCGAGGCCTTCAGCCCCGCGCTGTAGGCGTAGCCGGCGCCCGTGCCCGCCTTGCGGCCGGCCACACCGGCCAGGGGCGGTCCCATCTTGCCGGGCGCGGGCTGAACCGAGTGGCAGACCGAGCAACGCTGCTCGAACACCTGCTGGCCCGTCGGCGGCGCGGCGACGGCGCTGGCCGCCGTCCCGGCCACGAGGGCCCCGGCCAGAATGGGAGCGAGCTTAAACGGGAACTTCATCGACAGAACTCCGTCAGAGGTTTGGCGGCGGCTCTAGAGCCCCAGCAGGCGCCGATTGCGGCCGGCGTCGGGCGCGCTGCCGGCGAAGTCGTCGAAGGCCTTGTCGGTGACCTGGATGATGTGGTCGCGGATGAACGGCGCGCCTTCGCGGGCGCCCTGTTCAGGATGCTTCAGGGCGCATTCCCATTCCAGCACCGCCCAGCCGGGATAGTCGTACTGTGCCAGCTTGGAAAAGATCGCCTTGAAGTCCACCTGGCCGTCGCCCAGCGACCGGAAGCGGCCCGGGCGTTCAGCCCATCCCTGATAGCCGCCATAGACGCCCGACTGGGCCGACGGCCGGAACTCTGCATCCTTGACGTGGAAGGCGCGGATCCGCTCGTGATAGCGGTCGATGTAGCCCAGGTAGTCCAGTTGCTGCAGCACGAAGTGGCTGGGGTCGTAGAGGATGTTGGCCCGCGCGTGGCCGCCGACCTCGTCCAGGAAGCGTTCGAAACTGGCGCCGTCGTGCAGGTCCTCGCCCGGATGGATCTCGTAGCAGACGTCGACCCCCTCGTTGTCGAAGGCGTCGAGGATCGGGCGCCAGCGACGGCCGAGCTCGGCGAAGGCCTCCTCGACCAAGCCCGCGGGCCGCTGCGGCCAGGGGTAGAAATACGGCCAGGCCAGGGCGCCGGAGAAGGTGGCGTGGGCGTTCAGGCCCAGGCGCCGGCTGGCGACGGCGGCGGCTTTCACCTGCTCCACGGCCCAAGCCTGGCGCTCCTTGGGTTTGCCGCGCAGCTCCGGCGGCGCGAAGCCGTCGAACAACTCGTCATAGGCCGGATGGACGGCGACCAGTTGGCCCTGCAGGTGGGTCGACAGCTCGGTGATCTGCAGGCCGTGGCCGGCCAGCATCCCGGCGATATCGTCGCAATAGGTCTGGCTTTCGGCGGCCAGGGCCAGATCGAAGAACGAGTCCGCCCCGCCGGTGGGCATCTGCACGCCGACATAGCCCAGATCGGCGACCCAGGCGGCCATGGTCTCCAGTTTGTCGAACGGCGGCTCTGCGCCGATGAACTGAGCCAGGAAGATGGCCGGTCCCTTGAGCGTCTTCATCGCCCCTCTCCTTGCAGCGCCACCCAGCCGGCGTCGGCCCGGCTGGCGGCCACGGCGTGTTCGACGAAGGCCATGCCGCGCACGCCCTCGGCGATATCGGGCACGAGCCCGCCGTCCTGCCCGTCGATGGCGTCGGCGAAGTCGCGATAGATGTTGGCGAAGGCCTCGATGAAGCCCTCCGGGTGGCCCGTCGGCAGACGCGTGACCGCGCGGGCGCCCGCGCCCAGATAGGCCGAGCCGGCGTGCAGCACCTGGCTTGGTCCGTCCAGCCAGTCCAGGGTCAGCTCGTTGGGCCGTTCGTGCGACCAGGTCAGGCCGCCGGTCTCGCCATAGACGCTGAGTCTCAGCCCGTTGCGCGCGCCCGCCGAGATCTGCGAAGCGATCAGCACGCCTCTCGCGCCGCCCGCGAACCGCAACAGCACATTGCAGTCGTCGTCCAGGCCACGCCCCGACACGACGGCGGCGACGTCGGCGCACAGGCGCTCGACGCGGCGGCCCGTCACGAACTCGGCGATGTTGAAGGCGTGCACGCCGATGTCGCCGATGCAGCCGCCCACGCCCGACTGCGCGGGATCGGCGCGCCAGCTGGCCTGCTTGTTGTCGCCGTCGCGTTCCAGCGGCTTGGACAGCCAGCCTTGGGAATACTCGACCACGACCTTGCGCACGGCGCCCAGGTCGCCGCGCGCCACGATCTGGCGCGCCTCGCGGACCATCGGATAGCCTGTATAGGTATAGGTCAGGCCGTAGAGCTTGCCGGACGCAGCGACGACGCTGGCCAACTCCTGAGCTTGGGCGAGATTCAGGGTCGCGGGCTTGTCGCTGATCACGTGCAGCCCCCCGCGCAGGGCGGCGGCCGAGATATCGAAGTGCAGGTGGTTGGGCGTCACCACGGACACCAGCTCGGCGCCGTCGGGACGCGCCCGTTCGGCGGCTATCATCGCGTGATGGTCCCGATAGACCCGGTCGGGCGCCACGCCCCAATCGGCGGCCGCCTGGGCGTTCTTGGCCGGGTCGCGACTGAACACCCCGGCGACCAACCGGATGCGGCCGTCCAGCTCGGCGGCCATGCGATGCACCGGCCCGATGAACGAACCGGGACCGCCGCCGACCATGGCCATCCGCAGAGGCATCAGGCGACGACCTTGGCGAGGTAGTCGAAGCTGATCTTGGCCGATTCCAGCCGTGCATGGGCGAACGGCGGCTCCTGCTCGTAGTAGAAGCCCCTAATCCCGGCGTCATAGGCGGCGGGCAGAAGCTTCTTCCAGTCGATCATGCCGCTGCCGACCTCGGTCGGGTCCTGCCGCAACTCGAAATTGGCCTTGGTGGTCGGTTTGATGTCCTTGACGTGCATCTGGGTGAAGCGGCCAGGATGCGCCTTCAGCAGCGCGAACGGATCCTGGCCGGCGGCCGTGACCCAACCGACGTCCATCTCGAAGGTGACCAGGCTCGGATCCGTGCCCTTCAGCAGGATCTCCATGCCCGTGGCGTCTCCCCCCTTGCCGTCGCTTAGGGGCGCGAACTCGAAATTGTGGTTGTGGTAGCCGGTGACGATGCCGGACTTCTTCAGCACGGCGGCCTTTTCGTTGAGGAAATCGACGTTCCACTTCCAGTCGTCGGCCGTCATCTGGCCGCCGGCCTGGCGCAGGTCGGCGCCGCCTAGACGGTCGGGGATGTAGAGGATCGGCATGATCGCCGACTTCACGCCGATCACGTGCAGCTCGTCGGCCAGCTTGGCCAGGTCGCCGCTGAAGCCGTTGGCGCCCTTGGGCGAGATGTGGGCGCTGGAGCAAACCAGGCCCGCGCGGTCGAAAGCGGCGCGCAGCTCGGCCGGCGTGCGGCCCAGATAGCCGGCCAGCTCCACCGACTTGAAGCCGATCTTGGCGACCGTGGCCAGTTGAGCGTCCAGCGCCTTGGCCAGGTCCGGCCCCAGGCTGTAGAGCTGGATGCCGACGTGTTGCTTGTGGCGCTGGAAGAACGGCGTCTCGGCGGCGGCCGCACCCCCGGCCCAAGCCGCGCCGAACACCGCCGCGCCGGCGGCCAGAAGTCCGCGCCGGGAAAGGCCGGCAACGGCTCGGGTTTCGTAAGCGATTGAGCGCACGAGGCTTTCCTTTGGCTGAAGTCTAGGGTTGGGCCGGGCTGGCCGCGGCGACGGCCTCCGACTCGTCGGTTTCGGCGACCGGTCCGCGCGACGGCGGCCGGAAAAACAAGGCCAGCAGCAGCACCGCCGCCAGCGCCATGCCTGTGGGGACCAGGAACAGACTGGTGTAGTCGACAGCGCCGTCGGCGCTGAGGCGGCCGATCAGGGTCGGGAATAGGAAACTGGCCACGACGTTGCCTACGCCCAGGATCAGCAGATTGAACAGGCCCTGAGCGCTGGAGCGGACATCCTTGGGGAAGACCGCGTCAACGAAGATGTACACGGTAGCGAAGAAGAAGGCGTAGCAGATCCCGTGCAGCAGCTGCACGGCGACGATCACCGGGATGCTGTCGGCGAAAAAGGCGAAGACCGCGAAGCGCGCCGCGTGGCCCAGCACGCCGACGATCATCGTCACTTTCCAGCCCAGCCGCGCCAGGACGCGGCCCAGGAAGAACATGGTCAGGACCTCGGCCACCTGGCCCAGGCTCAGCACCACCATGCTCAGATTGCCGGCGATCCCGACGCGGTTGGTCAGGAAGGCGTCGGCCATCACGAAGTAACCGTTGTGGATCACCGAATCGATGAAGGTGACGACGAACAGCACCAGGACGAACGGCGTGGCCAGCAGCTTGAAGGCGCGTCGCCAGGCCAGCTTGTCGATCCCCGCCGCGTCCTTGCGCGCCGGCGTATGCGGCAGGGTCAGGGCGTAGCCGGCGAAGGCGAACGAAACGATCGCCGCGACCAGGAAGATCCACCGCACCTGCTCGGCGCCGGCGTGGGCGCCCAGCAGGAAGACGAAGGGCCAGCTGACCAGCACCCAGCCCACCGTGCCGCCCATGCGCACCGCGCCGAAATCGGCCGCCGGGTCGCGCAGGTTGGCGAAGGCGATCGAGTTGGTCACCGACAGGGTCGGCACATAGACCAGGCTGAAGATCAGATAGCAGGCGAAGAACGGCCAGAAGCTGGTCGCGAACGCCGTCCCGACCAGGGCCAGGCCGCCGATCAGATGGCTGACCGCCAAGAAGCGCTCGGCCGCGAAATTGCGGTCGGCGAACTGGT
Source organism: Caulobacter sp. 05L422 (assembly GCF_056397765.1). Classification (NCBI taxonomy): domain Bacteria; kingdom Pseudomonadati; phylum Pseudomonadota; class Alphaproteobacteria; order Caulobacterales; family Caulobacteraceae; genus Caulobacter; species Caulobacter sp. 05L422. The sequence continues at coordinate 10,743 of NZ_JBFTOB010000018.1, read as the reverse complement.
TGGAGAAGAAGATGCCGACGACGGCGGCCACGCCCCAGGAACTGCCAACCAACGACTGCTGCCAGGGCGCGAAGCCCAGCATGCCCATGTAGGGGAAGATCTTCGGCGCCCAGGCGCCCCAGATCGCCAACTGGAGCACCATCATCAGGAAGAGCCGCAAGCTCGTCGTCATGGTTCTGGCCTCCCCGACCAGCATCGGCGCCAGGTTTCAGCCCGTTTGGGCCGCTCCCGCGCTCATGTAATCGAAATCATCGATAACAGGGGTCTGTCAAAGCGGCAACCGCCCAGCGCCGCCGACTTCAAGGCGCCGCGCCTTGCAAAGGGTCCGGCTTGCCGCCAGTGTCGCGCCGATGGCCACTATTCACGAAGTTGCGCTAGACGCGGGGGTCTCGGCCGCGACGGTCTCGCGGGTGTTCAGCGCGCCCGAACTGGTGCTCGAAACGACCCGCAACAAGGTGCTGGAAGCGGTCGTCCGCCTCGGCTACGAGCCGAACTTCGCGGCCAAGAGCCTGCGAACCCTGCGGACCGAAAAGATCTTGGTCACCGTGCCGGACATCTCCAACCCCTTCTTCTCGCAGGTCATCCGCGGGGTGGAGGAAGCCGCCATGGCGGCCGGCTACTCGGTTCTGCTGGGCGACACGCGCCACGAGGAAGCGCGCGAGGAACAGTATGCGGCGATGTTTCGGCGCAAGGAGGCCGACGGTCTGATCTTCCTGGGCCATCGCCTGCCGAACGTCCTGGCCGAAATGGTCGCCGCCAAGGGGCCGCGGACGCCAATCGTCAACGGCTGCGAATTCCGCCCGGGCCTTGCGGTGTCCAGCGCCCATATCGACAACGAAGGCGCCGCGGCCGAGGTCATGGAGTATCTCTACGACCTGGGTCACACCCGTGTCGGGATCGTGACGGGTCCGCTCGTCAGCCCGATCAGCAGCGACCGCTTGGCCGGCGTCCTGGCGGCCGCTGAGCGCCGAGGGCGCGCCAGCGCGCTGCGCATGGCCATCGGCGACTTCTCCATCGAGTCCGGCCTGCGCCAGGCCGGCGACCTGCTCGACCAGCCCGCCCCGCCCACGGCGATCTTCTGCTTCAGCGACGAGATGGCGATGGGCGCGATCGAGGCCATCCGTCGGCGCGGCCTCCACTGCCCGCGGGACGTGTCGCTCGTCGGGTTCGACGACATTCGCTTCGCCCAGTATCTCAGTCCGCAACTGACCACGGTCAGCCAGCCCATGGAGCAGATCGGCCACGAGGTGGTCCGGCTGCTTCTCGACATTCTGGCGGACCGCGCCAGCGCCCTGCAGAACGTCACCCTGCCCCACCGGCTGATCGTCCGATCGAGCACGGCCCCGCCGCCCGGTTGACCAGATACGCCGACTAGGGCCGCGGCGGCAGCTCGCGGACCCAGATGTTGCGGAAGCTGATCGGCGCGCTGGGATCTCCATGGGCCTGCAACTTGATCGGCGCCGGACCGTGGGGCTTGTAGGCCGGCTTGCCGATATAGACCGTCTCGCCGGCCAGGACGGCGTTGTCCTGCACCAGCACGCCGTTATGGAGCGCCGTCACGGTCGCGGGCGACACCAGCGCGCCATCCGCGCCAAAGACCGGCGCTCGCCAGATCACGTCGTACGCCTGCCACTCGCCCGGCGCCCGACTGGCGTTCGCCAGCGGCGGATGCTGCTTGTAGAGGCTGGCGGCCTGGCCGTTCACATAGGTCGGGTTGTCGTAGGAATCGACGATCTGCAGCTCGTAGCCTTGATCGCCCGCCCCCGTTGAAGCCAGGAAAACACCGCTGTTGCCCCGCGCTTGACCCGTTCCGGCGATAGCTTCCGGGATGCGCCATTCCAGGTGGAGCTGATAGTCGCGAAAGGCCCGCCGTGTCTCGATATTGCCCCGCGCCTTGTCGACGGTGATGACGCCGTTGGCGACGGTCCAGCCGGCCGGCGACTTGTCCTTTGTCGAGACCCACTGGTCCAGGTCGTCGCCGTCGAACAGGACGACGGCGTCCGACGGAGGACCTCCAGCCTCCTTCGCCGGCGAGACCACCACCGGCGAGGGCTTCCATATCTCGGTGTCCTCGGGCTTGGCCTGAGCCATGGCCAGAGACCCCGCGAGCAGCCCGCCGACCAAGACCGTCGCCAGCGCCAGGATGACCCGTTCACGCTTCATGACCGTCGCTCTCTATAGAAATCGCACGCAACAAGAGAGTGAGGCCTAGCCTCACCCGCCGGACTCCAATTCGATAAAGAACGTTCTCGCCAGCGCCAATAGCCGCCCTTGGGCCGGCTCTGGGAACACGACCTTCGCCGACCGGACGCATCTGGTGTTCGCCGGCCACTGCCGCACGATCTGGGCGACCGCAACCTACATCCAGGCTGATCAACCGGCATGTCATCAGCTCATTGCCGTACCTGTTCAGTACGAGATCAGCGAGCTCGGGAAAAACCTGGAGGCGCCGACAGCAACGTCGCGAGGCGACAGGTCTAGAACCGCGACACAAGCCGAAAGCCGGTGGTTCGGGGCCGCAGGGGTGTGATGGCCTGGTCGCTGCGCGGGGCGAACGGGTTGCCGAAAGCAAAGGTGTTGGCGTGGCTGTCGAAGGGGTTGTCGACATAGGCGGCAAGGGTCCAGCGCTCGGTTTCAAGCGCCGCGCTGGCCGCCGTCGTCCAGTAGCTGTCCAGGTGTCGTCCGGTGGCCTCATCCAACCCGAGTCGCGCGCGCCCCGTGTGGGCGGCTTGAAGGCGAAGTCGCAAGGTGGGGCCCCAGGCCAGAGGTCGGTGATAGTCGATATTGAGATTGGCCGATCCGCTGGAAACCCCCGCCAAGCCCGCGCTGGCGACGGACGTCGGATCCACGCTGAGTCGCGACAGACTGGGATTGTTGACCAGGAGCGCCAAACTTAGATCGAAGTGATCGCTGGCGCGCCAGGCGCCTTCGACTTCAAGGCCAGTATTGTCGCCGTCGCCGACATTGACTGTGTAGCCCAGGCCGTCCGCGAGGTACTGATCGCTCTGGATCGAATCCCACTCGGCATAGAAGGCCGCGGCGCGCATCTGCAGGCGATCATCGAAAGCCTTCAGCTTGACGCCGACCTCGTGGTTCCAGAGTTGGTCGGGACGGTACTGGCGTTGCGGCGCGCCAGGACTCCCAAACACCTGCCCGACCCTGCCGCCGGTGTTGAATCCGCCGGGGCGATAGCCTTCAGAAAGCTGTAGATAGACCAACAGCGACGACTTCGACGCATAGCTGACCAGGATCTTGGGTGAGACCCCGCGCTCGCCGTCTTCGCCTGCGAAGGCGCGGGCCTCCCCTGCCTGAATGACGCTGGATCGGACACCATAGTGGTAGTCGAACCAACGCAGGCCGGCCGTGGCCGACAGGCTCCACGGCAGGTCCAAGGTGGCTTCGCCATAGACGGCGGCTTCGCGGATGTCGTCGATGCGCGCTTCCTGATAGCCAGGGGCCCCGCCCGTCGTGGCCGTCGCCATGGCGCTGTCAAAGCGGGCCTCCGTGGTGGAGAAGAAGGCGCCGACAAGGCCATGCAGCAGCCGCCCGGACGGCGTGGCATAGGTGACCTCGCCGACCACCAGATCGGTGCTCCGCGCATCATCGAAGGCGGCCGGGCCCGTCGGCAGGCCAAACAGGGCCGTCTGGCTCGTGGCGTCGTAGCGACTGGAGAAGTCGTGACCCAAGTGCGAAACTGAACCGGTCAACCGGCCCCAGTCTCCGTCACCCGTCAGGGTCACCGAGTACTGGTCGAAGCTGTTGGCATGAGGTTCGCGCACGGCGTTGTCGCGCATCAACGGTCCCAACCGCGCCACACCGTACTGGGTGTCGTGGTTGTGGATCACTTGGTAGTTGGTCACCGCCATGACCTGCCAGGCGGGCGACAGGACGGCCCGAAGCGACAGGCGGGCGCCGTTCCGCTCGGAGGCGTTGACGTCGTTGCGCGCCGGCCCGGCATTGTCGATATAGCCGGGCGATCTCTCAACGTAGCCCACGGCCCGCATCGCCACCCTTCCCGCCAGCAGCGGAAGATTGATCGTCCCCTCCAGCTCGCCGCCCACGCCGCCGTGGCGGGTGGCGGAGGCGCCCGCCAGGACCTGACCGGAGATCTCGTCAAGATTGGGCTTGCGCGTGGCCAGGCGAACGACCCCGCCGATCGTGCCGCCGCCGTAAAGCGTGCCCTGGGGGCCACGCATGACTTCCACCCGCTCAATGTCGGCCAGCCGCAGATCCGGGTCTGGCGCGTTGTAGGTGATGGGCGCCTCGTCAAGATAAAGGGCGACAATCGACTGCGTCTGCCCCGTGAAGGCTCCGTCCGAAAGGCCGCGCAGCAGGATCTTGTCTCGGCCAGGGCCCAGGTTGGTGGTGGTCAGTCCAGCCACCTGAAAGCCGATGTCAGCCAAGCTGGAGGCGCGCTCGCGGGTGATCGCCTCGCCGGAGACCGCCGAGATGGCGTAGGGGGTCCGGCCTGGGAGGTTGGGAAAGCGCTGGGCGGTGATCACGACCTCTCCGAGCGCGACCTCGCCCTCCGCCTCCGCCACGACCGGCGGGGCCGGCCGCGGCGGGTAGGCGCCCACCGACGGGAGCTTCGGGAGGGCCCTGCGCACCACGACGGTGCGCTGATCCAGGATCGCGAAGGTGCAGCCCGACCCGGCCAGCATGCGAGAAAGGGCGGTCTCCAGCGACATAAGCCCGGCGATCGTCGGGCTCTCTCCGCGACAGACGTCGAGATTGCCGCCCAGCGACACCTCGGCCTGAAGCGCCAGGTCAATCAGGGCCGCGCGCACTGGCTTGCGCGCCACCCGCAGCCGAACCTCGGGCGACGCGGCCTCAGCGGCGGGTCCAAGGCTGAGCGACGCAGCGACAAGCGCGGACAGACCTGCCCATCGCAGCGCGGGCCGATTCACGAAATCCATGACCGACACTGGCGATCATTGTCCCTTCAGAACGATTTCGTTCGGGCGCGTGACGACAGCCACCCCGCTGAACTGCGCCAATCGCTCGACCATGGCCTGCTGTCCGTCGACGAGGAACACACCGCTGACCTTCACGTTCGCCGCGCTAGGATCGATGCGGATCGGCACGCCTCCATACCGGTTGAAGTCGGCGACCACCTCGGCCAGGGGCGTGTTGTCGTAGATCAGCCGTCCAGCGCGCCAGGCGAACACCGCGTCGGGGTCGGCGCCGCGCACCTCCTGGACAGTGGTGCCCTCGGTGTGGAGAACCTGCTGGCCTCTGGTCAACCGCACCTCGCCGCCGCTCGCCTGCGCCACGGCGACGACGCCGCGACGCACGGTGACGGCGGTGCGTCCCTCATGGCGCGAGATGTTGAATTCGGTGCCGATGACTCGAACCCGCTGATCGCCCAGGGCGACCACGAACGGGCTGCCAGGCTTGTGGACGACGTCGAACGCGGCTTGGCCGTCCGCGAGGATGACGTCCCGACGCCCGGCGCGCATCGTGACGCTGACCCGCGTGTCGGCGCCCAGGGTCAGGCGCGAGCCGTCCGCCAAGGTCACCGCCCGCACCTCGCCCTTGGTGGTGACATAGTCCGTCGGGGCCGAGGGCAGCCATCTCGGCGCCAACAGCAGGACCGCGATACTGGCGGCGATGGCGCCGCCGGCGATCAGCCAGGGCGCCGGGCGGCGTAAGCGCGGCTTGAAGGCCGTGACCGTGGATCTGGGCTCGAGCGCCTTGGTGTCGGTGGGGGTGGAAGGCGTCGCGGTGGCGGTCGCCAACAGGGCTTCGGCCGCCGGGTCTTCCAGGTCGAGCCATAGCGCCTCCACGTCTTCATAGGCCAGGCGGTGGGCCGGATCGGCTTCGAGCCAAGTCTGGAAATCAGTCCAGGCGTCGAGGTCGGCGTCGTCGCGCAGGCGGGCGAACCAGTCTGTTGCGGCCTGCCGGATCGGATCGATCGGAGAAGCGGTCATGAGCGGTCACCTGAGGCTTCGCGGCCGAATGCGGGCCAGCCTCTTCGCAACGACGTCGCCGTCCAACCAGCGCCTCCCCGGTTTGTGGGGCGGTGATGCAGATTGGCCGCACTCATCGGATCACCCTGGAATGAAGATGGCTCAGGGCCAGGCTGATCTGCTTCTCAACCAAGCTTTTGGAGATGCCCAAGGCGGCGGCGATTTGGGCGTACGACAGGCCGTCGATCTTGTGGAGTTTGAAAATCTGTTGAGTGCGCGGGGACAGCGTCGTCAGGGCGGCCATCACCTTGTCCAGCCGCTGCCGCGCGATGACGGCCGATTCCGCGTCGGGCGCGTCAGCGATATCCACGGGTCCCACCGAGGTCTGGTGCGTGCTGCGCCAGTCGGCGTCACGCGCGCCGGCGCGGCGACGCTGGCGCAGACGGTCCAGCATCAGGTTGGAGGCCAGCCGGTAGAGAAAGGCCGGCGGATTGTTCACCGGTTCATCCTGCAGGGCGATGACCTTCAGATAGAGGTCCTGCACGAGATCCTCGACATCGGCGTCGGGACCCAGCTTGGCCAGGAAGAACCGCCGCATGTCGTCGCGGCGTTCAAGATAGGACGCCAGAAGAGGCGATTGGCTCTGCACCTGCGGCTCTTCAGGCGGACGTCAAATGAGGTGCGGGCGGAAGCAGGACCACGGCGAATCCAAACAGGCTGGCGCGGTCCGAGAGGCCGCCTCTTGTGAAGCTTATCGTGAAAGGTTCATGGCGAAATGTCACAACTATGGCCGTCTGTTTAGAGAAACCGGCGCATGCGGCTGACCGGCAACCCGAAGAACGCGAACGCTTCGCGATCACCTTCCACGATCATGTTGCGAGCGCCCACCAGGGCCGACCGGAGGGCTATGGGGCCAGACCATTGAGGTCCACGCAACCGGAAAGCCGCCGCCCCAAAGCAAAGGATTAATTCGGTGAGTGGGCGATGGCTGCGTGGCGTCATTGGGGCATAGCCTCACGGAGTATCGCTCATGAACGACGCCCTCTTCGCTCACGGCTTCCTGACCGATGGCGATGTCGCCTATCTGATCTCCAGCAAGGCGGGCCTGGCCCAGTCCAAGCTGCACCGTTCGACCAGAATCTGTGACTTGCGACTTCCGTTGGAGGCCTACTACGCGGTGCTGGTCGCGATCGAGGATCATTTCGGCATCGAGATCGACGACCTGGTCGGCGCCGACTGCGACACCCTCGGCGCGCTGATGGACCGCCTCAAGGATCGCGCTGCCGGTTCCCGGCGTCCTGTCGCCCTGGCTGGAGGACGAGCGGTTGATCAACGCAGGACTGGAGGTCAAATCTCCACAGCCAGCGAGCCTAAGGTTGACCCAAACCAGGCCATGATCACCCGCGAAAGTGTCATCACCCCGCGCCAGCCGCATGCGATCGCGCTGCGGTTCTAAGCTCGATTCTGAGAAGCAAAGCCGACCGCCAGCAGCGCGCCCAGGGTCGAGCGCCCGATGGTGCGCAACGGTTTGAAGATCGCGGCGATCGTAGCGTGGGCGGCGGCCGCGCCTCATCCGCCGCCTTGTGGTCGCATAACCGAACCGATCTGGCCGAACAGGTCGACCGCGCCCTGGATGTTCTCGATCTCGCCGCCCGGCTTGATGTCGTCTGTTGCGCCGCCAGGCGTGATCGCCACGTGGAGGCTGCCCAGCAGGCTGTCGCGGGTGATCTTGGCGGTGGAGTCCGAGGGCAGCTTGACGTCCGGATCCAGGCTGAGCGTGGTCACCGCCAGATAGGTCCTGGGGTCCAGTCTGATTTCCGAAACGGTGCCGACCTCGACGCCCGCCACGGTGACGGCCGCGCCCGGCGCCAGCGATCCGACTTGGCCGAACTTCGCCGTGACCTCATAGCCGCCCGGCCTGCTGCCCACGCCGCCCACGGTCAGCGAGAAGACCAGAACCCCCACCGCGAGGACGAGGACGAGAAGACCCATCAGGGTCTCGGCCCATTGTTCGTGCAACCCCATACCCTTTCGAAATCCAGCAAGGCCGCCCGCCCGACGGCCGGCCCGTCGTTGTCTACCGCCCGGCGGGACGCTGGGCGTCGCGCTGCGGTTGGGAGATCAGCACGTCGATATTGCCGCCGGGCCTGGCCGCCGTGGGCGCAGCCGTCGCAAGGGGAAAGCGGCGTCTGTCCATGGTGAACTCTTCCATTTATGTGACGCGGCGCCGCGCCGTTCCGCCCAATGACGCCGCCGCCCCCCAGCCCCCTCACACAATTGTCGCCGCGCGTCGGGCTGGCTCACGCAGGACCGCCCGGAGCGCGTTATCCGCGCCTGGCCGGAGCGTTTCCGCGTCACAGGGCGGCGTCTCCTCACCGAGGGGCAGCTGGTCCAACATCGCGCGCGGCATCCACTGCGCCGGAGCGGAAATCCACGAGGTTGGCGATGGCCGGGATGGGTTCGCACCGGCGCTGACGACGAATCCGCCCCTGGGGCGCGCGTCGAAACAACCGGGCGGGCCAGCCTTCAGCGGCCCTTTTTTTCGGCCTTTGCCGACCAGGGCGTCCGGCGACCGATCGCCGATCGGGCCGGCGCCCCTTCACGGGCGCGCAACGCGGATTCCGCCAAGCAACAGGGCTACCGGGCTCAGGTCAGAAAGGGAAACTCCCGGAAACTTTGGAAAACCCCGCGAACGCTCCGGCGGTTGGCGCCCCCTGTTGGACACGCGTTAGAACTATTTCTACGATATTCCCGCCGTTCGTACGCCACGGCGCGATAAGGGCAAGAAGCGTCCCAAGCTTTAGGATTGGGCGCGAAGATGGCCTTCACCGACGGACGCTTCCGGCTTTTTGAGGTTCGGAACGCGCCATTACCGGACGTTGGCGCACCTCCAGGAACTCGACGTTCGTTAGCTGAGCTAGCGCGCAGAGGCGGTAGGAACTGAGAACTACACGTACGCCATGGCTCTCTAGATGCTCGCGCCAGAAGAGGAAGCCGTGAAGGTCCGCGATGGGGGGTTTGCGGACCTACCGGTAACGCCGTCTGGGCTGGCCTGAATAGGCAGCGTCACCCATGCTCACCGAGGCGAGCATGGGGCTGACTTCGCGGAGAGCGCCAGGCCGCCCCCAGGGCGCCTCTGGAAGGAGATACGTCGCGGCCGGCCGAAAGGTTAAACGCCCATCGATCTTCCGCTCTGGCCGGATCAGGATCAAGACAATCGGACGAGCATTGAGCCAGGGCCTCGCGGGACCATCCGCCGGACGCGAAGCACCCAGCGGAGTTGACGCAGGCGGACGTGGCTAGACAGCCTCCATCTCAGCGACCTGCACGGTGATCAGCGAGTCGATGGCCGCCGCCAGGGCTTCGATCCGATCGGGCTCCAGGATCGAGAAGTGATCGCCCGCGATTTCCACGACGTCGCGCCCCTCGCCGCCCGGCAAGGGGCTTACGACCACGCCGGGCTGGGTGAGGCGGCGCGCGCTCCGTTCAGCACGGATCTCGGCGATCGGTCCCTGGAACGGCTCGGCGTCGTAGGCCAACAGGGCGGTCCGCGACGCCGCATAGCTGGCGTGGAAGGCGTCGATGTCTATCGCCCGCATCATGTCCGCCCCCAGTTCACGACGCATGGCCCTGCGAAACTCGTCGATGGTCTGTTCCAGGACCGGTGCGTCGGGCGTTGGCAGGTAGCTGTCGATGAGAATGATCCGCCGCAGATCCACGCCCGCCGCCAGCAGCAGCCGGCCCAGTTCGTAGGCGATCACGCCGCCGAACGACCACCCGATCAGCGTGTAGCGGCGCGTCTTGTCCTCGACCATGGTGTCGCGGCAATAGGCGGCGATCTCCTCGATGCTGGTCAGCGGGGCCTCGTCCGCGTCCGGGCTGGGCAGCCGGCAGGTGCTGATCCGACCAGATGTGCGCATAACCTGCGCCAGAGGGCCGTAGAACGACCCGAACCCCAGCATGGCGGGCATGAAGAGGATGGTCTCGCGGCTGTCAGCGTCCGCGCGCAACTCGATGCTGGTGGCGACACTGGCGTTGTTGGTCAGCCACTCGGCGAGACCGGCGACCGTCGGATGGGTGAACAAGGCCGCCAGAGGGATGTTCCTGGCGAACGCCGTGCTCGCGGCGGTGACAATCCGCAACGCCAGAAGGGAATGCCCCCCCAGTTCGAAGAAGTTGTCGGTGACGCCGACCTGCTCCAGGCCCAACGCTTCGGCGAAGAGGTCCGACAGGATGGTCTCGTTCTCGTTGCGGGGCGCCACATAGCTTTGAGCGTCGAGCGTCCGCATGGGCATCGGCAGGGCCTTGCGATCGACCTTGCCGTTCGGGGTCATCGGCAAGGCGTCGAGCAGAATGATGCTCGACGGCACCATATAGTCGGGCAACCGCGATTGCAGGCGAAGCTTCAGGCGATCCGCCGTGGGCGGCCGCTCCGCGTCGAGCTTGAGACTGGCGTAGCCGATCAGTCGCTTGAAGCCCGAAGCATCCTCGCGCATGACGACCACGGCCTCGGCGACGGCGGGGTGGGCGCGCAGGGCGGCCTCGACCTCGCCCAGTTCGATGCGGAAGCCGCGCACCTTGACCTGGTGGTCCAGCCGYCCCAGGAAGTCCAGCTGRCCGTCGGCGCGCCAGCGGACCAGGTCGCCGGTGCGGTACATCCGACCGGTCTCGAACGGACAGGGCACGAACCGCTCGGCCGTCAGCCCCGGACGGTCCAGATAGCCGCGGCCCAGGCCAGAACCCGACAGGTACAGCTCCCCCGCAACCCCCACCGCGCACGGCTGCAGGAACCGGTCCAGCACATAGGCCCGGGTGTTGGCGATCGGTCGGCCGA